>NZ_JBIGIN010000035.1:0-42777 GCF_043558715.1 Scandinavium sp. M-37
AAGTTCGTCATTTTATGGAAACCGCCAGCCCGTTCCCCGGAAGAAAGCATGGGCTGGCAAAAGTGTAGCGGTATTAGGCGCAGCTATTTAGCGTATAAAGTCCGTCTCTATAGAAAGCTCTCAGCAAAAGCTTAGCTAACTCACTATTACTTTTCCCGGGGTTATTTAAACCAACATATCGACCAATGATATTGTTCTTCAAATCTATAATTTCGTCTGCTTCATCCGTCGTTAATAATCTGCAAACCACCAGACCTCCCTTTTGGCATGCTTCAATCTGTCTAAGCAGGAGCGGGCTCTCTTCATGCGCACTTCCAACTTGGGTAGCAGAATCGTTACCATACTCATTACTGATCATAGCCTGCCAAATGGTATGCCGAAACGCATTGGTTAATGTACCTCCGGTGAGTTTATCCTGTTTCCAGCCCATTCCATTGGCAAATAAAACCGCAATGGTAGATAGGTTGTTACTCCCTGGTGAGTGTGCCCCAATATTCCATGCCACTATCGGATGTCGCACAGCAAAACCTACCTCATATTGCGTCATCTACTACATATTCTTTAAAAGGTCCATGTGACATGTCAGTTCCTTGACAAGGAAAGATCCCACACTAGCCTGGATTTTAATTAGAAATGGTGAGATAAGGTCCATAATTTAACCTGCCGGTAAAAAATTACGTGGATATAACTATCATCAATATTTCCACGTAATACATATTATAATTTGTCTCATTATTGGGAAAAAACTAAACAAGCCTCTGCGGATGCGTATAAATCGTCGCTCTGCCTGGTTTGCAAAAACCCACCAGCGTCAGATTGCAGCGTTCAGCCACTTCCACGGCCAGCGTGGTGGCGGCCGAGACGGCAAACAGAATTTCGACGCCGCACATTGCGGCTTTTTGCACCATTTCATAGCTTGCCCGGCTGGAAACCAGCACCGCGCCCTGATGCCACGCTCTGCTTTCACCTGCGCGGTGCCCCAGCAGTTTGTCGAGCGCCACATGGCGGCCAACGTCTTCATGTCCACCCGCCAGACGACCGTCCGGCATGACCCAGGCCGCCGCGTGCGTACAGCCTGTCAGGCGACCCACCGGTTGCACATCGTTCAGGTGTTCGAGAGCGAGATCGAGATATTTCAGGCTGAATGTTTGGCTGAACGGCAGGGGCGAGATCGGTTTGCCGACATCGTTTAACTGCTCCACCCCGCAAACGCCGCACCCGGTGCGTCCGGCCAGCGCCCGACGCCGCGCTTTCAGGGCCATAAAACGGCGACTGGAAAGCTCAATCTGCACTTCAAGACCATTACAGACGGACACCACATCCATGCCGTAGATTTCTCCCGGGTTTTCAATAATCCCTTCGGACAGGGAAAAACCAATGGCAAACAGGCGCAAATCTTTGGGGGATGCCATCATCACCACGTGGGATATGCCGTTGTATACCAGCGCCACGGGCACTTCTTCAGCCAGGTCATCCTGCTGGGCATGCTGCAAGTCCTGGCGTTTCCAAAGACTCACCTGACGCATTCCAGTGATATCACTCACATTACCAATCTGTTCTGATGTTTTTTCGTTCACTTTGCATTAACCGTATTGGAACAAACGTACACACAATGTGGTATTCTGAAGGCATATCCCTCCGGGAAAGAGGGAGATTACCCTAATTCTGAACCTTTGCGGCATTGACCGCAAAGTTAAATAACAATCCATTCCCTGAGCGGTTTAGGTATTGAATGGCGACGGGAAAGCAATGTCGAAACAAGGAGTGACCCATGCAGGTCAGCAGAAGGCAGTTCTTTAAGATCTGCGCTGGCGGTATGGCAGGCACTACGGCAGCGGCGTTGGGGTTTGCCCCAAGCGTAGCGCTGGCGGAAACACGGCAGTACAAACTGCTGCGTACCCGCGAAACCCGTAACACCTGCACATATTGTTCTGTCGGTTGTGGGCTGTTGATGTACAGCCTCGGTGACGGCGCAAAGAACGCCAAAGCATCCATCTTCCATATCGAAGGGGACCCGGATCATCCGGTAAACCGCGGTGCATTGTGCCCGAAAGGCGCCGGTCTGGTGGATTTCATCCACTCCGAAAGCCGCCTGAAATACCCTGAATACCGCGCGCCAGGCTCCGATAAATGGCAGCAAATCAGCTGGGATGAGGCATTCGACCGCATTGCCAGGCTGATGAAAGCTGACCGTGACGCCAACTTCATCGCGCAAAATGCTGAAGGCACCACCGTTAACCGCTGGCTCTCCACCGGTATGCTGTGTGCGTCCGCTTCCAGTAACGAAACCGGCTATTTAACGCAGAAATTCACCCGTGCGCTCGGTATGCTCGCGGTAGACAACCAGGCACGCGTCTGACACGGACCAACGGTAGCAAGTCTTGCTCCAACATTTGGTCGCGGTGCGATGACCAACCACTGGGTGGATATTAAGAACGCCAACCTGGTCGTGGTGATGGGCGGTAACGCCGCTGAAGCGCATCCGGTAGGGTTCCGCTGGGCGATGGAAGCCAAAATCCACAACGGCGCCAAACTTATCGTTATCGATCCGCGCTTTACGCGTACGGCATCGGTCGCGGATTTCTATACCCCGATTCGTTCCGGCACGGACATTACCTTCCTGTCCGGGGTTATCCTGTACCTGCTGAACAACGAAAAAATTAACCGCGAATATACCGAGGCGTATACCAACGCCAGCCTTATCGTACGTGAAGATTACGCGTTCGATGACGGCCTGTTCTCGGGCTATGACGCGGATAAGCGCAAGTACGATAAAACCAGCTGGAACTACGAGCTGGACGAAAACGGTCACGCCAAACGCGATACGACCCTGACCCATCCGCGCTGCGTGTGGAACCTGCTGAAAGAGCACGTTTCCCGCTATACGCCGGAGATGGTCGAAAATATCTGTGGTACGCCAAAAGCCGACTTCCTGAAAGTCTGCGAGTACATCGCAGAAACCAGCGCGCACGATAAAACCGCCTCGTTCCTGTATGCCCTGGGCTGGACCCAGCACTCGGTTGGCGCGCAGAACATTCGTACCATGGCGATGATCCAGCTGCTGCTCGGCAACATGGGCATGGCGGGTGGCGGCGTGAACGCCCTGCGCGGACACTCCAACATTCAGGGTCTGACCGATCTCGGCCTGCTGTCACAGAGCCTGCCAGGCTATATGACGCTGCCAAGCGAGAAACAAACCGACCTGCAAACCTATCTGACCGCCAACACGCCAAAACCGCTGCTGGAAGGCCAGGTGAACTACTGGGGCAACTATCCGAAGTTCTTCGTCTCGATGATGAAGTCCTTCTATGGCGACAAAGCCACAGCGGAAAACAGCTGGGGCTTTGACTGGCTGCCGAAGTGGGACAAAGGTTACGACGTTCTGCAGTATTTCGAGATGATGTCCAAAGGCCAGGTGAACGGCTATCTCTGCCAGGGCTTTAACCCGGTGGCGTCGTTCCCGAACAAAAATAAAATTGTGGCCTCGCTGTCGAAGCTGAAGTTCCTCGTCACCATCGACCCGTTGAATACCGAAACCTCGACTTTCTGGCAGAACCACGGCGAACAGAACGACGTTGACCCGTCAAAAATTCAGACCGAAGTGTTCCGTCTGCCGTCGACCTGCTTTGCCGAAGAGAACGGTTCTATCGTTAACTCCGGTCGCTGGTTGCAGTGGCACTGGAAAGGCGCAGACGCCCCTGGGATCGCCAAAACGGACGGGGAAATTCTCGCCGGTATTTTCATGCGGATGCGTGAAATGTACGCCAAAGACGGCGGCCCAGTACCGGAGCCGGTGTTGAACATGACGTGGAACTACTCCACGCCGGACGAGCCTGCTTCGGAAGAAGTGGCAATGGAAAGCAACGGCAAAGCGCTGGCAGACATAACCGACCCGGCAACCGGCGCGGTTATCGTCAAGAAAGGCCAACAGCTCACCTCGTTTGCCCAACTGCGCGATGACGGCACCACCGCCAGCGGCTGCTGGATTTTCGCCGGGAGCTGGACGCCGGATGGCAACCAGATGGCGCGACGTGATAACGCTGACCCGTCAGGCCTGGGCAATACGCTCGGCTGGGCGTGGGCGTGGCCGCTTAACCGCCGCATTCTGTATAACCGTGCATCCGCAGACCCGCAGGGCAAACCATGGGATCCGAAGCGTCAGCTGTTGAAGTGGGACGGCGCGAAATGGGGCGGCGTGGATATTCCGGATTACAGCACGGCTGCACCGGGCACCGACGTTGGCCCATTCATCATGCAGCCGGAAGGGATGGGACGCCTGTTTGCCCTCGATAAGATGGCAGAAGGGCCGTTCCCGGAACACTACGAGCCGTTTGAGACGCCGCTCGGCACCAACCCATTGCACCCGAACGTTATTTCGAATCCGGCCGCACGCGTGTTCAAAGACGATATGGCCGCGATGGGTAAAGCCGATAAGTTCCCGTACGTCGGGACCACGTATCGTCTTACCGAGCACTTCCACTACTGGACTAAGCACGCGCTGCTGAACGCTATCGCGCAGCCGGAACAGTTCATTGAAATCGGTGAGAAGCTGGCGGGTAAACTCGGTATCGGCCATGGCGACACGGTAAAAGTCTCCTCCAATCGCGGCTACATCAAAGCCAAGGCGGTGGTGACCAAACGTATTCGCACGCTGAAAGTGGACGGTAAAGAGGTAGACACCATCGGTATTCCGATTCACTGGGGCTTCCAGGGCGTGGCGAAGAAAGGCTTTATCGCCAATACCCTGACGCCATACGTTGGCGATGCCAACACCCAGACGCCGGAGTTCAAATCCTTCCTTGTGAACGTGGAAAAGGTATAGCGGAGACGACTTATGGCTTATCAATCGCAAGATATTATCCGTCGTTCCGCGACTAACGGTTTCACTCCCGCGCCTCAGGCGCGGGATCACCAACAGGAAGTGGCGAAGCTCATCGACGTGACCACCTGTATCGGCTGTAAAGCCTGTCAGGTGGCGTGTTCTGAGTGGAACGACATCCGTGATGAAATCGGTCACAACGTCGGGGTGTACGACAACCCGGCCGATTTGACCGCCAAATCATGGACGGTGATGCGTTTTTCGGAAGTGGAACAGAACGACAAACTGGAGTGGCTGATCCGTAAGGACGGCTGTATGCACTGCGCCGATCCGGGCTGCCTGAAAGCATGTCCTGCAGAAGGGGCTATCATTCAGTATGCCAACGGCATAGTCGACTTCCAGTCTGAGCAGTGCATCGGCTGCGGTTACTGCATCGCGGGCTGCCCGTTCGATGTACCGCGCATGAACCCGGAAGACAACCGCGTCTACAAATGTACGCTGTGCGTCGACCGTGTCACCGTGGGTCAGGAACCGGCCTGTGTGAAAACGTGCCCAACCGGTGCTATCCACTTTGGCTCTAAAGAGGATATGAAAGTGCTGGCGGGCGAGCGTGTCACCGAGCTGAAAACACGCGGCTATGACAATGCGGGTCTGTACGATCCGGCAGGTGTCGGCGGGACGCACGTGATGTACGTCCTGCACCATGCCGACAAGCCGAATCTGTATCACGGCCTGCCAGAGAATCCGGAAATCAGTCAGACCGTTAAGTTCTGGAAAGGCATCTGGAAACCGCTCGCGGCGGTCGGCTTTGCGGCAACCTTCGCGGCCAGTATCTTCCACTATGTGGGCGTCGGTCCAAACCGCGCTGACGAGGAAGAGGACAATCTGCATGAAGAGAAAGACGAGGTGCGCAAATGAAACGTCGTGACACCATCGTGCGCTACACCGCACCGGAACGCATCAACCACTGGGTCACCGCCTTCTGCTTCATTCTGGCGGCGGTGAGCGGGCTGGGCTTTTTCTTCCCGTCCTTTAACTGGCTGATGCACATCCTCGGCACGCCGCAGCTGGCGCGCATTCTGCATCCGTTCGTCGGGGTGGTGATGTTCGCGTCGTTCATCATCATGTTCTTCCGCTACTGGCACCATAACCTCATCAATCGGGACGATATCTTCTGGGCGAAGAATATTCGTAAGATTGTCGTTAACGAGGAAGTGGGCGATACCGGGCGCTATAATTTCGGGCAGAAGTGCGTGTTCTGGGCGGCAATTATCTTCCTGGTACTGCTGCTCGTGAGCGGGGTCATCATCTGGCGGCCATACTTTGCCCCCGCTTTCCCAATCCCGATTATCCGCATCGCGCTGATGCTGCATTCATTTGCCGCAGTGGCGTTAATTGTGGTTATTATGGTGCATATCTACGCCGCCCTTTGGGTTAAAGGCACCATTACCGCGATGGTGGAAGGCTGGGTCACCAGCGCATGGGCGAAAAAACATCACCCGCGCTGGTACCGAGAAGTCCGCCAGAAACAGGAAAAATCGACTGAATGAGTATTCGCATAATCCCACAAGATGAACTGGGGAGTAGCGAGAAACGCACGGCGGAAAGCATTCCGCCGTTATTATTCCCGCGACTGAAAAACCTCTATCACCGCAGAGCGGAACGCCTGCTACAACTGGCGCAGGAAAACCCGCTCGGCGATTACCTGCGCTTTGCGGCGCTGATAGCCCATGCGCAGGAAGTGGTGCTGTACGACCATCCGCTGCAAATGGACCTCACCGCGCGCATTAAAGAAGCCGCAGAGCAGGGCAAACCGCCGCTGGATATCCACGCCCTGCCGCGCGATAAACACTGGCAGACGCTGCTGCAATCGATGATTGCCGAGTTGAAACCGGAAATGAGCGGCCCGGCGCTGGCCGTTATTGAGAATCTCGAAAAGGCTTCCGATCTGGAGCTGGAAGAGATGGCCAGCGCGCTGTTCGCGTCAGATTTTGCCTCCGTCAGCAGCGATAAAGCCCCGTTCATCTGGGCCGCGTTGTCGCTGTACTGGGCGCAAATGGCTAACCTGATCCCCGGCAAAGCGCGGGCGGAATACGGCGAGCATCGCCAGTTCTGCCCGGTGTGCGGTTCGATGCCGGTATCCAGCGTGGTACAGATTGGCACCACGCAAGGGCTGCGTTATCTGCACTGCAATCTGTGTGAATCCGAGTGGCACGTGGTGCGCGTGAAGTGCAGCAACTGCGAGCAGAGTCGTGATTTGCACTACTGGTCGCTGGATAACGAGCAGGCCTCAGTGAAAGCCGAAAGCTGTGGCGACTGCGGGACCTACCTCAAAATCCTGTATCAGGAAAAGGACCCGAACGTCGAGCCGGTGGCCGATGACCTCGCCTCGCTGGTGCTGGATGCACGCATGGAACAAGAGGGCTTTGCCCGCAGCTCCATCAATCCGTTCCTGTTCCCGGGCGAAGGGGAGTAATCCCTGTTCTGATGACCGGGTGCGAGAGCGCCCGGTTTATTGCGCCAGCGCCGAAATGACGTTGAGCGGATCGTTGGCTATTGCGCGTAGCAGCGCCTTTGCCGGGCCTGTTGGCGAACGCTGCCCTTGCTCCCAGTTACGCAGCGTATCCACGCTGACAGAAATCAAATTCGCAAACCGCCTCTGAGAGAGTCCAGACGACTGGCGTATTTCTTTGATTTTCATTGTGTCTATTTCAAAGACGCGGGAAGGTTCCCGTTCACCTTTCGCTATCTCATTCATCTCTGACATGCGTTGCGTTAAGCGTTCAAAGAGAGCCTTGTCCAAAGGAAACATTTTACATCAACGGCTTACCAGACAAGGCGCCCAGTCGACCTGTACCTGTTATCCAGGGACAATTCACGGTTTCTTTCAGTTAAGCGGTGTAAGCCAATCGGCAAGGGACGTCATACAGGATGTGGCCCGACGTATAAGCAAGCCGGGCCAGAAGTGAGGACTACTCCTCCTCGTTACCGCCCTCTTCCAGCGCTCCGAAGGGTTTAGCGGGGAGAACAATGTAGATACCTTCAAAAATCGCGCCGGAGGTGTCGTCGCCGAACAGTTCAACCTGCATCTGCACACGGGCTTTACGTCCGCGCGCCAGACGGTCGAGATCGCCGCTGAGAGAACCCAGGTCAGCAATCGCGCTCGGTTTGCCGCTGATGGGCTTGCTGTAACGAATATGGGCATCGGCCAGAATGATGGTGCCGCCAAGATGGCGTTCGCGCAGCATCAGCCAGATCAGGCCCCAGCCGGTCAAGGTGGCGAGAGAAAACAGACTCCCGGCAAATAACGTATTGTGCGGATTCTGGTTGCCGATTTCCGGCATGGTAGTGATGAATTTCTGCCCAGTATACTGCTGAATGCGCACCCCCATTTTCTCGCTCAGCGGGATGTGCTCGTACCATGCCCGCTGTAGCTGTCCGCACCAGTCGCCGCGATGCAGAATATCATCCAGCGTCGCCACCGGTTTAATCATCAGGAAATGCCGCACCGGCGTGGTCTGCGGGGTGGTGATTTCGCCCTGGTTCACAAAGCCGAGCTTGGCAAAGAACTCGACGGCATCTTCCCGGGCGCTACAGGTGACGCGCTTGACGCCTTCCTGACGGGCCACGGATTCCAGCGTCATTGCCATCAGCGTGCCGAGTCCTTTGTCCTGTACCGCAGGGTCAACCGCCATGAAGCGAATCGACGCTTCGTAATCGCCGTTAATATACAGGCGCCCCACGGCCACCAGATTACCCGCTTCATCGACGACCATCTGATGATGCGCCATCGCATCCCAGGCGTCTCGCTCAGAGCCTTGTGGCTGATGCAGCGGTTTACGCAGCATCTCCCAGCGAAACTGGTAATAACGCGCTAATTCTTCTTCCGTTTGCGGTACTCGAAGGTGATACATAGAGGAGCTCTCTTTTGTAGACCGTGCCAAACCCGCTTGCAGACTCATACCTGCAACCAGAATGTCACGGGACCGTCATTGACCAATGAAACCTGCATATCGGCGGCAAAACGCCCGGTCTGGGTGTTGATTTCCTGCTGGCGGCAGCGCTCAACAAAATACTCGTATAATGCTTCTGCCCGGTCGGGAGCCGCGCCTCGGGAGAATCCCGGACGCATGCCGCGCTCGGTATCGGCCGCCAGCGTAAACTGCGACACCACCAGCAGGCTGCCACCGGCCTGCTGAACGTTGAGGTTCATTTTGCCATCGGCATCGCTAAAAATTCGGTAACCCAAAACGCGTTCGCACAGGCGATTCGCTTTCTGCTCGTCATCTTCCTTTTCGACACCTAATAAAACCAAAAGTCCCGGACCAATTTCACCCGTCACTTCGCTCTCCACGGTGACGCTGGCACGGGTTACGCGCTGAATTAATGCAATCATGGTTGTTCGTCTTCTTCCTGGCTTGCCGCGATTTTGAGTTTTCGGTATTCCCCGAGAGTGACAGTTATTTCCGCGCCAAGCAAGACGATGCACCAGGTCCAGTAGACCCAGACAAACAGAATCGGGATAACTGAAAGTACACCATAAATCAGCTGATAAGACGGGAAGGTGGTGATGTAGAGCGCAAACGCTTTTTTGCCAAGCTCATACAGCAGCGCCGCCACCAGCGCGCCAACAATCGCATCACGATTCATCACCCGGGTAGTGGGCACGATGCTGTAGAGCATCCAGAAGGAGATCCAGGAAAGCAGCAACGGAAAGAGGCGCAACCCGTTATCTATCACGCCGTTAAGTTCACTCGCCCAGCGCAGCGAAAGCAGGTAGGAACTGATGACCAGACTCGCCCCGGCCAGCAGCGGCCCGAGGGTCAATATCATCCAGTACACTGCGAATGAGTAGATTTTTGGCCTAACGCGCTTGCTGCGCCAGATGGTATTCAGCGCACTGTCGATGGCATACATCAGTAGCAGCGCGGTCACGATAAGCCCGCAGGCACCGACCGCCGTCATTTTGCTGGAGTTCGCGACAAACTGCTCGATATAACGCTGGATAACATCTCCCGTTGCCGGCAGGAAATTGGCAAAGACAAATTGTCGCAGCGTGACGCTGACGTCGGAAAACATCGGGAAAGCGGCGAAAAGAGCAAAAATGACCGCAACCAGCGGCACCAGGGAGAGCAACGACACATAGGCCAGGTTCCCGGCCAGTGTCGTCATATTGTCTTCATCAATACGTCGCCAGAGTAACTTAAGCCAGGCCACCAGCGACCGGCTGTGATGGGAGACTTTTTGATGAACGTTTTTTAGCATAGTTATTTCGCAAAATACTCAGGGATGGTCTCTTTGCCGGTCACCAGAATACTGGTGATCCCCAGCCGATGGGCACCCTCTATATTATCGACGTTATCGTCGAAAAAGACGGTATCTGCGGCGGAAAAACCTTCCGCTTCGAGTACCCGCTGGTAGATACGCGCTTCGGGTTTACGCATCCCCATCTCCTGAGAGAGATAGATGTTGTCCGCCGCGTCACGGACTTCAGGATATTCATCCGGCCAGAAGGTGGTGTGCAGCCGGTTGGTATTTGACAGGACCACCACCCGATGACCTTGCTCGCGCAACTGACGCATGATGGCAATCAATTCCGGGCGCAGGCCAACGAATATCGCCTGCCAACCGTGGGAAAACTGCTCATAGCTTAGGGACAAATCCATTTCATGGCATAGCGCCTCAGCAAAAGCTTCATCGCTGATTTCGCCGCGCTCATGCTGATGGAATGCTTCCCCCATGACGAATTTTTGCTTCAGCGTAGCCAGCGGGACACGGCTGAAATCACTCCACGCGCCGAACACCCGGTTGAAGTCAATGTCGACAATCACATTACCTAAATCAAAGATATAGAGCATGATCCTCTCCTTTTGCGTCATGGAAAAATAACTGTAGCGGGAAAGGAGGGGTTTGACTATAGCGCTCACGGGCAGGACGAGAAATCAGGGGCTATCATTTCCACCCGCACAGGCTTTAACCACTTCGACCTGATGGGTTTTGAGGATTTGACGCAGTGAGGCACCCGGTTCTTCGTCGGTGAACAGCGCCGTCATCTGAGCAAGATTGCCTATCTCAACGGCAGCGGAGGCATGGTATTTCGTGTGGTCAGCGGCCAGAAGTAGATGACGGGCGTGAGCCATCATCGTCTGCGCGATACTGGCTTCGTTGACGTCGAACTCCAATAGCGTGCCATCATTTTCAATAGCGCCGACGCTTGTCACCAGATAATCGGCACGGAATCCAGAGACAAACGCATTGGCGGCCGGGCCGATTATCCCACCATTATGTGCCCGCAACGTGCCGCCGGGCACCATCACTTCAAAGCGTGGATTTTTGTAGAGAATGTGCGCCACCCGCAGACTGTTAGTGATAATCCGCAAATGGTTGTGATTCAGCAGCGCCCTGGCGACCTGTTCGACCGTGGTGCCGATGGTGATAAACACCGTTGAACCATCCGGGATATAGTCGGCAATCGCTTCAGCGATCGCCTTTTTCTCTTCGGTCCATGAGACTTCACGTTGCTCAAAGGCGGTATTCACCACGCTTGACGCGCGTCCGGCACCACCGTGATGGCGGGTGATCAGCCCTTGCTCACTCAGCTTGCGGATATCACGACGAACCGTTTGGGTTGAGACATCCAGCAGCTGCGCCAACTCATCAATGTTCATGTAGCCGCGATCGGCAATCAATGTCAGTAACTGGTCGTGGCGTGGGTTACCGGTAAGTTCAGTCAGGCTCATGGGCTGTCCTCTTAATCCCTTCTTTCCGACATTTTAACCATAAAGCGACAGAAAAGAGCAGGTTTGATCACGATCGGGGATTCCCGCCCGACCACCTGGTCGGGTGCACTTCAATGCGGCAACCGCACTGGCAAAACGTATACCTTCTCTGCCTGCCTCGCCATGCCCCAGACTGAAGGCATAAGCGCCATGGAAAACATCTCCCGCACCGGTTGTGTCGACAACGTTCACCGTAAATCCAGGCTGATGCATCAGGTTTTGATTTTCCAGCCAAAAGCAGCCTTCCGAGCCGTCGGTGACGTATACCTGTCCGTTTGTGAGCATTTTTGATTTTTCTAAGGCAAGCGGGAGACTCTGTTCGCCCGTCATACGTCGTAATCCTGGAGCCGAAAAGACAGCGTGATCGCTCAACGTCACCAGCTCAGCAATGTCCTGAGGCGTGATATCACCATCCAATATTGTCGTCACGCCAGCCTGACGCGCGAGGGTAAACGCCTTTTTCGTCCCCTCATGCCAGCGAACATCAGCCAGAACAACATCCCATTGGCTGAAGTCGATGGCATCCAGCCAGCTGGCATCGGCCATCAGGTCCGGACTCGGATAGTTCACAATAATGCGCTCACCCTGTGCATCCACCACGATGGCAGACTGCGACGAGCGGGCCTGAGTAAAACGTTGGGTATAACGCGTACTTACGCCAAATGACTCCAGTTCGTGCAGCAGGCTGATACCGATGTCATCATCCCCTACCCGACCAATAAAATCGACCTGCGCACCTAGCCTCGCCGCAGCCACTGCCGCTGTAGCCGCAGGCCCACCACCCACTTCACGGTAATTATTCGCCACATATTTTCCCCCTTCGGTGGGTAAATCGCCCACGTAGTAGATCCTGTCCATCACGGTTATTCCGACACAAGCAATGCGAATCATGGTTATTCCTCAGCGTTAAAAACCTGCCGCCATTTTAATTTCACCAATTGTTTAAAAAGTGACGGCTGTCAATTTTTTGACCATAAATTACAAATACGATCAAAAACAGACAACACAAACGCGCAAACTTTGACAAAAAATGACACCAGCAGCAGGAGAACAGTATGTCGGTCATCGCATTTATCGGGTTGGGACAAATGGGCGCGCCAATGGCGAGCAATCTGCTTAAACAGGGACATTCGCTACGTATTTACGATCTGGATCCGCAAGCCGTAAACGCGCTGGAGAAGAAAGGCGCCGTCGCGACATCATCGCCTGCACACGCCGCTACGGATGCCGAATTTGTCATCACCATGCTGCCAAACGGCGAGGTGGTTAACGCCGTGCTATTCGGCAGCAACGGCGTTTGTGAAACGCTCTCGTCGGATGCGCTGGTCATTGATATGTCCACCATCCATCCACTGCAAACGGACCGCCTGATAACTCAAATGCACGAACGCGGTTTTAGCATGATGGATGTGCCGGTCGGCCGCACCTCCGATAACGCCATTTCCGGCACGCTGCTTTTGCTGGCGGGGGGAAGCGAACTACAGGTGAAACGCGCCACGCCAGTACTCATGGCGATGGGCAGCGAGCTGATTAACGCTGGCGGTCCCGGGATGGGCATCCGCGTGAAGCTGATTAACAACTACATGAGCATCGCGCTCAATGCGCTATCCGCCGAGGCCGCAACGCTGTGCGAAGCCCTTGGGCTTGACCTCCAGGTGGCGTTGAACGTGATGAGCGGCACCGCAGCCGGTAAAGGCCATTTCACTACCACCTGGCCCAACAAGGTGCTGAAAGGCGACCTTTCTCCTGCCTTCATGATCGATCTTGCCCACAAAGACCTGGGTATCGCCCTCGATGTTGCCAGCCAGCTGCATGTTCCGATGCCGCTCGGGGCCGCTTCACGAGAAGTCTATAGCCAGGCCCGCGCCGCCGGACGCGGACGCGAAGACTGGTCAGCCATTCTCGAGCAGGTGCGCACCAGCGCCGGGCTTCGCAAAACACTTTCACGTATCAACAAGGAATGACGCTATGACGCAGTACACCCTGAAAGATCTCACCCGACCTTCCGGCGGCTTTGCCATGCTGGCGGTCGATCAACGTGAAGCCATGCGCTTTATGTTCTCTGCCGCAGGCGTTGAAGGGCCAGTGACCGACCAACAGCTTACGGATTTCAAAGTAAGCGCCGCTAAAACGCTGTCGCCGTTTGCCTCTGCAATTCTGGTCGATCAGCAATTTTGCTATCGCCAGGTTGTCGAGCAGCAAGCCGTGGATAAACGCTGCGCGATGATCGTCGCCGCCGACAAGTTTATCCCCGGGAACGGTATTCCCGTCGATAGCGTGATTATCGATAAAAGCATCGACCCCCAGGCCGTCAAACGAGACGGCGCGAAAGCCCTGAAATTGTTGGTGCTGTGGCGCAGCGATGAAGACCCGCAGCAGCGCCTGCAAATGGTCGATGAGTTTAACCGGCTCTGCCATCAAAACGGTCTGCTGAGCATTATCGAACCGGTGGTTCGTCCGCCACGCTGCGGCGATAAATTCGACCGTGAACAGGCCATTCTTGATGCCGCCAAAGAGCTCGGTAACAGCGGGGCAGACCTCTACAAAGTGGAGATGCCGCTGTACGGCAAAGGTTCGCAGCAGGCGTTGCTGGTAGCCGCCCAGAAGCTGAATGAGCAGATACATATGCCGTGGGTGATCCTCTCTTCCGGCGTTGATGAAAAACTGTTCCCGCGCGCCGTGCGCATTGCCATGCAGGCTGGCGCGTCTGGCTTCCTGGCAGGCCGCGCGGTCTGGGCCTCGGTAGTGGGTTTGCCAGATACCGGCCTGATGCTGAGCGATGTCTGCGCCCCGAAACTGCAACGTTTAGGCGAAATCGTCGATGAGATGATGGCTCGCCGCTAATAAAAGGACTCTCCGATGAAATGGTTTAACACCCTGAGCCACAACCGGTGGCTTGAGCAGGAAACGGATCGCATTTTTGATTTTGGCAAGAACGCCGCGGTGCCTACGGGTTTTGGCTGGTTGGGCAATAACGGCCAGGTCAGAACGGATATGGGCACCCATCTGTGGATTACCGCCCGGATGCTGCACACCTATTCTGTTGCCGCAGGTATGGGCCGACCGGGGGCGTACGCGTTGGTCGAGCACGGTATTAACGCCCTGAACGGTGCTTTGCGGGATAAAAAATACGGTGGCTGGTATGCCTGCGTGAACGACGAAGGCGTGGTTGATGCATCCAAACAAGGTTATCAGCATTTCTTCGTACTGTTAGGTGCAGCCAGCGCGGTCACCACCGGCCACCCTGCCGCTCGCCCGCTACTTGATGAAGCTATCGACGTCATTGAGAAATATTTCTGGAGCGAAGAAGAACAGATGTGTCTGGAATCCTGGGACGAAGCCTTCAGCCAAACCGAGGATTACCGTGGCGGCAATGCCAATATGCATGCGGTTGAAGCCTTCCTGATTGTTTATGACGTGACCCACGACCGCAAATGGCTCGACCGCGCGCTGCGTGTGGCGTCGGTGATCATTCACGACGTCGCGCGCAAAGGCGAGTACCGCGTCAATGAACACTTCGACGCCAACTGGAACCCTATCCGCGATTACAACCAGGACAACCCGGCGCACCGCTTCCGCGCTTACGGCGGAACACCAGGACACTGGATTGAGTGGGGTCGCCTGATGCTGCATCTGCGTGCAGCGCTGGAAGCGCGTTTTGAAACCCCGCCAACGTGGTTGCTGGAAGATGCAAAAGGATTATTCCACGCCACTATTCGCGACGCCTGGGCACCGGATGGCGCTGACGGCATTGTTTACACCGTCGACTGGAACGGTAATCCGATCGTACGGGAACGCGTGCGCTGGCCGATCGTGGAAGCCATGGGCACTGCGTATGCGCTTTATACCGTCACTGGCGATCCGCAATACGAAGCCTGGTATCAGACCTGGTGGGAGTACTGCATTAAATACCTGATGGATTACGAAAACGGTTCCTGGTGGCAAGAGCTGGATACCAACAATGAAGTCACCACCAAAGTCTGGGACGGTAAGCAGGATATCTATCATCTGCTGCACTGCCTGGTAATCCCGCGCCTGCCGCTGGCTCCGGGACTTGCGCCTGCGGTCGCGGCCGGGTTGCTCGACAGCCTCGCGAAATAACCCCCTACACACTGCGCGAGGGAAAAAGCATGCATAAAAGCGGCAGTACCATAGAGCTGAAGGCCGGTGATTACCGGGCGCAAATCGTCACCGTGGGGGCAGGACTTGCCTCCCTGACGCACCGCGGTCGTCACATTGTGATTCCTCATCCTCCGGAAGAGATGCCTCTGGCGCATCTGGGGAAAGTGCTTATCCCCTGGCCGAATCGTATCGCGAACGGCCGCTATCGATTCAACGGGGAAATGTTCAGCCCCGCCGTGAACGATAGCGTCGGGAACGCGGCTATTCATGGGCTACTGGCATGGCAAAACTGGCAAATAGTCGAACAGTCCGACATCCAGGTTACGCTGTCGGCTTTTTTACCACCGACCTATGGTTACCCTTTTATGCTTGCCGCCGAGATGACGTATCGGCTGGACGACGTTAGTGGCCTGAGCGCCTGTATCCTCAGTGAAAATATCGGTGACGTTACTGCGCCATATGGCGCGGGCGTTCACCCTTACCTGACCTGCAATCTGCAACGGATCGATGAGTGCGAACTGGAATTGCCAACCAATACGATTTTTAGCGTTGCGGAATTAACACAAGGTGTAGATCCACACCTCGATTTTCTGACCCGGCGGTCAATCGGCACCACGCAAATCGACCACACTTTTCGCCTGCCTGAACACGATGCCCCGTGGACAGTCAGATTAACCCATTCCCCATCGGCAATGTCCGTCTGGCTCTGCGCCAGTCAACCCTGGGTACAGATCTATACGGGCGAAAAGCTGGCGCGTAAAGGTCTGGCCACAGAACCCATGAGCTGTCCACCGGACGCCTTTAATTCGGGCATCGACCTTGTGCTGCTCAACCCCGGCGACACCCACCAGCTGCGCTTTAGCCTTGGTGGCGAATAACAAAAAAACAATAACCAACACTTACCCTACAACGGAGATAATCATGGCTTCGCAATACCCTGAACTTAAGATGATTACGCTCGACGACGGCTTTGAGCTGTCGTTCCAGGAACGCCTGATCCTGCGCCATACCCGCCACGCCCCGTGTCTGTGGATTGGTACCGGCACGGCCGATATTGAGATGTTCCGCGGCAACTTCAGTATTAAAGACAGACTCAACGAGAAGATTGCCCTCACCGATGTGACCGTGATGCCACAGCCATCCGGCTGGACTCTTCGCTTTTCGCGCGGCGATACCGCACACGCTGCCCTGGATATCAGCCGTGATGACGGCGGCTGCCTGTCATTGAAACTCCATAATGAACATCCCGGCCATAACCGTATCTGGCTGCGGCTCGCGGCCATGCCTGCCGATCATATCTACGGCTGCGGCGAGCAATTTTCTTATTTCGATCTGCGCGGCAAACCGTTCCCACTGTGGACCAGCGAACAGGGCGTCGGGCGCAATAAGAGCAGCTATGTCACCTGGCAGGCGGACTGCAAAGAAAATGCCGGGGGAGACTACTACTGGACTTTTTTCCCGCAACCGACCTTTGTCAGCACCCAGAAGTACTACTGCCACGTTGAGAACAGCGGCTACATGAATTTTGATTTCAGCGACCCCGATTTTCACGAGCTGGCATTCTGGGAAGATAACGCAACCCTTCGCATCGAATGCGCCGCCACCTACATCGGTCTGCTGGAAAAACTGACAGCCCGGCTCGGACGACAGCCGGAACTGCCAGATTGGGTATATGACGGCGTGACGCTCGGCGTTCAGGGCGGAACGGACGTTTGCCAGCACAAGCTGGATACTCTGCGCCAGGGCGGGGTGAAGGTGAACGGCCTCTGGACGCAGGACTGGTCGGGTATACGGATGACCTCCTTTGGCAAGCGTGTGATGTGGAACTGGGAATGGAACAGCGAGCTTTATCCTCAGCTTGATGAACGTATCGCCCAATGGAAGCAGGAAGGCGTGCAGTTTCTCAGCTACATCAACCCTTATCTCGCCAGTGACAGAGCGTTATGCGAAGAGGCAGCCAGACACGGCTATCTGACCAAAGATGCGCAAGGAAAGGATTATCACGTTGAGTTCGGCGAGTTCTACGCCGGGGTTATCGACCTGACCAACCCGGAAGCCTACGACTGGTATAAGGCGCTCATTAAAAAGAATCTTATCGATCTTGGGTGCAGCGGCTGGATGGCTGACTTTGGTGAGTACTTGCCGACCGATACCTTCCTGCATAACGGCGTCAGCGCAGAAATTATGCACAACGCCTGGCCTGCACTGTGGGCGAAGTGCAATTACGAGGCGCTGGAAGAAACCGGCCAGCTGGGCGAAACCCTGTTCTTTATGCGCGCCGGTTATACCGGGAGCCAGAAGCATTCATTAATGATGTGGGCAGGCGATCAGAACGTTGACTGGAGCCTGGACGATGGTCTCGCCTCGGTGATCCCCGCCGCGCTTTCTCTGGCGATGAGCGGGCATGGCCTGCATCACAGCGATATCGGCGGTTATACCACCCTGTTTGAGATGAAACGCAGTAAAGAACTGTTGCTGCGCTGGTGTGATTTCAGCGCCTTTACGCCGATGATGCGCACCCATGAGGGCAACCGCCCGGGTGACAACTGGCAGTTTGACAGCGACGCCGAAACTATCGCCCACTTCGCGCGCATGACCACCGTCTTCACCACCCTGAAACCCTATATCAAACAGGCCGTTGCCCAGAATGCCCGTAGCGGCCTGCCGGTGATGCGGCCTTTGTTCCTGCATTACGAAAACGACGCCCATACCTACGACCTGAAGTATCAGTATCTGTTTGGTCGCGATTTGCTGGTAGCGCCCGTGTACGAACAGGGTCGCAGCGACTGGACGCTGTATCTGCCGCAGGACGCGTGGATCAATGCCTGGACGGGTGAATGCCACAGTGGCGGCGAGAACGTTACCGTGGCGGCTCCGCTCGGTCAGCCCCCGGTCTTTTATCGGGCGAACAGTGAATGGCAGCCGTTGTTTGCCTCACTGCGCCAGATTGCCGCGCAGTGACACAAGGAGACATCATGGACTTCTTCCTGCTATTGACCCCGGATGGCATCCCTCTGGATAACGGCACGGTCGCTGTCGTTATCGCGATCATGTTTATGTATACCTTCGTGGGTATCTGCGCCGGTTTTGGCGGGGCGCTTACCACGATGCCGCTGATAACGCTGTTGTTGCCGCTCAAAATGGCGGCCCCGATGTCGGTCATTGTCGGCACAGCGACGGCGTTGTATGCCACCTGGCTTTCGCGGAAAGAAACCCAATGGAAATCGGCCCTGGTGCTGATTCTGTTTTCCTTCGCAGGCATCCCGGTAGGCATTTATGCGCTTTCCTATTTGCCCGATCACATCATGAAAGTTGGCCTCGGCGCGTTTCTCATTCTCTACTCCTTTTACAGCCTGTTTATTCCCCGCCTGCCGGTTTATGACAAAAACTGGATAGCCATACCGATCGGGGCGATCGCCGGGGCCTTAGGCTCGGCGTTTTCCACCAACGGTCCACCGGTAGTGATTTACGGCATGCTGCGCAATCTGGCTCCGGCCGCATTTCGTGGCACCCTGAATGCGTTTTTCACCGCCAATAACCTCGCCATTATCGGCGGACTCACCACCAGCGGCATTCTGACTATTTCGACCCTCAAACTGGTGCTGTTCTGCGTTCCCACCATGATCCTCGGCTCGCTGGTGGGTCAGTACGTGCATAAACGCATTTCCGTGAACGTCTTCCGACTGATGGTCTTTTTGCTGCTGATTGCCTCCGGGGCGATGCTGATCAAAGGCGCAATGGGCATCTCTGCACTGAGTGCGCTGCTGCCGCCATTCGCTCTGCTACTGGCGCTGCACCTCCTCTTTGGCAAAAAAGTCGCGGCGATTCGCGCCATCAATCAGGCTTAATGGAGAAAAGACTATGCGTCAGACAGCGACCGAAAATGTCAGCGACCCGGCCCGTTTACGTTTACCGTTCCGTGAAAAACTCGCTTATGGGATGGGCGATTTGGGCTCAAACATCCTGCTGGATATTGGCACGCTCTATCTGCTGAAGTTCTACACCGACGTGCTGGGTCTGCCCGGAACCTACGGCGGCATCATCTTTCTGGTGGCAAAGTTTTTTACCGCGTTTACCGATATGGGCACCGGCATCATGCTCGATTCGCGCAAAAAGATTGGCCCAGCGGGAAAATTCCGCCCGTTCGTGATTTATGCGGCGTTTCCGGTGACGCTGCTGGCGATTGCCAACTTTGTCGGTACACCGTTTGAGATGACGGGCAAAACGGTCATGGCCACGGGGCTGTTTATGCTGTACGGCCTGTTCTTTAGCATGATGAACTGTTCCTATGGCGCGATGGTGCCTGCTATCACCAAAAACCCTGACGAACGCGCTTCGCTGGCGGCCTGGCGTCAGGGCGGGGCCACTCTCGGCCTGCTGCTGTGCACCGTGGGCTTTGTGCCGGTCATGAACCTGATTGAAGACAATACCCAACTGAGTTATCTGTTTGCTGCCACGCTGTTTTCGCTGGTCGGTCTGTTCTTTATGTGGTGCTGCTACGTCGGCGTTAAAGAGCGTTACGTCGCTTCCCCATCGGCAACTCCGGCTCAAAAACCTGGCTTACTGCAGTCCTTTCGCGCGATTGCGGGCAACCGGCCACTGTTTATCCTTTGCATCGCCAACCTGTGCACCCTCGGTGCCTTTAACATCAAGCTCGCGATTCAGGTTTATTACACCCAGTACGTGCTGAACGATCCCATTCTTCTCTCCTGGATGGGCTTTTTCAGCATGGGCTGCATTTTCATCGGCGTGTTCCTGATGCCCGGTGCCGTTCGCCGTTTTGGAAAGAAAAAGGTCTACATCGGCGGGCTATTGACCTGGGTAGCAGGCGATCTGCTCAACTACTTCTTTGGCGGAGGTTCGGTCAGTTTTGTTGCCTTCTCGTGTCTGGCCTTTTTCGGCTCGGCGTTTGTAAACAGCCTGAACTGGGCTCTGGTTTCCGACACCGTGGAATACGGCGAGTGGCGTACCGGTGTGCGATCGGAAGGGACGGTTTATACCGGCTTTACGTTCTTTCGTAAGGTTTCACAGGCGTTAGCGGGATTCTTCCCGGGCTGGATGCTGACGCAAATTGGTTACGTGCCAAACGTAGTGCAGTCCACCAGCACGGTAGAAGGTCTGCGTGAGCTGATTTTCATCTGGCCCTGCGTGTTGGCCGTGATTACGATTCTGGCGATGAGTTGCTTCTACAACCTCAACGAGAAGATGTATGTCCGCATCGTGGCAGAGATTGAGGCGCGTCGTCTTGAGGGCACAACATGAGCCGCCATGATCCGTTAACCCTGAAGCTAAGCCTGCGTGAGAAATGCGCCTACGGCATGGGCGATTTGGGGTCAAATCTGATGCTGAGTATCGGTACGTTATATCTGCTGAAGTTCTACACCGACCAATTGGGGATGCCCGCTTTTTACGGTGGCATTATCTTTCTGGTCGCGAAGTTTTTTACCGCCTTCACCGATATGCTGACCGGGGTTCTGCTGGATTCGCGACGCCATTTTGGCCCGAAAGGAAAATTCAGACCCTTTATTCTCTATGCCGCCGTCCCGGTGGCCCTTGCCGCCTCGGCGCAGTTTATCGCTAACGATTTCAGCCTGACGATGAAAACGGCGATCGCCATCCTGCTGTTTATGCTGTTCGGCTTATTCTACAGCCTGATGAATTGTTCCTATGGCGCGATGGTTCCGGCGATCACAAAAAATCCGCATGAACGGGCACATCTGGCGGCGTGGCGTCAGGGGGGAGCCACCCTCGGACTTTTGTTGTGTACGGTTGGGTTTATGCCTGTTCAGGCGATGTTCCACGCCAACCCATCGACGGGGTATCTGGTGGCAGCACTGCTTTTTGTTACCGCCGGGCTGTTATGCATGGGATGGTGCTATCGCGGCGTCAAGGAACGCTATGTCGAGGCCACGCCCGATCATCACAAACCCAGCATAATGAAATCGTTCTGCGCCATCTTCCGTAACCCGCCGCTGCTGGTGCTGTGTATCGCCAATCTCTGTACCCTGGCGGCATTCAACATCAAGCTCGCCATTCAGGTCTATTACACTCAGTACGTGCTCAATGACGTTCATTTGCTGTCGTGGATGGGATTTTTCAGCATGGGCTGCATTCTGCTGGGCGTACTGCTGGTGCCTGCCGCCGTAAAACGATTCGGTAAGAAACAGGTTTATCTCGGCGGCCTGATGCTGTGGGCGGTGGGCGACATACTGAACTATTTCTGCGGTAATTCCTCTCTACTGTTTGTGTCCTTCTCGTGTATGGCGTTTTTTGGCACCGCATTTGTGAACAGTCTTAACTGGGCGCTGGTCCCTGATACCGTCGATTACGGTGAATGGAAAACGGGCATTCGGGCGGAAGGCTCTGTCTATACCGGTTATACCTTCTCCCGCAAGATATCGGCTGCGCTCGCCGGTTTCCTGCCAGGTATTATGCTCACTCAAATTGGCTATGTTCCCAATGCCGTACAAAGTGCCGACGCGTTGCTCGGACTGCGCCAGTTGATTTTCCTCTGGCCCTGCGGGCTGGCTATCCTGGCCGCAATCACGATGGGTTTCTTTTACCAACTTAACGAAGCACGATTTACGGCAATCATTGCAGAGATAGCACAACGGAAAAATCTGAGGAGTCTGGCACAAGAAAGCGGCGGAGTTTAACTTCTCCGCCTTTTCCAGATAGAGGGGCAAGTACATTGAATCATTAAAATAAACTCAAAAAATAACACCTAAGAAAACCATATAATTAATTAAACTTAATAATACATTAATCTTGTTTATTAACTTGCCGTGCGGATTATCCTTAAAAATCTTTATTTAGCTATAACATTGGATTAGTATCTCCACGATTAATTCGTGGTTTTTTATATATCATTCACATCACGAATTTAAATCCTTCATACATAACTAATGGAAATATTATTATGCGGATTAATAAACTAACCCAAGCCTTATTTGGCATGGGTGCCCTTTGTGTTGCTGGGCAAGCCTTCGCATTAGAAGCATGGAACGGCCAGGAAGGCAGCGAACAATTCAACGTTATTTTCAATAATAGCGTCTACCAGAATGCATGGTGGGTT
Organism: Scandinavium sp. M-37; assembly: GCF_043558715.1. Classification (NCBI taxonomy): domain Bacteria; kingdom Pseudomonadati; phylum Pseudomonadota; class Gammaproteobacteria; order Enterobacterales; family Enterobacteriaceae; genus Scandinavium; species Scandinavium sp. M-37. The sequence goes on from NZ_JBIGIN010000035.1 coordinate 22,796, forward strand.
GGTGCAGATCAGTGCCCAGGTAATGCACAGCAGGATCAGGCCACCAACCCATGGCGTTTAAGCCGCGGAGCGACGGCACAAGAAATCTCGCAATACGGCAACCCGACTAATTGTGAAATTGCTGGCGGTAACGATTCGGTTAACCTGTCTGAATTCAGCCAGGATCAGTCTTATTCCAAAGACGAAAAAGTGCAGTACAACGGTGCAACATATAAAACAAATGAATTAGTTTCTGCCCATTCATATATTCCAGGTAAAGAAAACCCGTGGAAAATCTGGCAGGCGACGCCAGAATGGGAAAATGGAAAAGTCTATAACGCTGGCGATATTGTTACCCGCAACGGTCAGTCTTATGAAGCGCTGTTTTATACCAATGCCAACGATCCGGCATTAGCTGAAAACCAAAACCCAACCAAAAATAACGGCAAACCGTGGTATCCGTTAGGCGCCTCAAGCACGGTGACTCAGGCACAAGCAAACGCCGCTCCGGCGCTGAACCTGAATACGCTTTACGATGCAGGGGCATTGATGACCTGGAACGGCACGCCGTATATTGCACAGTGGCAGGTCAAAGACGTGACGCCAGAAGGCGTGTCGCCATGGCGTGCCTATGTGGAATGGGGCAATACCAAAGAGCGCGTAGGCACCCCGAAATCCGCGTGGCCTAAACAGTTTTACGCCCCGTACGTTGATTTCACCCTCAACAGCATCCCGGATCTCGCCTCTGTTGCTCAAAGCAATAACGTAACCCACTACACGCTGGCCTTCGTCGTTTCAAAAGACGCTGACACCTGTATGCCAACCTGGGGTACCGCTTACAGCATGGGCGATTACGCTCAGTACAGCAAAATCAAAGCGCTGCGTGAAGCAGGCGGCGATGTGATGGTGTCTATTGGCGGGGCGAACAATAGCCCGCTGGCGGCAAGCTGTAAAAATGTGGCCGATCTCCAGCAGCACTATTACGACATCGTCGATAACCTGAATCTCAAAGTCCTGGATTTTGATATTGAAGGTACCTGGGTTGCCGACCACGAGTCTATCGGACGTCGTAACCAGGCCGTTAAAGCCGTACAGGATCAGTGGAAGAAAGAAGGCCGTCAGGTGGCAATTTGGTACACCCTGCCGATTCTGCCGACCGGTCTGACCCCTGAAGGCATCTATGTGTTGCAAGACGCGAAGGCCAAAGGCGTTGAGCTGGATGGCGTGAACGTAATGACGATGGATTACGGCAATATCCAGTGCCAGTCTGACGGTACAGAAGGTCAGAATATCCACGGTAAATGCGCCACCGATGCGGTGGATAACCTCTTTAAACAGGTTAAAGCTATCTGGCCTGAGAAGAGCGACAACGCCGTATATGCCATGCTCGGCACCACGCCGATGATTGGCTATAACGACGTGCAGGGCGAAGTGTTCTATATGTCTGACGCTCACCACGTTTATCAGCATGCCAAAGATCACGGTATTGGCATGATTGGTGCCTGGTCCATGATGCGGGATCGTCCGGGTATCGAGAAACAGGTTTCGCCAGAACATAGCGGTATGACCGAGCAGCAGGCACCGCTGTATGCCTACAGCAATGTGTTTGCACCGTTTACCCAAAACTCAGCGAACCCGAACCAGAATCATCCACCAGTGGCGTATGCCGGTATCAGCCAGCAGATTGATAAAGCGGGCGTGGTTACCCTGGATGCCTCCGGTTCTTCCGATCAGGACGGGGATAGCCTGACCTGGCAGTGGGAACAACTCAGCGGCCCAGCGGTAAAACTGTCGAACGCCAATGCGGCAAAAGCCACCTTTACCGTTGCCTCACCTCTGGTACAGGCGAGCTACAGCTTCCGCGTGACGGTTAATGACGGCAAACAGTCTTCCCATGCAGACACCACCGTCACGGTGACCGATCCGAATCAGCCTGTTAAACCGGCTCTGTCAGTAGCGACAATGCAGCAGGTCAACGCGGGCAGTCAGGTGACGATTGTGGCCACCGCGACCGACCCGGACAGCACCGCTCAGCAGTTGAAGTGGCACTGGACGTTACCGGCAGGCGTTGGCCAGGTCAGCGGTCAGGATACCAATACGCTGACCATTATCGAACCGGCGGATGCGAAAGAAGCCAGCTATGCGCTGCAGGTGAAAGTCACCGATCAGAGCGGTCTGAGCGCGAATGGTGAGGTGACGTTGCAGGTTCACGCCGCGGCGCAGCCTGATCCGACCCCAGCGCCAGCCGGAGATTATGACTATGTGTACCCTGATGGTCTTGCCAGCTACACCGACGGAACCAAAGTCCTGGCCGCGGATGGCAGCATTTATCAGTGTAAACCGTTCCCGTACTCAGGATGGTGTGCAGGTGCAGCCTGGGCATACGCGCCAGCAACCGGTAGCAACTGGCAGGACGCATGGGATAAACGCTAAGCGTTGATGACCTGACGTAAGCCATAAAAAAAGCCGCTGAAATTCAGCGGCTTTTTTACATGCAGAAGACGTTAATTACGCTTCTTTTGGCCCACGGCCAGCACGTTTACGGTCGTTCTCGGTCAGGTGACGTTTACGGATACGGACAGAAGTCGGAGTAACTTCTACCAGTTCGTCGTCATCGATGAACTCAAGAGCCTGTTCCAGCGTCATTTTGATCGGTGGAACCAGAACCGTTGCTTCGTCTGTACCAGACGCACGCATGTTGGTCAGTTTCTTACCGGTCAGGCAGTTCACAGTCAGGTCGTTAGAACGGCTGTGAATACCGATGATCTGGCCTTCGTAAACTTCTGCACCGTGACCCAGGAACAGCTTACCACGGTCCTGCAGGCTGAACAGAGCAAACGCAACCGCTTTACCCTGACCGTTGGAGATCAGTACGCCGTTGTTACGCTGGCCGATTTCGCCTGGCTTAACGTCGTCGTAGTGGCTGAAGGTGGAGTAAAGCAGACCGGTACCGGACGTCATGGTCATGAACTCGGTACGGAAGCCGATCAGGCCACGTGCCGGGATCAGGTAATCCAGACGAATACGGCCTTTGCCGTCAGGGATCATGTCTTTGACATCGCCCTTACGCTCGCCCATAGCCTGCATGACCGCACCCTGGTGCTGTTCTTCGATATCCAGAGTTACGTTCTCGAACGGCTCTTGCATACGACCATCGATCATACGGTTGATAACTTTCGGACGGGACACAGCCAGTTCGAAGCCTTCACGACGCATGTTTTCGATAAGAACGGACAGGTGCAGTTCACCACGACCGGAAACACGGAACGCATCCGCATCTTCAGTTTCTTCAACGCGCAGTGCCACGTTGTGCACCAGCTCTTTGTTCAGGCGGTCGAGGATCTGACGTGAAGTCACGTACTTACCTTCTTTACCACAGAACGGAGAGGTGTTGACGTTGAAGAACATGGTAACGGTTGGTTCATCAACGGACAGCGCTGGCAGCGCTTCAACCGCCTGCACATCGCAGAGGGTGTCGGAGATGTTCAGCTCGCCCAGACCGGTGATAGCGATGATATCGCCCGCTTCCGCTTCGGTGGATTCAATACGCTCCAGGCCGAGGTGGGTCAGGACTTTACCGACTTTACCGTTACGGGTTTTACCTTCGCTGTCGATGATGGTGATTTGCTGGTTAGGCTTCACTTTACCGCGCTTGATGCGACCAATACCGATGACACCAACGTAGTTGTTGTAATCGAGCTGGGAGATTTGCATCTGGAACGGACCATCAAGGTCAACGCTTGGTGCTTTAACGTGGTCAACAATCGCCTGGTACAGCGGAGTCATGTCTTCCGCCATATCGGTGTGATCGTTACCGGCAATCCCCATCAGTGCAGATGCATAGATGATTGGGAAGTCGAGCTGCTCGTCAGAAGCATCGAGGTTAACGAACAGGTCAAAGACCTGATCCACAACCCAGTCAGGACGCGCGCCAGGACGGTCAACTTTGTTGATAACCACGATCGGACGTAAACCATGGGCAAATGCCTTCTTGGTTACGAAGCGCGTCTGCGGCATTGGGCCATCCATTGCGTCAACGACCAGCAGCACGGAGTCTACCATGGACATTACACGTTCAACTTCACCACCGAAGTCGGCGTGGCCTGGGGTATCAACGATGTTGATACGGTAGTCATTCCATTTGATAGCGGTGTTTTTAGCGAGGATGGTAATCCCACGCTCTTTCTCCAAGTCATTGGAGTCCATCACGCGTTCGGTGGCTTCAGCACGTTCGTTACTGAAAGTACCAGATTGCTGCAGCAGCTTATCGACCAGGGTAGTTTTACCATGGTCAACGTGCGCGATGATGGCGATGTTACGCAGATTTTCGATCACAACTTTGCCTCAGGCATTAGAAATAGCGCGTTATTGTACACGGATTAATCGCACTACAAAACAGGATCACAAACATCCTCTGCAAACAAGTATCGCAGAGTTGGCCTGTGATCGCTTTCACGAAGAGTAAAAAGGGCCTAATTACACAAATTGCACCAAAACAGTGCCCGTATTTCACACATGAGCACTATTTTGGTGCAAGATATCCATCATGGTGCAGCCCTTTTGCACTATGGTGCGCATCATAACGCCTTTTGGGGGGCATTTAAAAGTTGGCACAGATTTCGCTTTATCTTTTTCAAGGCAACAACGCCACATAACGTAGTGCCAAGAATAGTTCGTTACCACGACGACAATGACAAATCCGGGAGAGTTTAAGTATGTCCGCTGAACACGTTTTGACGATGCTGAACGAGCATGAAGTGAAGTTTGTTGATCTGCGCTTCACCGATACTAAAGGTAAAGAACAGCACGTCACTATCCCTGCTCACCAGGTGAATGCTGACTTCTTCGAAGAAGGCAAAATGTTTGATGGCTCCTCGATTGGTGGCTGGAAAGGCATTAACGAATCCGACATGGTTCTGATGCCAGACCCAACCACTGCTGTCATTGACCCGTTCTTCGAAGAATCTACCCTGATTATTCGTTGCGATATTCTCGAGCCAGGCACCATGCAGGGCTACGACCGTGACCCGCGTTCTATCGCGAAGCGCGCTGAAGAATACCTGCGCTCCACTGGCATCGCCGACACCGTCCTGTTCGGACCAGAGCCAGAATTCTTCCTGTTCGACGATGTGCGCTTCGGTAGCTCCATCTCCGGCTCACACGTTGCTATCGACGACATCGAAGGCGCATGGAACACCGCAACCAAATACGAAGGCGGTAACAAAGGTCACCGTCCAGCAGTGAAAGGCGGTTACTTCCCGGTTCCACCGGTAGATTCTTCACAGGATCTGCGTTCTACCATGTGTCTGGTGATGGAAGAGATGGGCCTGGTAGTTGAAGCTCACCACCACGAAGTGGCGACTGCGGGTCAGAACGAAGTGGCTACCCGCTTCAACACCATGACCAAAAAAGCGGACGAAATTCAGATCTACAAATACGTTGTGCACAACGTGGCGCACCGTTTCGGTAAAACCGCGACCTTCATGCCAAAACCAATGTTCGGTGATAACGGTTCCGGTATGCACTGCCACATGTCTCTGGTGAAGAACGGGACTAACACCTTCTCTGGCGACAAATACGCAGGTCTGTCCGAGCAGGCACTGTATTACATCGGCGGTGTCATCAAACACGCTAAAGCCATCAACGCCCTGGCGAACCCAACCACCAACTCCTACAAGCGTCTGGTCCCGGGTTATGAAGCACCGGTTATGCTGGCTTACTCTGCCCGTAACCGTTCTGCATCTATCCGTATTCCAGTGGTTGCGTCCCCGAAAGCACGTCGTATCGAAGTGCGCTTCCCGGACCCAGCGGCTAACCCATACCTGTGCTTCGCAGCACTGCTGATGGCTGGCCTGGACGGTATTAAGAACAAGATCCACCCAGGCGAAGCAATGGACAAAAACCTGTATGACCTGCCGCCGGAAGAAGCGAAAGAGATCCCACAGGTTGCGGGTTCTCTGGAAGAAGCACTGAACTGCCTGAACGAAGACCGCGAGTTCCTGACAGCGGGCGGCGTGTTCACTGACGAAGCTATCGATGCATACATCGCGCTGCGCATTGAAGAAAACGACCGCGTTCGCATGACTCCGCATCCGGTTGAATTCGAGCTGTACTACAGCGTTTAAGAAAAATAATACTCAGCGGATTTCTTGCCGCAGCAAGGCGGCAACTGAGCGAATCCCAGGAGCATAGATAACTATGTGACTGGGGTGAGCAAAGGCAGCCAACACAGCTGCGGTAAGAAAGACGTAGAGGATTTTGTTGCCGTGGAACTTTTGGCCCATCTTCGGATGGGCTTTTTTCTCCACCAACTAACTGATTTCAGACGCTTAGCGACCAAAAACCGCTATAATGCACTAAATTGGTGCACACTTTTTCAGGAGACTGCTGGATGGCAACAGGCGTGCTGCCCGATGCTGGGCAGATCCTCAATTCTTTAATCAACAGTATCTTACTGGTCGATGACGAGCTGGCGGTGCATTACGCCAACCCGGCAGCGCAGCAGCTGCTCGCCCAGAGTTCGCGTAAATTATTCGGTACACCGCTGCCGGAACTGTTGAGTTATTTTTCCCTGAACATCGGCCTGATGCATGAAAGCCTGCAGGCGGGTCAGGGCTTCACTGACAACGAAGTGACGCTGGTGATTGATGGTCGCTCGCATATTCTTTCCTTAACCGCCCAGCGGCTGCCTGATGGCCTGATTCTGCTGGAGATGGCACCGATGGATAACCAGCGTCGACTCAGCCAGGAGCAGTTGCAACACGCCCAGCAGGTGGCGGCACGAGACCTGGTGCGCGGCCTGGCGCATGAAATCAAAAACCCGCTCGGTGGCCTGCGCGGCGCGGCACAGCTCTTGAGCAAAGCGCTGCCCGACCCGTCGCTGACGGAGTACACCAAAGTCATCATTGAGCAGGCCGATCGTCTGCGCAACCTGGTGGACCGTTTACTCGGCCCACAGCAACCGGGTATGCACGTCACAGAAAGTATTCATAAAGTGGCGGAGCGGGTGGTGAAACTGGTGTCGATGGAGCTGCCGGACAACGTACGTCTGACACGCGATTACGATCCAAGCCTGCCAGAATTGCCGCACGATCCCGACCAGATAGAGCAGGTTTTATTAAATGTCGTGCGTAATGCGCTCCAGGCGTTAGGCCCGGAAGGCGGCGAAATCGTGCTACGGACCCGCACCGCATTCCAGCTGACGTTACACGGTGTGCGTTACCGTCTGGCGGCTCGCATTGATGTGGAAGACAACGGGCCGGGTATTCCCTCGCATCTGCAGGATACGTTGTTCTATCCGATGGTGAGTGGACGCGAAGGCGGCACCGGACTGGGCTTGTCCATCGCCCGCAATCTGATCGATCAACACTCCGGTAAAATTGAGTTCACCAGTTGGCCGGGCCATACCGAATTCTCGGTTTATCTGCCCATTCGGAAATAGAGGTGCATTTTATGCAACGCGGGATAGCCTGGATCGTTGATGACGATAGTTCCATCCGTTGGGTGCTTGAACGTGCGCTCACGGGCGCAGGATTGACCTGTACCACCTTTGAAAGCGGTAGCGAAGTGCTTGATGCGCTGGCCAGCAAAACGCCTGACGTGCTGCTGTCTGATATCCGTATGCCGGGCATGGATGGACTGGCACTGCTGAAACAAATTAAACAACGCCATCCGATGCTGCCGGTCATCATAATGACGGCCCATTCCGATCTGGATGCTGCCGTCAGCGCGTATCAACAGGGCGCTTTCGACTATCTGCCTAAGCCGTTTGATATTGATGAAGCGGTAGCGCTGGTCGAGCGCGCCATCAGCCATTATCAGGAACAGCAACAGCCGCGTAACGCGCCGGTTTTTGGCCCGACGACGGATATTATCGGCGAAGCCCCGGCGATGCAGGACGTATTCCGCATCATTGGTCGTCTGTCGCGTTCATCAATAAGCGTGCTGATCAACGGGGAATCCGGGACCGGTAAAGAGCTGGTCGCCCATGCGCTGCATCGTCACAGCCCACGCGCCAAAGCGCCGTTTATTGCGCTGAATATGGCCGCTATTCCTAAAGACCTGATTGAATCCGAACTGTTTGGCCATGAAAAAGGCGCATTCACCGGGGCGAATACCATTCGTCAGGGGCGCTTTGAGCAGGCCGACGGCGGGACGCTGTTCCTTGATGAAATCGGCGATATGCCGTTGGATGTGCAAACACGTTTGCTGCGCGTGCTGGCCGATGGACAGTTTTATCGCGTGGGCGGCTATGCGCCAGTGAAAGTGGACGTCCGAATCATTGCGGCGACCCACCAGAACCTTGAACTGCGTGTGCAGGAAGGTAAATTCCGTGAGGATTTATTCCACCGCCTGAACGTGATCCGCGTCCATCTGCCGCCGCTGCGCGAACGCCGGGAAGATATTCCCCGCCTGGCGCGTCATTTCTTGCAGGTTGCCGCCCGTGAACTTGGAGTGGAAGCCAAGCTGCTTCATGCCGAAACCGAAGCGGCGTTAACGCGCCTCGCGTGGCCAGGCAACGTGCGCCAGCTGGAAAATACCTGCCGCTGGCTGACGGTGATGGCTGCCGGTCAGGAAGTGCTGATTCAGGATTTACCGCCTGAACTGTTTGAAAGCACCGTTCCGGAAAGTACGTCGCATTCCCTGCCGGACAGCTGGGCAACGCTGCTGGCGCAGTGGGCTGACCGGGCGTTGCGTTGCGGTCATCAAAACCTGCTGTCGGAAGCCCAGCCTGAGATGGAGCGCACGCTGCTGACCACCGCGCTGCGTCACACGCAGGGGCACAAACAGGAAGCCGCCCGCCTGCTGGGATGGGGACGAAACACCCTCACCCGCAAGCTGAAAGAGTTAGGAATGGAGTAAGCACAGGTTTAACCCGGCGGCACAGGTCGCCGGGACGGATGATTTAAATCACGCGAGAGAACTGCTGCATCCGCGCTTTCTGGCGCAGATAGGTATCAAAGCACATGCAGATATTGCGGATCAGCAAACGTCCTTTTGGCGTCACCTGAATGCCCTGTGCCGTCACGTCCACCAGCCCGTCTTTCGCCAATGGGGCCAGCAGTTTTAAATCCTCTGCAAAGTAATCTTCAAAATCCAACGCCCACTGTTTTTCTACCACCGTGAAGTCGAGACGGAAATTACAGATCAGCGACTTGATCACATCGCGGCGAATACAGTCATCAGTGGTCAACGCAATTCCCCGCCACAGCGCGTTGCCGCTTTCATCCACCTGCTGATAGTAGCGTTTGAGCTCTTTCTGGTTCTGCGCATAGCAGTCGCCAATCATGCTGATAGCAGACACGCCGAGACCCAGCAGGTCACTGTCGCCCTGTGTGGTGTAGCCCTGGAAATTACGGTGCAGCACGCCTTCACGCTGAGCGATAGCCAGTTCGTCATCAGGACGGGCAAAGTGATCCATGCCGATAAACTGATAGCCAGCGTCGGTCAACGAGGCGATGGTTTCCTGCAAAATATCGAGTTTTTGCTGGGCTGACGGCAAGTCTTCATCTTTGATTTTGCGCTGGGCCGCGAACAGGTTCGGCATATGCGCGTAGTTAAACACGCTCAGACGGTCTGGGTTGAGTTCAGCCACCCGCTTGAGGGTGAAGGCAAAGCTTTCCGGGGTTTGCTTCGGCAGGCCATAGATGAGGTCGATATTGGTCGAGGAGAAGCCAATCTCACGGGCATGATGAAGCAATGCAAAGATAAACGCTTCGTCCTGCTCGCGGTTCACCAGACGCTGGACTTCTTTGTTGAAGTCCTGCACGCCCATACTCAGACGGTTAAAGCCCTCGCCCCGTAAATGATCTAGCACATCCAGCTCAATTTCGCGTGGGTCAACTTCGATAGAGATCTCAGCATCCGTACGGAAATCAAAATTTCCACGCAGCAGCTGCATCAGACGACTGATTTGGGCTTTATTCAGATAGGTTGGCGTTCCGCCGCCCCAGTGCAGCTGGCTCACCTGCCGACCGGCAAACAGCGGCGCACGGTGCAAAATTTCCTGTTCCAGCGCATCGAGATACTGATCGGCTTTGTGCTGCTGGCGAGTCACAATCTTATTGCAGCCGCAGAAATAGCAGAGCTTATGGCAAAACGGAATGTGGACATACAGCGACAGCGGGCGCTCAGGATAACGGGCAACCGCGTTGAGAAAATCGGGTTCGCCGAACGCGTCAGAAAACTCCAGCGCGGTGGGGTATGAGGTATAACGTGGCCCGGAATAGTTGTACTTCTGGATCAGGGCCAAATCCCAGTCGATTAACTGCTCAGACATGCTTACTCCTTCCGGTGGTATCGCGAACGACGACGGCGTGCCGGCGGGCCCAATGGTCGGGAACCCAGCCGGTTGCGCAGCCAATGTTGACGCCGCGACAACCGTCGTAGTTTAACGAATAACCACCCCAGATAACACATAACCAGAAGGGTTATAAGCAGGACGGGCAGTCCGAGGGGGTGCAAACGTTAGTTTCCGCCCTTCAGCAGACGCATCATGTCTTCTTTGCCTTCGTCTTCTTCTTCGTCTTCATCGTCGTCGTAAGAAAGACCCAGTTGCTGCATCAGCGCATCAATACGATCGAGCTGCGCATCAACCCAGGTTTGTTCTTCGGCGTTCAGGCTTCCGCCCTCTTCCAGACGTTCCAGCAGCGCATCCAGGCGCTCATCATTCTCCAGTAGATCCAGCTCGGCCTGCGGTGAAAGCATAGGTTTCTCGCTCTTCGGTTTTTGCTGCCTGGTTACCGGACGCTCTACCGCGCCCAGAGGAATGGGGGTTTTGCTGCCAATACGGGGATCTTTCTGCTGGCCCTGTTTTTTGCCACCAGCGCCTGCCTCACCGCCAGTCGCGCGGCTACCTGCTGCGTGACCCCGGTGCTTTTTGTCGCGTTTACGGTCACGCGCTTCCTGATTCAGCTCTTCACGCGTCTTACGACGGGCTTTGCCAGGGGCTTTAGTGCGCGGTGCGGATGTTGGTTTTTTCATGATGATGGGTGTCTTTACGTTGTTTACTTCAGTATAGAATTGAGCCGGAATCTAGCAGAAAGCAGACAAAGAAAAAAGGCGACAGAGTAATCTGTCGCCTTTTTTCCTGACTCATAACCCATTACAGGTCTCACATTCCCTGTTTGCCACCAACACACCCTGTTTTTCCTTTGGCGAAGAACACTCCGTGTCTTGGTCCTTGTCCCTTTAAAACGTCTCCGGACGTTTGCCTCCTGGCAATTCCTTCGTCTTCGCCTCCTGGCGTTCCTGACCCTCGTCCTGAGTTCTTTTCCTTTCGGCATCCTCGCCTGATGAGAAGTACTTTACCGTGTTCTGCAGAGCGTACAAGCCACCCTCAGGCACAATAATGGACTTTCAGAATAATACTGAAAGCTAACTTTTTGATTTATTTATAATGTCATAAAAAGTGACCTGCAACTTTTCCTAAATATCGCATAGGGAGAAGGGCAAATCTCCTACATACTGTAGGGATAACACTGACAGCAGCAACGCGCGACAAACGCCGCCTTTTGCCATTGTTCAGGTATACTCCCCGCCATAGCCCGATTTTATGGAGATGCACCTTTGACTACCCTGAACTATCAACAGACGCATTTTATTCTTAGTGCGCCAGATATTCGCCACTTACCGTCCGATACCGGAATTGAAGTGGCGTTTGCCGGTCGCTCCAATGCAGGTAAATCGAGCGCACTAAACACCCTGACCAACCAGAAAGGCTTGGCGCGTACCTCAAAAACCCCGGGCCGTACGCAGCTCATCAACCTGTTTGAAGTGGTTGAAGGTAAGCGCGTAGTCGATTTACCCGGCTACGGCTATGCCGAAGTACCGGAAGAGATGAAGCTGAAATGGCAGCGTGCGCTGGGCGAATACCTGGAAAAGCGCCTCTGCCTGAAAGGCCTGGTCGTCCTGATGGATATTCGCCATCCGCTGAAAGACCTTGATAAGCAGATGATCGAATGGGCCGTGGACAGCAATATCGAAATATTAGTGCTGCTGACGAAAGCAGACAAGCTGGCGAGCGGCGCACGTAAAGCGCAGCTGAATACGGTGCGAGAAGCCGTGCAGGCGTTTAATGGCGATATTCAGGTCGAAGCGTTTTCTTCACTGAAGAAAATCGGTGTGGATAAACTGCGACAGAAGCTCGATATCTGGTACAGCGAAATCGCCCCGCAGGAAGAAGAAAGCGAAGCGGAATAACCCTTCAGGCGCGGTGCTCTCCGCGCTTTTTTATTTTCTTTCACGCAATAAAAAACGCCCCAGTCATTACTGACTGGGGCGGCTAAAATATTCAGCCAAATCCGATTACGTGAAGTAAAAGGTCTGAAAGATAGAACATCTTACCTCTGTACCCTACGCGAATAACTTTACTCTTTTTTGCTGGGGCCAGAAAGCACTTTTTGTAGTTTTTTTTCACTCTTTACATAGCGAATTCCGATGATCATCACAAAACGCTATAAGTTATGTTGCTTACTTACAAAAAGCCCCACTGTCATTTCTGAACTCAAAACGGGTCCAGGCGGCGAATATTTCGCCACCTGACAGTCACTTAGTGCGCCAGATCCCAGTTCACGCCGCTACCCACTTCCACCAGCAGCGGGACGTCGAGCGTAGTACTGTTTTCCATTAATTCGTGGACTTTCTTCGTGACCGCGTCGAGGTCGTCTTTATGCACTTCGAACACCAGTTCATCGTGCACCTGCATGATCATTCGCACCCGCGGCTGCTCTTTCTGCAACCAGGCATCGACCGCAATCATGGCACGCTTGATGATGTCCGCAGCTGTACCCTGCATTGGGGCGTTAATCGCTGCGCGCTCGGCACCGGCGCGACGTGCCGCATTGCTGGATTTGATGTCCGGCAGATACAGACGACGGCCTTCCAGGGTTTCAACATACCCCTGCTCTTTTGCCTGTTCGCGGGTACGCTCCATGTATTCACGCACGCCCGGATAGCGCTCAAAGTACAGATCCATGTATTTCTGCGACTCTTTCCGCGGAATGTTCAGCTGACGGGAAAGCCCGAATGCGCTCATGCCGTAAATCAGACCGAAGTTAATCGCTTTCGCGCTGCGGCGCTGTTCGTTGCTGACGCTATCCAACGGCAGGCCAAACACTTCCGCAGCGGTAGCACGGTGAATATCTTTGCCTTCCGCGAAGGCTGACAACAGACCTTTATCGCGTGAAAGGTGCGCCATAATACGCAACTCAATTTGCGAGTAGTCCGCAGAGACAATCAGATAATCTTCTGGCGCGATAAACGCCTGACGAATACGACGCCCTTCTTCGTTACGCACCGGAATGTTTTGCAGGTTCGGGTCTGTGGACGATAAGCGTCCTGTGGCCGCAACGGCTTGATGATACGAGGTGTGTACCCGGCCCGTTTTCGGGTTAATCATCAGCGGCAGCTTGTCGGTATAGGTCGATTTCAGCTTCGCCAGGCCGCGATACTCAAGGATGACTTTAGGCAGCGGGTAATCCAGCGCCAGCTCTTCCAGCACTTCTTCCGACGTCGACGGGGCGCCACCAGGGGTTTTCTTCAACGGCTTAATGCCCTGCTTTTCAAACAGGATAGTCTGCAACTGTTTCGGGGAAGAGAGATTAAAGGCTTCACCAGCAATTTCATGCGCTTTTTGCTCAAGCTCAACCAGACGCGTGGCCAGTTCGGCGGAATGGTTGTGCAGCACGTCAGGATCGATGTTAACCCCGTTACGTTCCACACGAGAAAGTACCGGCACTAGCGGCATTTCGATAGTCTGGAAGACATTCAGCGGACCCGAGTGCTTCTGCAATTTTGGCCACATCTTCAGATGTAGCTGCAGGGTGACGTCCGCATCTTCTGCAGCATAGCGTCCCGCTTCTTCCAGCGCAATCTGATTAAAGGTCAGCTGGTTTTTGCCTTTACCGGCAATCTCTTCGAAGGTGATGGTTTTATGTTTGAGCCAGCGGTCGGACAGGCTGTCCATATCATGGCGCCCGGCCACGCTGTCGAGCGTGTAAGATTCCAGCATGGTGTCGAAAGCGATACCGCGCAATTCAATCCCGTAATTCGCCAGGATGCCACGATCGTATTTAAGGTTCTGCCCGACTTTGAGGCACTTTTCATCTTCCAGCAGCGGTTTTAAAAGCTCCAGAACGCGCTCACGAGAGAGCTGTTCCGGCGCATCCATGTAATCATGGGCGACAGGCACATACGCGGCTTCACCCGGCTCTGCAGCGAATGACAGGCCTACCATATTGGCAGAGATGTTATCGAGGCTGTCGGTTTCGGTATCAAAGGCAAAAACAGGGGCGCTCTTCAGTTTCTCAATCCATTGTAAGAGCGTCGCTTCATCAAAAATAGTGACATAGTTGTCAGAGGAAAGCGCCACGGCAGGCTCTTCCGCTTCTTCTTCAACAGCCGCTGAAGCCGCTGCCGTTGGTTTCGCCGCCGGTTTTCCACCTTTTGCCTGTAACCAGGTCCCGGCTTCAACGTCGGTTATCCAGCGCTTGAATTCATACTGTTTGAACTGGCTCAGAAGCTCATCAGCTGAAGGTGGCTGTACTTCGAGCTGCTCACAGGTCAGCTCAAGTTCAACATCGGTTTTAATGGTCGCGAGCTTGTATGAGAGATACGCCATCTCTCTGTTCTGCTCGAGCTTCGCGGCCATGGTTTTTGCCCCACGGAACGTCAGCCCGGCGATTTTTTCCGGCTCGGCATACAAGGTATCCAGTCCACCCAATCCTTGCAGCAGCGCCTGTGCCGTTTTTTCACCCACGCCAGGCACGCCCGGAATGTTATCGGAGGAGTCGCCCATCAGCGCCAGGAAATCGATAATCAGCTCCGGCGGCACACCGTACTTAGTGACTACTTCTTCCGGGCCGAGCACGGTATTGGTCATGGTGTTGATAAGCGTGATGTTTGGCGTCACCAGCTGAGCCATGTCCTTATCACCGGTGCTGATCAACACTGGACGGCCCGCTTTTTCCGCCTCGCGCGCCAGGGTGCCGATCACGTCATCGGCCTCAACGCCGGATACCGCCAGCAGTGGCAGGCCCATCGATTTCACCATCGCGTGCAGCGGTTCAATCTGCGCACGGAGATCGTCAGGCATCGGCGGGCGGTGAGATTTGTAATGTTCAAACAGTTCATCACGGAAAGTCTTGCCCTTGGCATCAAAGACTACCGCCGCATGAGTTGGTTGATACTGCATGATCAGGCTGCGCAGCATGTTCAGCACGCCGTACATGGCGCCCGTCGGCTCGCCCGCGCTGTTAGTCAGCGGGGGGAACGCATGATATGCGCGGTAGAGATAAGAGGAGCCATCAACCAGGATGAGGGGGTTTTCTTGGATCTGAACCATAATTTCCGTGCCTGTTTATCAGATTAGGGGTAAAGGATGCCACAGACAGAGGTAAAACTTGAGTTTTTCGCCGTTATTGCCGCAAAAGTTTTATAGATCCTCGGGATCGCTCGCAAACTCATTCTGTGGATAAGTTTGTGCATAAATTTATTCCGTCGAGTAAATCCTGCTTCCCTCTGATTAAATGTAACAATATTAATTATATTTTTCATTGAGTTAGTTAAGATCCACGTCGTTAAATACATCATTGGTGACTATTTGTACCGTGTGGATATAACTTATCGTTATTTTTCTGTCCTGGTAGTCCCGATGTTTAGGTGTGATTTCTGGTAACATCAGTCCCTTGCGCCTGCGTAAGCTGCACTTTATACAATTAACTATCTGAATAAATTAATTATGTCGAGATTACTCGCTGCGGTAACGCTTGTGCTGAGTGTCGCCCTGACCGTTGTCGTGACCATTGCTTTTGCCGTGCCGATCATTTTTGCCGGACTCATCAAGCTCCTTCTGCCAATTCCCGTGGTGTGGCGTTCCATTTCGGCATTCTGCAACTTTATGATGTATTGCTGGTGCTCCGGCCTGGCGCTCCTCCTGCACCTGAACCCGTGGCTGAAATGGGATGTTGAGGGTCTGGAAGGCCTTAATAAAAAAAATTGGTATCTGCTTATTTGTAATCATCGCAGTTGGGCGGATATCGTGGTGCTATGTGTTCTGTTCCGCAAACACATTCCGATGAATAAATACTTTCTCAAACAGCAGCTGGCATGGGTCCCGTTTATCGGACTGGCCTGTTGGGCGCTGGATATGCCTTTTATGCGTCGTTACTCGAGAAGCTATTTGCTTCGTCACCCGGAGCGCCGCGGGAAAGATGTCGACACGACCCGCCGCTCTTGTGAGAAATTCCGTAACCATCCGACCACCATTGTGAATTTTGTCGAAGGTTCTCGCTTTACAGATGAGAAACATCAGCAAACCCGTTCGCCTTATCAGCATTTACTCCCGCCGAAAGCAGCCGGTATCGCGATGGCCTTAAACGTGCTTGGTAGTCAGTTCGATAAGTTAATGAACGTTACGCTTTGCTACCCTGAAAACGATCGGACGCCCTTTGTCGATATGCTGAGCGGCAAATTAACCCGCATTGTCGTTCGTGTCGACCTGGTGCCTATTGCCGATGAGCTGCACGGCGACTACGTGAATGATAAGAACTTTAAGCGTGGTTTTCAGCAATGGCTAAATGCGTTATGGGCCGAAAAAGATACCCGGATCGAAGAGATTAAAGCGGGGGCGGGTGTTAAATCAGGTTATTGAATCCTGCGAGCCATAAAATAGTAACGCCGGTCAAAGACCGGCGTTTTTTTATTTCTTCTCAACCAGCTGCTTCACCGTGTCGGCATATTGCTGTACGAACACGTCCATGTTGCTGGTATCCATACCCTGTGGATTCACCTGGTATTTGCCGTTCACGTACATCGCCGGAACGCCCTGCAGCTGCATGTCAGCGGCCGCTTTCTCCTGCTGAGCAACCAGGGATTTCACCACGAAGCTGTTCCAGGCAGCATCGTAATCTTCGCCTTTAACACCCGCATTAACGAAGACCTGACGAATATCAGCCACAGTCTGCACGGTCTGGGTTTTTTGTACTGCTTCAAACATTGGAGCCGTGATTTTATCTTCTACGCCCAGAGCCTGCGCGACCGCCCACGCCTGAGTCAGCTCTTTACCCAATGGGCCGAGGAACTCAACGTGATACTTGGTCATTTTGGTGCCTTCTGGCAGCTTTTTCTTCACGGTATCAGACACGTGAAGCACTTCTTCAAACTGATAGCAG
This sequence comes from Scandinavium sp. M-37, assembly GCF_043558715.1. Classification (NCBI taxonomy): domain Bacteria; kingdom Pseudomonadati; phylum Pseudomonadota; class Gammaproteobacteria; order Enterobacterales; family Enterobacteriaceae; genus Scandinavium; species Scandinavium sp. M-37. The sequence goes on from NZ_JBIGIN010000035.1 coordinate 39,946, forward strand.
TGTGGGCAATAGAATGAGAAGAACTCCAGAACCTGTGGCTCGCCAGCAACGGGCTTTTCAAGCGTCGTGTACTGCTTTCCATCAGTGATTTGCGCAGCGGAAGCGCTGAATGCCAGAACCATTCCTGCCAGCGCCAGAAAAATCTTTTTCATTGTTAACTCTCTCCTGAAAATGTCGGTTAATACATTGGCGTTAATTGTAATGGAGGTTCCTGAAGAACTCGGACTTGTTCCAGGAACATTTGGGTTTGCCTGCGCCAGTTATCTTCCTCTGTAAGCCAGGGAAAATTAACCGGAAAAGCAGGATCGCCCCAGCGGCGGATTATCCACGCCAGGTAATAAACCATACGCATAGCGCGTAAAGGTTCAATGAAGGAAAGCTCAGCCGTATCGAATGAACTGAACTCTTCATAGGCTTCAAGGACGATATCGAGCTGCATAAGACGTTCAGCACGATCGCCGTGCAACAGCATCCACAAATCCTGTACCGCAGGGCCATTACGGGCGTCATCAAGGTCGACGAACAAAGGCCCATCACGCCAGAGAATGTTGCCTGCATGGCAATCGCCGTGAAGTCTCAATGAGGTAAAACGGGTGTGCCATTGCTGCATGACTGCGTCGATCAGTTTGTCTGTTGCAGCCAGGAAATCAGCCTTTAAGGATGAAGGGATCAGCGGAGTGGCGTCGAATATCTGACGGGGTTCCAGTAAATATTCCTGAATCCCAATATCAGGCCGGGCACTAAAGCGCTTCTTACGGCCAGTCTGATGCAGGCGACCGAGGTATCGGCCGACCCATTCAATCTGATCCAGATTATCCGGTTCGAACTGACGCCCGCCCACGCTTGGGAAGACAGCAAAAGAGAATCCCTGCTGGCTAAGCAGCGTTTCGCCATCGAATGCGATAGGTGCGGCGACAGGAACATCGTCGGCTTGCAACTCAAGCGCAAACTGGTGTTCTTCACGAATTTGCTCCGCCGACCAACGCTGTGGACGATAGAATTTGACGACGAAACGACGCCGGTCTTCATCCTGAAATTGCCAGACGCGGTTCTCATAACTATTGAGCGCGGTCAGCCCCGAATCCACCCGGATACCCTGATCGAAAAGAGCATCTACGATGGTATCCGGGTGAAGAGTCTGGAAAGTAAAAGCCTTATCGTTCATCCGATTATTTGATCATCCGGAAATTACTGCGAATAATTCAGGATATCATTTCACAGGCTTTTCGGTTGCGCCGCTTACAAGCTTTTACTCTTTAATTACGCCACGAGCACGGAGCAGCGCGGTTTTAAAATCTTCTTCATAATCTTTCTTAATACCTGGGATCACCGCATCTTTCTCAGAATCGCGCATTTTCAGGTGGTAAATCAGAATATCATCGGAAAGATCCGTCAGCTCTCCGTCAAAACCTGACTCTTTCGCCAGTTTCTGCAAGAATTGCATCAAATTCAGCTCTGGCTCTTTTTGCCAGGCCGGCTGGAGGAGTTCAATCACCTCATTCAGACGTTTACATTTCATTCATTTGCTCCTTAGGCTTAACCGTCACACGTTAGCAGGGTCAAACCCACAATAAAAGAGGCGATATTCGTGAATCAGCATCATGGGATAACCGGCGTCGTACTGGCAGGCGGTAAGGCGAGTCGAATGGGGGGCGAAGATAAGGGCTTACAGCTGCTGAACGGCACCGCTCTATGGCAGCATGTCGCTCAGCGGCTCATCACACAAACCCAGTCGCTGGTGATTAGTGCTAATCGCTCGCTCGATGTATACCGAGCCAGTGGTTATCCTGTCATTCAGGATAAGCTTGCTGATTATCCTGGTCCGCTGGCAGGAGTGCTTTCGGTTATGCAGCAATCGCACGGTGAATGGTTTTTGTTTTCACCCTGCGATACTCCCTTTATTCCGCGCTTTCTTTCAGAACGCTTTTGGCAAATGAAAGCGAATGCACCTGCGGTGTGGGCCTATGACGGCGAGCGCGATCATCCCGCGATCTCGCTAATTCATCGCAGCGTTGTGTCATCGCTGGAGAATTATCTCCATGCCGGGGAGCGTCGGGTAATGGTGTTTCTACAGCAGGTGAAGGGGCATCGCGTCGACTTTAGCGACGTACAAGGCGCTTTTATTAACGTAAATACCCCAGACGATCTGCGCAATATGCAGGAGAAAGAATGATCCCTGTCCTGGCAATTTCCGCATGGAGTGGCACCGGAAAAACAACCTTATTGAAAGCACTCATCCCTGAGTTGTGCGCCCGAGGGTTACGCCCCGGTCTTATCAAGCACACCCACCATCGAATGGATGTTGATACACCCGGTAAAGACAGTTATGAGCTTCGCAAAGCCGGGGCTGCACAAACCATGGTGGCCAGCTCTCAGCGCTGGGCATTGATGACTGAAACACCCGATGAGGAAGAGCTCAACCTTGCCTATCTGGTCAGCCGGATGGATGCATCTACGCTCGATCTTGTGCTCGTCGAAGGGTTTAAGCATGAGTCTGTCGCTAAAATTCTGCTGTTCAGGCAAGGAACGGGGCATCCGCCTGAAGACCTGCTCATTGATGAACACGTCATTGCGGTGGCCAGCGATGCGCCTGTTGAGGCGTGTGTTCCTCTACTGGATATAAACAATACCACTCAAATAGCTGATTTTATTGAGTATTGGTGTGCAGATGAAATGAAGAAATAATACAGACCAGGCAATCATTGTATTGCCTGTTATCTGGTGACCGATCGTATAAACGTAAAAAAGCCTCATGCTTTCGCATGAGGCTCTGTTGCTTATTTGATGCCTGGCAGTTCCCTACTCTCGCATGGGGAGACCCCACACTACCAT
>NZ_JBIGIN010000036.1:0-41636 GCF_043558715.1 Scandinavium sp. M-37
TGGGGAGAGACCATCTGGCCCCTGCCCCATAACGGTTGTTCCGTTTTCATTGGCTTCCTGCCTTAGCTTATGATTTCGCCTTCGGCATCTGAGAAACCAGTGACAGGTTGACGTCCATCCCTTCCACCTGGAAGTGCGGGATAGCGAACAGGCGGACGCGGAAGAAGCCCGGGTTGTCTTCGATGTCTTCGACAATCACTTTGGCGTCACGCAGCGGGTGAGACGCCTGCAGTTCGTCGCCCGGATCGGTCATTTCAGTGACCAGTCCACGCACCCAGGTGTTCAGCTCAAGTTCCAGCAGACGACGGTCTTTGGTGGTACCAATATTTTCACGCTGGATCAGCTTCAGGTAGTGCGCGATACGCGACAGCAGGAAAATGTACGGCAGACGGGCATTGATGCGGCTGTTAGCGGTTGCATCCGCGGTATCATACAGGGCCGGTTTCTGGGTCGAGTTCGCCGAGAAGAAGCAGGCGTAATCGCGGTTCTTGTAGTACGACAGCGGGATGAAGCCGAGGTTGGCGAATTCAAATTCGCGGGTTTCCGGGATCATCACTTCGGACGGGATTTTCACCTGATTGCCGGTGCCGAGATCATACAGGTGAATCGGCAGATCCTGCACGGCACCACCGGCCTGCGGGCCACGGATCTGCACGCACCAGCCGTTGTTGATGAAGCTCTTCACCATGTTGGCGGCAAACGCGAACGAGGCGTTGGTCCACAGGTATTTGTCGTGATCGGGGCCTTTCACTTCTTCGATATAGTTGAAGCTGCGCACCGGTACGGTGTCCGGACCATACGGCAGACGACCCAGCACACGCGGCATCACAAGACCGAGGTAGCGGGAGTCATCGGTGTCGCGGAAACTTTTCCATTTAATGTATTCCGCGCGATCGAAGTAGTTGCCAATGTCTTTGATGGCCGCGACTTCCTCCATCGAGTCCTTCTGGAAGAACTTCGGTCCCGCAGAGCCGATAAACGGCATATGGGCAGCAGCGGACACTTTGGAGATGTTGCGCATCAGCGCGATGTCCTGCGCGGAAGCATCAAACTCGTACGCTGAGATCACCGCAGCAATAGGTTCGCCGCCCGGGGTGTCGTATTCCATCGTATACGTCTGACGGTACAGGCCGCTCTGGATAATTTCCGGGGAATCTTCGAAATCCTGACGCAGCTCATCTTTGGAGAGGTCAAGGAGTTCTATCTTCACGTTTTGACGAAAATCAGTCTTATCAATCAATGATTTAAGACCACGCCAAACTGACTCCACCTTTTGAAATTCATCGCAGTGCATCACTTCATCAAGCTGACGGCTAATCTGGAAATCCAGCTCCGCGATGTGGTGATCCAGCAACGTTTTATCGAGCTTTTCGACTTTCTGGCCAGACTTCTGCAGACACTGCATGAAGACCTGGACTGCGGCGGTAACTCGCGCATCAGCGGAGGTTTCAGCCATCACAGTGTTATCTTCAAACCCATTCAGGTCACCGATTTCAGCGACGGGCGTTAAATTAATTTTGTCGAACAGAGAAGCATATACTCCACCCTGCGGCAGCGTTTTTTCAATGGTGGTGCCACTTACCTGACTCTGAGATTCATTATTGACTGACATAAGCATTTTACTCGTAATTATTCCGTTAATAGGTTCCAGTAATTAAGCCTGGGTCGGGGCAAGCGCATTCAGTTCGCTGCGCAGCTCATCAGAGAGTGCCGGGTCCTTTAAAATAGTTTCCAGTTCTTTCCTGAAAGTGACGTTATCCAGAAGATTGGATTTCAAATCACGCAGTAAATTACGCATGGCGAGCATCGCTTTCAGCTGTGGAATTTGGCGGGCAATCTGCTCTGGCTCGAAATCGCTCATATTCTGGAAAGCCAGTTTTACGTTTTCTTCGGAACCATCGTTAGCGAGGGTGTTTTTAACGGTGAGATTTACTTCGGGATTGAGATCAGCGAGAACACTGTTGAAGTTGTTTTTGTTGATGTTGATTTTTTCGCGTTCTGACAGCGTACCTTCCGCCTTGCCATTGCTGTAGTCACCGACGCTGAGAAGCTTCAGGGGTAACTCAACCTTCTTCTGGGCACCGCCCGTGACCAAATCCAATTTTATATTTACGCGCGCGCGAGGTATCTCGTTCTGAAATGATTCAGACATAACTATTTATCTCCTGAATGAGTTAGTCCCTTTGTCGGGTTGAGTGTCACCATATAAAAGCAGGGGCTTTTTATTTTAACCAGTAGTTTGCATTAAGGTAAAGCAGACAAAACGGAAATGATAATTTCAGTTGTAAACCAGAATATTTAAGCATTACTTAAATGCCGCGTCACTACTGGGATTGGAGGTCGAAACGCTGAAACATTCAAATTAATTAAAATAACAATTCAGCGAAATTAAGAGTATTCTTTCAAAAGTTGTAGGCAAAATCTTAATACCAAAAAATCCCAAAATCATCCAAAAATAGACTCCACATGAAAACAATAAATACATAAAAACCTTGTAAAATATATTTTATGTGTCTGATATAAGACAATCATCATCCGGTTGCATGGAAGGTGCATCATGCATAAAAAGGAACGAACTTCACCCTTCACCTCTTTTGACGAGGTCGCTCTGTACCACAACAGAGAACTAATCCCCTGCCTGGAATGTGGGAAGCCACTGCAGTTTTTGCCCCGCCACATCTGGTTTGTACATGGGCTGAGTGCATACGAGTATCGCGAAAAGTGGAACATTCCTCAGAGTGTGTCCCTGGCTGGTACTGCCTATCTTTCAAAACGTAGTCAGAACATGAAGGACAGGATTGCCAGCGGCGACTGGGATCCGGAACTACAGCTGGCACTGATGCGGGAAGCGCTCAAAAGCCGTGCAAAAGCCCCTGCAGGGAAGCGAAGAAACCTGTCGGAACTGCATCTCTATCAGGCGAGTAAAAAGATCCAGGAGCGGAAAATTTGGGAAAAATCACCGGTTATCATCACGGCCTCACAGGAGCTGAAAGATAAAGCTATTCAGCGGATGAATAGCAGGAAACAATCAGGCGAACCCGTAAAGAAGATTGCCGGGGATCTTGGTGTCTCCATCAGCGCGCTCTACAGCTGGGTGAAAAAATCAGGACGCCGGGAGTGAGAATGTTGGGATTTCAAGGCCTCGTTCCCGTGCTGTTTTACTTTCCTTTATAAGCGTTAAAATCCGATACCTGATGCGAGGATGCCCATATCATATGGCGGCATTGATCGCTCTTCACACAGCACGGCAGAGTGCAGGACGTGATGATCGTGGAGTGGGCAAAAATAACGCAAAGTGAGCGGTTCGCACGCATCATTCGCGTTCCAGATTGCACAATGCAACTGTTCGAAGATAACAAGGAAGAGGCTCAAAAGTAGGGTGTGGACAAACTGCTGCTGATTTCCGGGAGCGAAGTCGGCCAGCGCCCGACGACGCCGCTGTCTGAAAGTGTCAAAAGCATCCTGTAAACGTTAACGAACGGTTAAATTTGTGGCACCTTCGCGGGGTATCTTCGATAATGACGGAGATATTCCGCGGGAGGTTAGCGTGCAGGGTGTTCCAGAACTGTTCACAGATGAGAGAGATAGCGCCAGCTTCCGCCATTTGCCCCAGGTGCCGGGGGTGGAGCTTTATCACGCCCACATCTCGCGCTACGCCTTTGAACCCCATACCCACGAAGCCTTTGGGATCGGCGCGATTGAACTCGGGGCCGAACGCTTTCGCTATCGCGGCGCGCAGCATGTCGCTCCGGTCAATTCGGTCATCACCATGAACCCGGATGAGTTACATACCGGGGAGGCAGAAACCGCCGAAGGATGGCGCTACCGGATGGTGTATCTGGACCCTGATTTGCTGGAAGAGGTGACGGGCATTCGTCACTGGTGGTTCAGTGATGTGGTGCGCCACGATGCCCGACGTTCCGCCCAGCTTTGCCACCAGATTTATGGGCTGTGGAATACCGACGACCCGCTGGCGCAGAAGGGACTGTTGCTCGACCTGATAGAGACCTTCCGCCCGTTAGCCCATCATGCGCCCAATGTTCAGGAAGCGGCGCATCGCTTCGAACACGTTCGCGACTACCTGCACGACAACTATATGCACGCCCTGACCCTCGACGAGCTGGCCGCCGTGGTGTCGCTCAGTCCGTATCATTTTCAGCGTCAGTTCAAAGCCCGCTATCACGTTACGCCGCACCAGATGCTGATGGCGATTCGGCTGTGGCGCGCCAAAGATTTTCTGACCCGCGGAATGCCCGCCGCAGAAGTCGCCGCCGCCACTGGCCTGACCGATCAGTCTCATCTCACCCGGGCCTTTACCCGCCGCTACGGCATTACCCCCGTCCGCTATCAGAAACAGGTCTTCATGCGCTGATGCGCAACCTCGTACAATACACCCCGTCGTCGCCCTGCCTACACTGCGACTGTTGATTAAAAAGGGGCAACAAATGCTGAGTGGTGTGCTGTACGCCTTGCTGGCGGGATTAATGTGGGGACTGATTTTCGTGGGGCCGCTGCTGGTGCCTGAATACCCGGCGGTGTTGCAGTCGATGGGCCGTTATCTGGCGCTTGGCCTGATTGCGCTCCCGCTGGCGTGGCTCGGCAGAGCGCGGTTAAAACAGCTCTGCCCCCGCGACTGGCTGACGGCGTTGAGCCTGACCATGATGGGCAACCTCATCTATTACGTGTGTCTGGCCAGCGCCATTCAGCGGGCTGGGGCACCTGTTTCCACCATGATAATTGGCACCCTGCCAGTGGTTATCCCGGTGTTTGCTAATCTGCTCTACAGCCAACGCGACGGCAAACTCTCATGGCTCAGCATGGCACCCGCCCTGGCCTGCATTGCGTTGGGCTTAGCGTGTGTGAATATTGCCGAACTTCGCCACGGTATTAGCGATTTCAGCTGGTGGCGCTATGGCAGTGGTATCGGGCTGGCGTTCATTTCGGTGGTGTGTTGGGCGTGGTATGCGCTGCGTAACGCGCGCTGGCTGCGGGAGAATCCGGATAAACATCCGATGATGTGGGCCACCGCCCAGGCGCTGGTCACGCTGCCGATGTCATTGTTGGGGTATGTACTGGCCTGTGTGTGGCTAAGCGGTCAGGGACAATCGTTCCCCCTGCCGTTCGGCCCGCGTCCTGCCGTCTTTATCACCCTGATGATTGCCATCGCGGTGCTCTGCTCATGGGTGGGTACACTGTGCTGGAACATTGCCAGTCAGCGACTGCCGACGGTGATCCTCGGGCCGTTGATCGTCTTCGAAACGTTAGCCGGGCTGCTGTATACGTTTATGCTGCGCCAGAGCCTGCCGCCATTGCTGACGCTCACGGGCATCACGCTGTTGGTCGTGGGGGTGGTTATCGCCGTGCGGGCTAAACTGCAAAAGCCGCAGATTCAGGCCCTTGAATAAGGACCTGACAAGAACATTAGTGTCCGGTTACTACGGCCGCAGCAACAGGGTTGTCAGACTGTGCAACCACCGCTGTACGCGCCACAGGATGCGCACCGCCGCCCGTCGCAACAGCCATTTCAGCGGGGTGATCGGATGATGCGATTACCGCGCCACGTTCAACAGGATGTGCGCCATTGCCACTGGTCGCCGTGGCCATTGCCACAGGGTGGTCGGATGTCGCCACAACGGTTGTTCTGGCAATGGGATGGTTAGCGAAAGCAGGGAGACTCACAACGGCGAAGGTTAATGCCAGAATAGTTTTTTTCATAATATGACCTCTAATAAACTCATTTATAACGATAAAATCAAAATGAGATTTCATCGAAATTCATTTACTAGTGTCTAACCTTCGTGATGGCTGTGCAAAGTCTAATCGATTTAAAATTGAATTTTAGCAATGCAGGGGAGAGGGAAACAGTAATAGAGCCAGCGCTGACTGACCCTATTACTGGCGATCGAACTACGCGGTACGTTTCTTGCCGAGCATCCACCAGCCCAGACCCAATACTGCAAACCACAGTGGGGTGACGATCAGCGCCTGACGGGTATCGTCCTGCAAGGTGAGCAGTACCAGCACAAATGCGAAGAATGCCATACACACCCAGCACATCAATTTGCCGAGCGGCATTTTGTATTTCGATGCTTCATGCAGCTGCGGACGCTGTTTGCGGTAGACCAGATACGAACACAGAATGATGGTCCACACGAACATGAACAGGATAGCCGATACGGTAGTGATCATTGTGAACGCGGCAATGGCGCTCGGGTTCACATACAGCATCACCACCCCGCCCAGCAGACAGATACAGGAGAAGGTCAGCCCTTTCGCCGGGACCGCACGCTTAGAGAGTTTAGCGAAGGTTTTTGGCGCAACGCCGTCCTGCGCCAGACCGAACAGCATACGGCTGGTTGAGAACACGCCGCTGTTGGCGGATGACGCCGCCGAGGTCAGCACCACGAAGTTAATGATACTCGCCGCCGCAGGCAGGCCCACCAACACGAACAGTTCAACGAACGGACTCTTATCCGGCACCACAGAACCCCACGGCGTGACCGACATGATCACCACCAGCGCAAACACGTAGAACATGATGATGCGGATAGGAATGGAGTTAATCGCGCGCGGCAGGGATTTTTCCGGGTCTTTGGTTTCGGCCGCCGTGGTACCCACCAATTCAATCCCGACGAAGGCAAACACCGCTATCTGGAATCCGGCGAAGAAGCCGCTCAGGCCTTTCGGGAACCAGCCACCGTCATTCCACAGATGGTCGAACGAGGCCTGCACGCCGCTTGGCGAGGTGAAATGCGTCATCACCATGACCAGGCCGACAATCACCAGGCCAACGATGGCGACGATTTTGATCATCGCAAACCAGAACTCCATCTCACCAAACATCTTCACGGTCGCCAGGTTCAGGCCCAGCAACAGCAGGATAACCGCGATCGATGCCACCCAGTCGGATAATCCAGGGAACCAGAACTGTGCGTAGGAGGTAATCGCCACCACGTCGGCCATCCCGGTCACTACCCAACAGAACCAGTAGGTCCAGCCGGTAAAGTAGCCGGCCCACGGCCCGAGCAGGTCGGCGGCGAAGTCGCTGAAGGATTTATATTCGAGGTTTGACAGCAGCAATTCACCCATTGCACGCATGACGAAAAACAGCATGAAGCCGATGATCATATAGACGAAGATGATCGACGGCCCGGCCAGGCTGATGGTTTTACCCGAGCCCATAAATAAGCCGGTGCCTATCGCGCCGCCGATAGCAATCAGCTGAATATGCCGGTTTGTGAGATTGCGCCGCAGCGACTGTTCAGTCGATGCGTCTTCTTGTGCAGCGACTTTTATTTGATCTACCATGTGATTTATTCCTGTTGTTCCTGTTGTGTTGTGCTGGCTCTGCGGCCATTGAATACATCTGTCGATGTTTCATTTTTGAGTCGTATCGATAGTAGGAAAGAATCGGCGGGTTGAATACTGTGAAATGACGATAATGTTAATAACATGTTGGAAGTGAGTGTTATATCACTCTACTAACGCGAAACAGCTCACAAAAATACACTGCCTGCGGCACAATGCAAGATTAAATGCTAACAAAGATTTAACTTAGAGATATTGCACTACTTTTTCACGTCCTCTCCCGTCTCCGGGAGAGGATCCAGCGGCCTTACAGGATTTCGAGCAGTTCGACTTCGAAAACCAGGGTGCTGAATGGTGGAATTGAGGCGCCTGCGCCACGCTCGCCGTAAGCGAGGTTGTGCGGAATAGTCAGTTCCCATTTAGAGCCAACCGGCATCAGGGTCAGGGCTTCAATCCAGCCTGGGATCACGCCGTTTACCGGGAATTCAGCCGGTTCGCCGCGCGCCACGGAGCTATCGAACACAGAACCGTCAATCAGTTTGCCGGTGTAGTGAACGCGAACACGGTCGGTACGCGCCGGGATGGCGCCTTCGCCCTGAGTGATAACGCGGAACTGCAGACCGGACTCGGTGCTGCTCACGCCGTCTTTCTCACGGTTTTCTTCCAGATATTTCACGCCTTCCGCCGCCATTTCTTCGAAGCGCTCACGGCGAACGGCGTCTGCACGCTCGTGAATTTCACGCAGCGCACGGTGCACGACATCCACCGGAACCTGCGGCTGTTTGCCTTCCAGAGCATCAGCAATACCAGCGACCAGTGCTTCTGGCAGCAGGCCCTGCAGGCCGGATTCGCTGAGCTGTTGTCCTACCTGGAGGCCGATTCCGTAACTGGCCTGGGCTTCAATGGTGTCAAAAGTCGGGGTTGCCATGGTCTTTCCTTTAATCGGATGAAAATCAGCGGGCAGCATAACAGCCAGGCCGCATCGGGTAAAACTTTGTCTCGCCAGAATTATGTATATACTGAGGGACAAAACAGGGAAACGCGGAGCAGGAGGTGACCCATGCCCGGGCGATTCGCACTACAACCTACGTTGTCAAAAATCTGGCATGCACCGGATAATTTTAGACTGATGGACCCGCTGCCACCGCTGCACCGTCGCGGTATTATCGCGGGTTTTCTGCTGGTCATCATCGGCTTCCTGCTTCCCTCCGGCGACGATGCGCCAGCACAGCCGGTAATCCGCAATGCGCAGCTCGATATCCAGTCGCAAACGCAGTCCCAGCAGGGAAATCTGCAGCAGCCGTTGCCACCGCTGGCGTCTACGCCGCCGGTGAACGATCCGGGCCAGGCTGCGCCAGTCATGCCTGAAGTTGTACAGGAAGATCAGCCCGACGATGAGCCGCAGCAGGTACAATCTCAGCCACAGACTCAGGCTCAACCCGCGCCCGCTGAGACTCAGCAGCAATCTGTATCGGGCCAATCTGTACCGGGTATCGAACAGCAATGGCGTAGCTATCGCGTAGAGCCGGGTAAAACCCTGGCGCAGCTGTTCCGCGACCACAACCTGCCGCCAACAGATGTCTATGCGATGTCAAAAGTGGAAGGAGCCGGAAAACCGCTAAGTTCATTGCAGGCCGGGCAAATCGTGCAGGTGCGCCAGAACGCGAACGGCGTGGTGACCGGACTGACGATTGACAGTGGCAACGGACAACAGGTGCTGTTTACCCGCCAGGGCGATGGCAGCTATATTCGCGTTCGTTAACCTTTTCGCCCGGCGGCACTCCGCTTGCCGGGCACGCTTCACGCACTGCGCTTATTGACCCACCAAATCCCCGAACATACCAGCACCAGCGCCACCGCGTATTTCCATTCCAGGATAGTCTCGCCGAGGAAAATACCTGACAGCACGGTGCCCGCCACCGGAATGACAAAATTGAACGGAGCAATCATGCTCACGCGGTTGTGTTTCAGCAACGTACTCCAGAGCGCAAAGGCCACCGACGAGAGCAGGGTCAGATAGCCGAGCACCGCCACGGACTCAATGCCATGAAACGCCAGCGTACCGCCGCCAAGGTAGCCCCCGGCCACCAGCGCCAGGCCACCGATACCCAACTGCCAGCCGGTCATCACCGTCGGATCGACCGTTTGTGAGATGCGTTTCCCGTACAACGTCGCCGCCGAGAGAATAAAGGCCGCCAGCACCACAAACCCATCCCCGCGCCAGACGAAGCTGAAATCCATCAATGAATGGCTGAAGTTCACCAGCATCACGCCCGCAAAGCCGAGAATACAGCCCAGGCTTTTGTTATAGCTGAGTTTGTCGTTCTGATAGATAAAGTGTGCCAGCAGGACGCTAAAGAAGGTCCCGGTGGCATTCATGATCGAGCCCTTCACCCCGGTGGTGAAGGAGAGTCCGATATAAAAAATGGCATACTGGAGCGAGGTTTGGGTCAGGCCCAGCAGCGTCAATTGACCAAACTGCCTGCCGCTGAGGCGCGCAATCGGCTTACGCTGCGCCATGGCAAACAATAGCAGCAGGACTCCCGCGAACAGGAAACGGTAACCGGCAAAGATGATTTTCGACGGAATATCGTCAGTGGCAATCTGGAAAATCTCGTAGCCATTTTTGATGGCGGGATAGGAACTCCCCCACAGCAAACAGCACAGGGTTGCGCCTGCGTAGACCACATTCTTGCGGGTAAAAAGTGGAGCGGGAGGAACCATTTCCATATATGAGCCCTGAATTAAAATAGCGTTTTAATTCATTATCCGGAAATGTGTGGCCAATAGCCAGTCGGGCAAACTGAAAGGTCGGTACAAAAAAAGGTGGGCCATAAAAAGCAAAACGCCGGCACATGGCCGGCGATTTGTCGTGATTACAGAGTAATTAATTACTCAGCAACAACGTTTACTACCAGTTTAGCGAACACTTCGCTGTGAACCTGGAAGTCCACTTCGTGCTCACCAGTGGTACGCAGAACGCCGTTCGGCATGCGAACTTCGCTCTTAGCAACAGTCACGCCAGCAGCAGATACTGCGTCAGCGATGTCACGGGTACCGATAGAACCGAACAGTTTACCTTCGTCGCCTGCTTTAGACGCGATGGTAACGGTGCCCAGTGCGTTGATTTTCTCAGCGCGAGCTTCAGCTGCAGACAGAACGTCAGCCAGTTTGGCTTCCAGTTCTGCACGGCGTGCTTCGAAGAATTCAACGTTTTTCTTGGTAGCTGGAACAGCTTTACCCTGTGGAACCAGGAAGTTACGAGCGTAGCCCGCTTTAACGTTTACCTGATCACCCAGGCTGCCCAGGTTTGCTACTTTATCAAGCAGAATAACTTGCATTACCTTATCCTCTCAAAGTCGTGTTAATGGACTGTGGCCGATTACTGATGACGATCAGTGTACGGCAGCAGGGACAGGTAGCGAGCGCGCTTGATGCAACGAGCGAGCTGACGCTGGTATTTTGCACGAGTACCGGTGATACGGCTCGGGACAATTTTACCGCTTTCGGTAATGTAGTTTTTCAGCGTAGCGATGTCTTTGTAATCAATCTCTACAACGCCTTCCGCGGTGAAACGGCAGAACTTGCGACGACGGAAATAACGTGCCATTTGGCTAGTCTCCAGAATCTATCAATTCAATCTGCTCGACATGCAACACCATTTTGCTCAGACCATTACGTGCCTTGTGGCAACTGATAAAGCCCTGAACGGTGATTTGCGTGCCGACCGTTATACTGTGAGTAATGGCCTGGTTCTCGTGTCCGCTAATAATAACGGGCATTTGACACCATGCCTGCCGGTGAAAACCGGCTTCCTCCTGCATCGATCGGTGCTCAAGCACGAACTGGCAGTGAGGAATTCCTGATGGGCTGACCTTTCGAAGGGGCGCCCTGCACACTGTGCCGGACAACACCAGACGGTTGGCCATCAGCGATTACTCTTCAGAATCCCCAGCTTCAGCATCATCTGCGGTTTCGTTAGCGAAATCATCGCGACGTTCACGACGCTCGTCTTTCGCTTTAACCATCGGAGATGCTTCAGTCACAGCGTGTTTAGTACGCATAACCATGCTGCGGATAACGGCATCGTTGAAGCGGAAGTTTGTTTCCAGCTCATCGATAACTTCCTGCGGGGCTTCAACGTTCAGCAGAACGTAGTGAGCTTTGTGCAGTTTGTTGATCGGGTAAGCCAGCTGACGGCGGCCCCAGTCTTCCAGACGGTGGATTGTACCTTCTGCTGCAGTGATTGCACCAGTGTAACGCTCGATCATACCCGGAACCTGTTCGCTCTGGTCAGGATGGACCATAAAAACGATTTCGTAATGACGCATCGAATTGCTCCTTACGGATTATTCAGCCTCCTGTCTGGGTCAGCCGCGGCCCATGGAGGCAAGGAACGTGGTTAAAGGGCGGCTGAAAAATTGACGCGTAATCATACTTGCAGGGCATGGGAAACTCAAGGTGATTGCGCAATTAATTCGCACGAAGGGCAAAGCGGAAGGAAGTCAGTGGCTTAAAATTAAACAGACTCGAATGCGCCAATTTTTTGAACAACTGCATCAGAAATGGTCGCTAATGAATCGATAAGGAACGATTACACTTAAATCATAACTTATCAGTACGCAAAAGGAGACTTCGCCGTAACGCAGCAGGTTTAAGGAGTCACTATCATGAGAAACATCGCAATCGCCGTACTGGCTGCGCTTTTGCTCAGTGCAAACGCGACCGCAGCCATCAAGATCGACGGCCGACAGGCCAGAAATATGGACGATGTGCAGAGCTTAGGCGTTATTTACATCAATCATAACATCGCCACTGAAAGCGAAGCAGATCAAGCCTTGAGTGAAGAGAGTGACGCCCGTGGCGCCAAATACTTTCACCCAATCCTTATCCATGAACCCGGCAGCAATGGCTTAATTCACGCCAGTGCTGACATTTACCGCTAGCACCAGGAAAAACAACAGAACGTATCTGCCCTGACTGAGCCCTGCCCCCGCACTGCGGGGGCTTTTTTTGTGGTCGGCAATTACTTTTCTCGTTGTCCGTAGTAGGCATTGGGGCCATGTTTGCGGCTGAAGTGCTTCTCCATCAGCCAGCTGTCGATAGGCTTGAGCTGTGGATTTATCCCTCGTGCCAGCCACGCCATTCGCGCCACTTCTTCCATGACCACCGCGTTGTGAACGGCCTCATGCGCATCTTTCCCCCATGCAAAAGGCCCATGCTGCCAGACCACCACCCCGGGCGTGTGCAGCGGTTGAGCATCGCCGAGCGTTTCGATGATCACCTGCCCGGTATTGTGCTCATAGTCCCCCTGCACTTCCCCTTCGCTCAGCGGGCGGGTACAGGGAATATCCCCGAGAAAATAATCCGCATGGGTGGTGCCAAGTGCCGGAATAGCACACCCCGCCTGTGCCCAGGCGGTGGCATGGGTCGAATGGGTATGCACCACGCCGCCGATGTCGGGATACTGGCGGTACAACGCCAGATGAGTGGCAGTATCGGAGGACGGACGATAGCCTCCTTCCAGCACATTGCCGTCAAGATCGACCACCACAATGTCGTCGGCGGTCAGCGTTTCATACGCCACTCCGCTGGGTTTGATCGCCACTCGCCCACGCGCGCGGTCAATAGCGCTGACGTTTCCCCAGGTAAATGTCACTAGCCCATAGCGGGGTAAATCCATATTAGCGGCAAAAACCTGCTGCTTAAGAGGGTCCATTACGCGACCTCCATCAGACCGGCATTTGCCATCCGGGTTAGCACCCAATCGCGCGCTTTCACCACTTCTGCCAACGGGTCTTCCGCTGTTTCACTCCACATTTCAATCAGGTAAGGTCCGCGATAGCCACTTTGCTTCAGCGTGCTGAAACACTGTTCGAAATCCACCACGCCTGAGCCGAACGGCACGTTCTTAAACTCCCCTCGACGGGTATCTTTCACATGCACCGCCACGATATGCCCCACGCCCGCCTGCAACTCCATCTGCACGTCGTTATCCCAGGCCGACAAATTGCCGATATCCGGGTAAATCTGGAACCACGGATTATTGAGAAAATGAGCGTAGCCGAGCGCCTTGCTGATGGAATTCATCAGCGGGTAATCCATGATTTCCATCGCCAGCGTCACCTGCGCCCGGCTCGCCATCTCGACGCTCTCTTTCAGCCCTTCGCGAAAGCGGCGGCGCGTTTCGTTGTTCGCCTGTTGATAATAGACGTCGTAGCCCGCCAGCTGGATGACACGAATCCCGACGTCCTGCGCAAACTGAATGGCGCGGCGCATGATATCGAGCCCCTGCTGGCGCACCGCATCATCTTCGCTACCGAGCGGGAATCGACGGTGGGCACTCAGGCACATCGACGGCACTTTCACCCCGGTTTCGGCCACCGCATTGATCAACGCCAGCTTCTGCTCCCGGCTCCACTCCAGGCGAGAAAGCCGGGCATCGGTTTCATCTATCGACATCTCAACGAAATCAAAGCCCAGTTTTTTAGCGAGGCTCAGGCGTTCCAGCCAACACTCCCCAGCGGGGAGTGCTTTTTCATAGATACCCAGCGGAACCTGTTTCGACAGCATAGCCGCTCCTTAGCCCCACAGTTGGGCGATCGACCGCTTGAACTGGCGTGCTGCCTCGACCGGATCTTTCGCATCACGGATGCTGCGCCCGGCGATAAACACGTGGATGGGGATCCCTTTAAACAGCGGCAAATCTTCCAGTGCCAGGCCACCGGTCACTGTGACCTTAAAGCCCATTTGCGCGAGGCGTTTGATGGCGGTGATGTCCGCCTCACTCCACGCCACGCCCGCCGCCTGTGCGTCCCGACTGCGGTGATAAACTACCTGCTGAATGCCCGCCTGATGCCACTCCTCGGCCTGTTCCCAGGTCCAGAATCCGGTCAGTTCTATCTGCACATCGCCGTTAAATTCTTTTGCCACCGCCAGCGCGCCTTTGGTGGTGTTGATATCCGCGCAGCAAATCACCGTTATCCAGTCGGCATCGGCTTCAAAACACATCCGCGAGAGGATTTTCCCGGCATCGGCAATTTTGGCATCCGCCAGCACTATCTTATGTGGATACAGCGCTTTGAGGTCGCGTACGGCACGCACGCCTTCGGCAACGCAAAGAATGGTGCCAACTTCAATGATATCGACTTCTTCAGCGATTAATCGCGTGGTGGCGTAAGCATCCGCCATGGTCTGGTTATCGAGCGCAACCTGGAGCATTGGTAATGAAGGGGTCATAGCATTTCCTTGTTAAGCAATCGCCGTGGTGGCGCTATCAATGAGAGTCAGCACGTCCTGTTCCGTGCGGCAGGCGCGCAGGCGGTCAAAATTGGCTTCATCCTCAAACAGATTGACGATTTGCATGATGCCCACTTCCTGATGGGTGTTGGCATCGACCGCCGCAAGGGTGATGAGGATATCGACCGGATCGTTGTCTTCATGGTTAAACACCAGCGGCTTCTCGAGCGTCACCAGCGCGAAACCGGTTTTCTTCACGCCTTCTTCCGGACGGCCATGCGGCATCGCCAGGCCTGGCGCAATCACGAAATAGGGGCCGTGCTGTTCCACGCCATCCAGAATGGCCTGGTAATAGCGCGGCTCCACGACGTCGGCTTTAACCAGCAGATCGACGCCCAGCTTGACCGCCTCCTGCCAGGTATTGGCCTGCGCCTGAAGCAGAATCGAATGGTTGTCGGCCAGCGAGTCACGAAGTTTCATGGCGCGTCCTTATTTCAGGTCCTGAGGAAAATGCGCGGTAATCACTTCAATAAGCTTCGGGCCAAAATCCGCCGCCGACAGCATATTGCGCACGCCCACGACATGTTTGTTGCCCGTCACCGTGATTTCCCCGGCGATGTGCGTCGAGGCGATAATGATGTCGGCCCCGCTCAGTTCACTTTTGTATTCGCCTACCGCGCAGCTGTTCACCGAGTGGTCGACGCCCTGCTGAGTCAGGAACTGATCCACCTTCATTTTCATGATCATGGAACTGCCCTGCCCGTTACCGCATTCCGCCAGAATTCGTACCGTCATAATCCCGATCCTTTTAGTGGGCAGATGATTCTGCCAGGTGTTTTTCTGCATCTTCTTCGGCACGCAGCGTGCGCCCGGCGAAGACCATATAAGCCAGGGCAATCACGATAATGAGTGCCATAAAGACGATGCCGATGGACGCAAAGCCCTGCATCATTGGCGGGGCCAGAATCGACCAGTCCGCCATGCCCATCCAGGCGCTCATGCCGGTCAGTTTTACCGCCCAGACACAGCCAAAAATCTCAATCATCCCCATCACCAGACAAATCTTGAGCGCCGCGCGCCAGCCGCCAAAGTGGTTGGCGAAGACGCCAATGGTGGCGTTAGAGAAGAACATCGGAATGAAGCCAGGGATAATCATGATGCTGGAACCGCAGCCGATCAGAATACCGACCGCAATCAGCTGCCCCACCGTGCCCCAGATGAACCCCCAGACCACGGCGTTCGGAGCAAAGCTGTAGATAGCGGCGCAGTCGATAGCCAGCACCGCGCCGGGGATCAGGCGCTGCGAAATGCCATTGAAGGCCTCGGACAACTCCGCGACAAACATGCGCACGCCCTGCACGATGATGAAAATCGCCACCGCGAACTGGAAGCCGGTTTGCAGAATGTAGATAGTCCAGTGCACTTTCCCGGCCATCGCCTGAACCACATCGATACCGAACGAGAGGAGTATCACGCCGAAGAACAGGGTCATGACAATCGCGGTGGAGACAATGTTGTCGTGGAAAATATTCAGCCAGCCGGGCAGGTTAAGATCTTCGACGCTCTCCTCTTTCTTGCCAAGGTACGGCGCGATTTTGTAGGCAATCCAGGAGGCAAACTGCTGTTGATGGCCAATCGAGAAGCCGCAGTTGTCGGTCACCATCTGCGTCGGCTTGTACATCATGTTGGAGGTGATCCCCCAGTAGAGCGACACCAGTACCGCGGTGCAGATAATGGTGGTCCACATCGGGTAGCCGAGAATGTAGAAGAACACCGCAATCAGCCCGGCCTGCTGGAACATGATGTGCCCGGTGAGCATGATGGTGCGAATCCCGGTGATACGCCGCAGTAGCACGTACAGAATGTTCAGCGCCAGCGCCAACAGCACGGCATATCCAACCCAGCTGTAGGCATCGGCCATCCGCTCAATGGTCGCCATCATCGACGCGTAGGTATCTGATATCGCGCCGTTAATGCCATATACTTCCGACATTTTCGCGACGACAGGTTTGAAGGTTCCGGTCAAAATGCCCGACCCCGCCTGCAGCAGCATAAAACCGATAATGGTTTTGATGGTGCCTTTGATTACCACGCTGATGCTTTTACGCAACAGGATGTAACCCAGGCACGTCACGATCCCCAGCAGCAGCGGGGCGTTGGTCATGACCTGGTTAAAGAACACGCTAAAAACGGTGTAAAGGAACGCCATAATGATCTCCATGGGTGGAATCATCGGGCGAGTTGGCAGCGCCCGGGTTTGTGGTGCTCACTCTAATAATCATAAATAATCACCACAAGATTGAGTTTGATTAAATGCGAGTCAGCTCTCAAATTATCTCCACAGAGAATTCATGGCTTTCATCATTCCGCTGTTGACGTCAACGAAAACAGTACAACCCGCTCATCAAAAACACATTACCCCTGTCTTTCACATCGATTACCCGCATGATTCACACTCTCATTACGCTCTCAAAATGCACAACAGGCAGTTGCGCTGACTGAAAATTGGTGTCAGGATTAATCAATAACAATCATCTTGTGATTTATTTTGACAACTGATTTGACAACCAAAAAGGAAACTCACGATGAGTAAAGTGGACACCATTACCCGCGAATCCTGGATCCTGAATACGTTTCCGGAGTGGGGCAGCTGGCTGAATGAAGAGATCGAGCAGGAAAAGGTCGCGGCGGGAACCTTCGCCATGTGGTGGCTGGGCTGCACCGGTATCTGGTTAAAGTCCCAGGGCGGCGCGAATCTGTGTGTCGACTTCTGGTGCGGAACCGGCAAGCAAAGCCACGGCAACCCGCTGATGAAGCAGGGCCACCAGATGCAGCGCATGGCCGGGGTGAAGAAGCTCCAGCCAAACCTGCGCACAACTCCGTTCGTACTGGATCCTTTTGCTATTCGCCAGATTGATGCTGTGCTTTCGACGCACGATCA
Source organism: Scandinavium sp. M-37 (assembly GCF_043558715.1). Lineage (NCBI taxonomy): Bacteria > Pseudomonadati > Pseudomonadota > Gammaproteobacteria > Enterobacterales > Enterobacteriaceae > Scandinavium > Scandinavium sp. M-37. The sequence goes on from NZ_JBIGIN010000036.1 coordinate 17,489, forward strand.
CAACGATCATATTGATGTGAACGTGGCTGCCGCGGTAATGCAAAACTGCGCTGCCGACGTGCCGTTTATCGGTCCACAAACCTGCGTCGATCTGTGGGTCGGCTGGGGCGTGCCGCGTGAACGTTGCATCGTCGTCAAGCCGGGTGACGTGGTTAAAGTCAAAGACATTGAAATCCATGCGTTAGATGCCTTTGACCGCACGGCGCTGATCACCCTACCCGCTTCTCAAAAAGCGGCTGGCGTGTTGCCAGATGGCATGGACCAGCGTGCGGTCAACTATCTGTTCAAAACGCCGGGCGGCAATCTGTATCACAGCGGCGACTCCCACTATTCCAACTACTACGCGAAGCACGGCAACGAGCATCAGATTGACGTGGCATTGGGCTCGTACGGTGAAAATCCACGGGGTATCACCGACAAAATGACCAGCGCCGATATGTTGCGAATGGCGGAAGCGCTGAATACTAAAGTGGTCATCCCGTTCCATCACGACATCTGGTCGAACTTCCAGGCCGACCCGCAGGAAATCCGCGTGCTGTGGGAGATGAAAAAAGACCGCCTGAAGTATGGCTTCAAACCCTTTATCTGGCAGGTTGGCGGCAAATTTACCTGGCCGCTGGATAAAGACAATTTTGAGTACCACTACCCGCGCGGCTTTGACGATTGCTTCACCACCGAACCAGATCTGCCGTTTAAATCCTTCCTTTAAGTCTGAGCCGGCGCGGCACCGATCCGAGGGGATGACGTCGCGCCCGCTTTAAGACGACATTGATTTAGTAATTTCAGGCTATTTCAAATATCATCAGTAAAAATCACGGATCTTCGGAATAGCGCATGACGGAAGCACAACGGCATCAAATTTTACTCGAACTGCTGGCGCAGTCCGGTTTTGTCACCGTCGAACAGGTGATTGAAAAACTGGGCATTTCCCCTGCCACGGCGCGTCGGGATATCAATAAACTGGATGAAAGTGGCAGGCTGAAAAAGGTGCGTAACGGCGCGGAGGCCATCAGCCAGCAGCGCCCGCGCTGGACGCCGATGAACATCCACGAAGCGCTGAATCACGATGAAAAGGTGCGAATTGCGCGCGCGGCTTCGCAGCTGGTTAATCCGGGCGAAAGTGTGGTGATCAACTGTGGTTCGACCGCCTTCCTGCTGGGCCGGGAAATGTGTGGCAAGCCGGTGCAGATAATCACTAACTACCTGCCGCTGGCTAATTTTCTGATAGACCAGGAGCACGAGAGCGTGATCATCATGGGTGGCCAGTACAATAAAAGTCAGGCCATCACCCTGAGCCCGCAGAGTAGCGAAAATTCGCTCTATGCCGGACACTGGATGTTCACCAGCGGCAAAGGGCTGACCGCCGACGGGCTGTATAAAACCGACATGCTGACCGCAATGGCCGAACAAAAAATGCTCAATGGCGTGGGGAAACTGGTGGTGCTGGTAGACAGCACCAAAGTGGGCGAGCGCGCAGGGATGTTGTTCAGCCGCGCCGATGAAATCGACGTGGTCATCACCGGCAAAGACGCCAGCCCTGAGATCCTTCAACAACTTGAGGCGCAGGGCGTAAAGGTTTTGCGGGTTTAAAGCGTCTGACGGAAAAACGCCACCGTCGCGTCCAGCGCTTCCGGCGTGATGCGGTGGCGAACGCCAGCCTGCCACTGGAAGGTGAGCCGCCCATCAAGCCCCTGTTGCTGTAACGCCTGTTGTAAGCGGAAAGACTCGGCGGCGGGAACCACGTCGTCATCTTCCCCGTGCCACAACATCAGCGGCTTAGTGGCCAGCTTGTCCAGCTGATGTCCGACGTCCCACTCGGCAAGTTCGGCTGGAAAAACGGGTGACGGAAACAGCGTCCGGGAAAGCGAGGTAAAATAGCCGGATCCCATCAGGCTCGCCCCACATTTCAGCTCCGGGTGATGCGTCATGATCCCCAGCGCGGTCATTCCCCCCATTGACGCACCGGCAACCGCCAGCCGCCCTTCTTCCAGCCAGCCCTGTTGCACAATCGCGTCACGCAGCGCGGAAAACGCCTGACAGCTATTCAGCAAAATGGGCCAAAAACGCTGGAGCCGCCCGGCAGCATCGCCGTTAAATCGTGCCCCGTGCTCGGGGGCATCAGGCATAATCACCCGAAATCCAGCCTCGGCCAGCGCAACAGCAAAATAGCTGTAGACCACCCGGGAAGAGGTGAATCCATGATAAAAAATGATGCAGGGCAGCGCGGCGCTGGCTTTGCCCTGCGGATAAGCATGCAAAATCTCGCCGCCCGCCAGATTACGCATTTCAAGTTCAATCATTTATTTTCTCCTTCTTATATGCTGGTATGACATGCAGCATTCTCACACGCAAGTTTATCCTTTTTGAGTTGCTGTTAATGTTGAGAGCTGGATTACGCTTTTACGATTATTTCATTCGAAAATCGCGCCAGAGATAACAGTTCGGGAACATTCCCCCTAAACGCAAATTATTAATCACTACACTAATGATTATCAGGAAACGGGATATGGCTATGCGACGTGTAACGCCAATGCTGCTGGCGCTTTTACTGTGTGGATGTAGCGTACTTCAGGGAACGCCTGAAGCGCCGCCACCGCTGACCAGTCATCCGCAGGAAATCCAGCGAAATCAAACGGAAGGCCTGCAGAAAATCGGAACGGTTAGCGCCATGGTGTACGGTTCACCGATGGACGTTGAAGCACAGATCAAGGCGAAGGTCACCGCCGCCAAAGCGGATTACTACGTCATTGTCATGATCGATGACACCGTGGTTCCGGGGCAATGGTATTCACAGGCAATTATGTATCGCAAACAATAAGCGAGCATCATTTAGCCAGATTTACATTGCTTTTCAGCCGTTCACGTTTCCCGATGCACAATGACGTCATGCCGCTTTTCAGGATGCACGTCTGCAATGGATTGCCCAGGGCTAACCTCGGGTTACGTGAAATGGAGCTGACGACGATGAAACACGCCTTTGCCTACACATTAGGATTTTCTAACACCACGGCGCAGTCTGCGGAATTTGCCAGTGCCGATTGCGTGACCGGACTGAATGAAATTGGTCTGATTTCCGTCAATAATATTTCAGGCAGCCTTCAGGATGTCGAACACGTGATTGCCCGTAAAGCCGACGAGCAAGGGGCGAGCTGGTATCGCATTATCCAGATGTATGAAGAGCAGCATGCCGATAACTGGCGCGTGCAGGCGATTCTCTACGCCTGATAAGAGGGGCAGACGAAACGTCTGCCCTGATGATTTACCCCGCGCCCCCCGTTGCACGCAGCAACAAATCATCCTGAACGCGTTCATCCAGCATAACTCCCCCGCGCACGTCGAGCATCATTCGACACCATGCCTGCGCCACCGGCGGCGTCGCGGTTTTCAACATTTGCGCCCCAGAGCCTAGCAGATACAGCTGCTGCGTTATCTCCCGCCCCTGCGCTTCCGACGGCTTACGCAGACGCTGCTGGAACTGTCGCCAGGCCCTGTCGAAATGCCGGTCTTGTCCTTTCACGTCATTGCATGCCGCACTGAGCAAATCCAGTACGCCAGGCTGTTTTGCCAGCACACGTAGCACATCAAGGCACATAATATTGCCAGAACCTTCCCAGATGCTGTTCACCGGCATTTCCCGGTACAGCCGTGGAAGTTCGTTGTCTTCGCAATAGCCGATGCCGCCCAACACCTCCATCGCCTCGGCCACAAACGGGATACCGGCCTTGCATACTGCAAATTTTGCCGCGGGGGTAAACAGCCGCGCCCACAGGGTTTCCTCCGGCGAACGTCTGTTATCCCACGCCCTGGCGAGGCGGAACAGAAAGGCGGTCTGACCTTCGAGCTGCAATGCCATGCGGCTGAGCACCTGGCGCATCAGCGGCTGAGTAATCAGCGTCTTACCAAACGCCTGTCGTTGATGGGTGTGATATAGCGCCACCGACAGCGCGCGCCGCATCAGTCCGTGGCTACCCAGCGCACAGTCAAACCGGGTCAGGCCGCCCATCCTGAGAATGAGCCTGATACCTTCCCCTTCTTCACCCAACAACCAGCCGGTGGCGTCGGTAAACTCGACTTCACTGCTGGCGTTCGAGCGGTTGCCGAGCTTGTCTTTCAAACGTTCGAGCCGGATGGCGTTGCGCTGTCCATCAGGCAAAAAGCGGGGAACAAAGAAGCATGACAGGCCGCCTGTTGCCTGCGCCAGCACTAAATGGGCGTCGCTTTGTGGCACCGAGAAAAACCATTTATGCCCCACCAGCCGGTACATCTCGCCGTCGATTTTTTCCGCCCGCGTGGTGTTGCTCAGCACGTCCGAACCGCCCTGCTTTTCGGTCATGCCCATGCCGATCAGCAGGCCGCGCTTCTGACTTCCCGGCAGATAATGCGAGTCATAGCGATCGCTCATCAGCGGCGTGAGCCAGTCGGCAAAGGGTTTGGGCAGGAATTGCTGTAACAATGGCGTGGCGGCGAAGGTCATGGTTATTGGGCAGAGCGTCCCGGCCTCGACCTGAGCATGAAGGGTAAAGCGGGCGGCGCGGGCCACAAATGCCCCTGCTCGCGCCTCATCTTCCCAGGCAAGATTATGTATCCGGTTGGCGCACAACCCCTGCATCAGCAGGTGCCATGCAGGGTGAAAACGTACATCGTCGAGCCGCTCCCCCGTCGCGTCATAACGCAGTAACTCCGGCGAGTTCATGTTAGCCAGCCGCCCGAGTTCCAGCGACTCCGCGGTGCCGAGCTGCTGCCCGATACTGGCCAGTAAATCCACGTCCCAGGCCGCGCCTTCGCGCATCACCGCCTCGCGCAGGGCGCTGTCAGAGAGGAACAGATTGCTGTTATTGAGCGGAGTCGGCTGATTGAACACCGTATGGGTTTGCCAGTGCATCGTGTCTCCCTCCTTCATTGGCATCAGCCGTAAGTATGGTTGGCCCCTGCCTTTCTGCCCGTGAAACGCCGGACAAAAAAGAATCATCTCCCGCTTCGTGAAGCGCATCACAGGCGTAAGAATTTTAAATCTTGTTATCGCTTTTGTATGGAATAATTTATTCACTTGTTAATACGATGGTCACCCCGGGACGGTTTATGCAAACAGGGTCAGCAGCAGCGGCGCACAAGCGGGCGCTTATCGCCGGTTCAATCGGTAATTTCATCGAGTGGTATGAATTTGCCGTCTACGGTTTTCTAGCTACGGTGATTGCCAAAAACTTCTTCCAGCTGGAGGGCGAAGCGCCGCTCACCGGGTTGATTCTTACCTACGCGGCGTTTGCCGTTGCCTTCTTCTTCCGTCCATTGGGCGCGGTGGTTTTTGGCCGGATGGGAGACAGAATCGGGCGTAAACCGACGCTGATTCTGGTGCTGGTGATGATGACGCTCGCGACCACCGCCATTGGCCTGGTGCCGGTGTACGCGAGCATTGGCGTTGCCGCCCCGCTAGTATTGACCGCGCTGCGTATATTGCAGGGCCTGTTTGCCGGAGGCGAGTACGGCGGAGCCGTGTCGTTGATGACCGAGTTTGCCCCGCGTGGCAAACGTGGCCTGTACGGTGCCTGGCAATCCTTCACCGTGGCACTGGGCCTGCTGGCAGGCGCGGGTATCGTCGCGCTGATGTCTGCCCTGTTAAGCCCGGAAGCCATGCTCGACTGGGGCTGGCGCGTACCGTTCTTCCTGGCGTTACCGATGGGCGGCGTTGCGCTTTGGCTGCGGGTCAATATGGAAGAAACACCGAGCTTTGTCCGTCAGCAGACAACCGCTGCCCCGGCGGTCAAAGCCAGCACCCGCTCCACCTTTAACGCCATTATGACCGGCATCGGCCGTCTGATGGTGTGGTCGGCGGCGGGATATACCTATCTGGTGATCATGCCTTCCTATCTGCAGTCTGCGCTGCATACCGGATTTAACCAGGCACTGCTGATTGCGGTGATTTCAAATATTGGCTTCGCTGCGACCATTATTCCGGCAGGCATCCTGAGCGATAAAATAGGCCGTCGCACGGTGATGGTGAGTGCGGCTGTGCTGCTACTGGTCCTGGCGCTGCCGTTGCTCAATATTTTGCAGGCAGAGTCGAGCACGCTATGGGTAAAAGCGGGGGTAGTTCTGATTGCCGGGGGTCTGGTCGGAATGCTTGCCGGTCCGGGCCCAGCGATGCTGGCGGAGATGTTCCCGACCAAAGTGCGTTATACCGGTCTGGGGCTGGCGTATTCGCTGTCTAACGCGTTTTTCTCAGGCTGTGCGGGGTTGATCATCACCGGGCTGATTAAGCAGACGGGTAATCTCGATATTCCGGCTTATTATGTGATGGCCACGGCGGTGGTGAGTATTGTCGCGCTAATGACGCTGAGAAAGGATGACCATTTGCGGTCACTGGATGAGTAAACAAACTGCCCGACGGCGCGACGCTTGCCTGACCTACGGAGATGTAAGTCAGGTAAACGTAACGCCATCAGGCATTAACGATTAACTTCTCTGACGTACGGCTTCGAACAGGCAGATACCGGTGGCGACAGACACGTTCAGTGACGACACGCTGCCTGCCATCGGAATGCTGATCAGCTCATCGCAGTGCTCACGGGTCAGACGACGCATCCCTTCCCCTTCGGCCCCCATCACCAGCGCCATGCTGCCGGTCATTTTGCTCTGATACAGCGTATGGTCGGCTTCGCCTGCCGTGCCAACGATCCAGACGTTCTCTTCCTGTAACAGACGCATGGTGCGCGCCAGGTTGGTCACCCGGATCAGCGGCACGTTTTCAGCCGCGCCACAGGCGACTTTCTTCGCCGTCGCATTGAGCTGGGCAGACCGATCGCGCGGGACAATCACCGCATGAACACCCGCGGCATCGGCGCTACGCAGGCACGCGCCAAGGTTATGGGGATCGGTCACGCCGTCGAGGATCAGCAGGAACGGATTCTCGAACTGTGCCAGCAGGTCAGGCAGATCGTTTTCCTGATACTGTCGGCCCTCTTTCACACGGGCGATGATCCCCTGATGCACAGCACCTTCGCTTTTCTCATCCAGGTACTGGCGGTTAGCCACCTGAATCACCACGCCCTGGGCTTCCAGGGCATGGATCAGCGGCAGAAGACGTTTGTCTTCACGGCCTTTCAGAATAAACACTTCCTGAAAACGCTCTGGAGCGCGCTCCAGCAGGGCCTGCACCGCATGGATGCCGTAAATCATTTCACTCATGAATGGTACTCGTAAAGGGTTAATTGCTATTCCCCTCACCCCGACCCTCTCCCCAAAGGGGCGAGGGAGAAAACCAGGCATGCACCGTGCAGTCCCCTCTCCCTTTTAGGGAGAGGGCTAGGGTGAGGGTAAAAATTACTCGGCTACTTTCTTTTTCGAAGCACGTTTAGCTTTGGTCGCAGTGGCGATTTTAAGCGTTTTGTCCGACGGTTTTTTCGCTTTCGACTTCGGTTTCGCCTGGCCTTTGTCGCCCTTGAAGGCGCTGTCCGGCTCGAAGTTCACCTTTTTGCCCGCCTGACGACGTCGGTTGCCATTACCCGGTTTCTTCGCCTTTTCGCGCGCGGTTTTACCCACGTTGCGCGGACCGCGTTCGCTGGAGATCAGCGAGAAGTCGATCTTACGCTCGTCCATGTTGACGGCTTCGACTTTCACTTCCACGCGATCGCCCAGACGATAGGTCTGGCCGCCCGATTCACCAATCAGACGCTGTCCGACCTGGTCGAAACGGTAGTAGTCGTTATCGAGCGATGAAACGTGAACCAGACCATCGATGAACAGATCGTTGAGGCGCACGAAGAAGCCAAAGCCAGTGACGCTGGCGATAACGCCCGGGAAGACGTTACCAACCTGATCCTGCATGAAGTCACACTTCAGCCAGTCAGAGACTTCACGTGTCGCTTCATCGGCGCGGCGTTCGGTCATCGAACAGTGCTGGCCCAACTGGAGCATCTCTTCCATGCTGTAGTGCCAGCCACCGGTATCGGTGGAGTTGCCAGTGTGCCCCTCATCCTTCGCCAACAGATATTTAATCGCGCGGTGCAGCGACAAATCCGGGTAACGACGAATCGGTGAGGTAAAGTGCGCGTAAGACTGCAACGCCAGCCCGAAGTGACCGCGGTTTTCCGGGTCATATACCGCCTGCTTCATCGAGCGCAGCAGCATGGTTTGCAGCATTTCATGATCGGGGCGATCGGCGATAGACGTCAGCAATTCTGCGTAATCGCGCGGTTCAGGCTTATTCCCGCCCGGCAGCTCAAGACCCAGCTCCGCCAGCACGGTACGGAAGGACGTAATGGCCTCTTCGGTAGGCTTGTCGTGAATACGGAACAGCGCAGGCTCAGACTCTTTCTCAACGAAGCGCGCAGCCGAAATATTCGCGAGGATCATGCACTCTTCAATCAGTTTATGCGCATCGTTACGCTGAGTTTGCTCAATGCGCTCAATGCGACGCTCGGCGTTGAAGATAAACTTCGCCTCTTCGCTTTCAAACGAGATCCCGCCACGTTCAGCACGGGATGTATCCAGCACTTTGTAGAGGTTGTGCAGTTCTTCGATATGCTTCACCAGCGGGGCGTACTGCTCACGCAGCTCCTGATCGCCCTGCAAGATATGCCAAACCTTGTTATAGGTCAGACGCGCATGGGAGCTCATTACCGCTTCGTAGAATGTATAACTTGTCAGGCGTCCTTTTGCCGAAATGGTCATTTCACAGACCATACACAAGCGGTCAACCTGCGGGTTCAGAGAACAGAGGCCATTTGAGAGCACTTCCGGCAGCATCGGTACAACCTGCGACGGGAAGTAGACCGAGGTGCCGCGATTGCGAGCTTCGGCATCCAGGGCAGTTGGCGGACGGACGTAGTAGCTAACGTCAGCGATAGCTACCCACAGACGCCAGCCGCCGCCGCGTTTCTTCTCGCAGAACACGGCGTCATCGAAGTCACGGGCATCTTCGCCATCAATAGTCATCAGCGGCAGGTCACGCAAATCTACGCGGCCAATTTTCGCTTCTTCAGGCACCTGCTCTTTCAGACCAGCAATCTGTTTTTCCACTTCTGGTGGCCAGACATACGGGATTTCATGGGTACGCAGCGCCATGTCCACGGCCATGCTGGTGCCCATGTTATCGCCCAGCACTTCAACAATTTTACCGATAGCTTTTGTGCGGCGCGTAGGGCGCTGAGTCAGCTCAACCACCACCACAAAGCCCATCCGCGCGCCCATCACTTCTTCTGGCGGGATGAGGATATCAAAGCTAAGACGGCTGTCGTCCGGCACCACGAAACCGATGCCTGCATCGGTAAAGTAACGCCCGACGATTTGCCCCGTTCTGGCTTCGAGCACGCGAACAATGCGCGCTTCGCGGCGGCCTTTACGATCGGCCCCCAGCGGTTGTGCCAGCACCAAATCGCCGTGCATACACATTTTCATCTGTTCAGATGAGAGATAGAGATCGTCTTTGCGTCCTTCGACGCGCAGGAAACCAAAACCGTCGCGGTGGCCAATGACTTTGCCTTTCAGCAAATCGAGGCGTTCCGGCAGCGCATAGCACTGGCGGCGAGTGAAGACCAGTTGCCCGTCGCGCTCCATGGCGCGCAGACGGCGACGCAGGGCTTCCTGCTGCTCTTCACCTTCGATTTTCAGCTCAGTCGCCAGCTCGTCTCGGCTGACCGGTTTTTCGCGTTTGGCAATGAAATCGAGGATGAATTCCCGGCTCGGGATAGGGTTCGCGTATTTTTCAGCTTCGCGTTCCTGGAAAGGATCGTGTGACATAGCGGTTCCTCCGTTGTCAGCTCCGGTAAAGTGATGGTTTCACTCCACCAGCAATAATTTAAAAAGCGGTTGATTCTCTTCAACCAAATCGGCCAGGGTGTAGTTATCCAGTTCCTTGAGAAAACTGTTCACGGCCTTAGCAAGCGCCTGTTTTAAACGACAGGCGGGCGTAATGTGGCAAAAATCGCTGCTGCAGTTCACCAGCGATAACGGTTCAAGTTCGCGAACCACATCACCGATGATAATAGTGTTGGCAGGTTTGCCCAGACGAATGCCACCGTTTTTTCCGCGTACAGCGTCTACAAAGCCTGCACGGCTTAGCTGGTTGATAATTTTAACCATATGATTACGCGACACGCCATAGACCTCTGTTACCTCAGAGATACTGGTCATTCGACCGTCCGGCAGCGATGCCATATAGATTAGCGCACGCAATCCGTAATCGGTGAAACTCGTTAACTGCACATCAACCTCAACGCAGGGAATAAATACAGAAATACGCTAAATCATTCAGGTTGCATCGCGGCGGCAACTGAGTGACCCCTGGGAGCTTACACAAGTAAGTGGCCTGGGTGAACGAAGGCAGCCAACAAAGAGGCAGCTTGAATGATGACGCATATTTATATTGATGATAAACCAGCCAGCCATCTAGCGGTTAATTAATTTAAGCGGGAAGGCGGAAAGCAAGAACAAGGGGCGCCATGAAAGCGCCCCTGACATGATTATGCGTCGAACGGGTCGCGCAGGATCATGGTTTCAGTACGGTCAGGTCCGGTTGAAATGATATCAACAGGCACTTCGGTCAGTTCTTCGATACGTTTGATGTAGTCCAGCGCCGCCTGCGGCAAGCCGCTTCTTTCTTTCACGCCAAAGGTGGTCTCAGACCAGCCCGGCATGGACTCATAAATCGGCTCGATACCTTCCCAGTCGTCGGCTGCCAGCGGGGTGGTCGTCACTTCGCGGCCATCCGGCATACGGTAACCGATGCAGAGTTTGACCTCTTTCAGGCCATCCAGCACGTCCAGTTTGGTCAGACAGAAACCAGACAGGGAGTTGATCTGCACCGCACGGCGTACCGCGACGATGTCCAGCCAGCCGGTACGACGACGACGACCGGTGGTCGCGCCAAACTCGTTACCCTGCTTGCAGAGGAACTCGCCGGTTTCGTCGAACAGTTCGGTTGGGAATGGACCTGCGCCAACACGGGTAGAGTAAGCTTTGATGATGCCCAGGACGTAATCGACATAACGCGGACCGAGACCGGAACCGGTCGCCACGCCACCAGCGGTGGTGTTGGAAGAGGTCACATACGGATAAGTACCGTGGTCGATGTCCAGCAACGTGCCCTGGGCACCTTCGAACATCACGAAATCACCACGCTTGCGCGCCTGATCCAGCAGGTCAGAAACGTCAACAACCATTGCGGTCAGGATGTCGGCAACCGCCATGACATCATCCAGCACTTTCTGGAAATCAACGGCTTCAGCTTTGTAGAAGTTCACCAGCTGGAAGTTGTGATATTCCATCACTTCTTTCAGTTTTTCGGCGAAGGTCGCTTTGTCGAACAGGTCGCCAACGCGCAGGCCACGACGGGCCACTTTATCTTCATACGCAGGACCTATACCGCGACCAGTGGTCCCGATAGCTTTCGCACCGCGCGCTTTTTCACGAGCAACGTCCAGCGCGACATGATAATCGAGGATCAACGGGCATGCTTCAGAGAGCAGCAGACGTTCGCGAACCGGGATACCACGGTCTTCCAGTTCTTTCATCTCTTTCATCAGCGCAGCAGGAGACAGCACAACACCGTTACCGATGATGCTGGTCACATTGTCACGAAGAATACCTGATGGAATAAGATGGAGGACGGTTTTTTCACCGTTGATTACGAGAGTATGGCCTGCGTTGTGACCGCCCTGGTAGCGTACAACATATTTAGCCCGTTCAGTCAGAAGATCGACAATCTTCCCTTTACCTTCGTCACCCCATTGGGTGCCCAGTACGACGACGTTGTTACCCATTTTTCAAAATCACCGTTTGCTTAAAAAAGGATTCTACCACCGCTTTTTCAGAGATACAGCACTTTTTCCAGGCAAATTCCGGCGAAATGGGCTAAGTCACCGTCAGGCAATCGTTTTACTCAACATGTAGTAGATAACGATGCCCGCAACCACAAGTCCACCGCCAAAACGACGCAAAATATGATCCGGCAACTGTGAAAGTGCGGCGACCATTTTGCGCCAGGCCTGCGGATAGAGCATCGGCCCGAGCCCTTCAAGGACCAACACCAGCGCAAGCGCCAACCAGATTGTTGAGTTCATGATTCATCCTGATAAAAGAAAACCACCGCCAGTGCGGTGGTTTTTTCACTAAAGAGACTGCCTCAGAGTTTAACGCGTTGCGCTGGACGGTGTCTTCATGTAGCGGAAGAAATCGCTATCCGGGCTGAGGACCATCACATCCTGATTGCTCTGGAAGCTGGCCTCATACGCACGCAGGCTACGGATAAAGGCGTAGAAATCCGGATCCTGGCTGAATGCGTCGGCAAACAGTTTCGCCGCTTCGGCATCCCCTTCACCGCGCATGATGCGACCCTGACGCTCGGACTCTGCCAGCGTTTTGGTCACTTCGTAATCCGCAGCAGCACGCAGTTTTTCTGCCTCTTCCTGACCCTGTGAACGGTGGCGACGTGCAACCGCTTCACGCTCAGCGCGCATACGGTTGTAAATCGCATCAGACACTTCAGCAGGCAGGTTGATTTGTTTGATGCGCACATCAACCACTTCAATCCCTAACGCCGCCATACTGTTCGGATTAACCACTGGCACTTTGCCGTTGGTTTCCGCAACCACGCGCTCAGCGGCTTCAGCGATAGCGCTGTCAGCTGCTGGGGTTGCCACTTCATCATCACCACCGGACGTACCGGTGTTCAACGCATCACGCACCTCGATAGTCAGACGACCACGAGAATCGGTCACGATGTCTTTCACATCCAGACGACCAATTTCGGAACGCAGACGGTCAGAGAACTTACGTTTCAGCAGCACTTCGGCCTGGGAGACGTCACCGCCGCCGGTCGCCAGATAGTAACGGCTGAAATCGCTGATACGCCATTTGATGTAGGAGTCAACGATCAGGTCTTTCTTCTCTTTGGTGACGAAGCGATCGGCCTGGTTATCCATGGTCTGAATACGCGCATCCAGCGTTTTTACTGACTCAAGGAACGGCACTTTAAAGTGCAGACCCGGGGCATACACCAGCGGTTTGTTTTCATCGTCACGAACGACTTTACCAAATCGCAGCGTAATACCGCGCTCACCCTCTTTCACCACAAATACTGAGGCGTAGAGACCTACCAGCACGATGATGATTAACGCAATTACTGACTTACGCATCGTTATTCCCCCTGACGCTGGTAGTCGTTACGCTGCGCATTAGCACGGCGTTGGTCCATGATATCGCCATCGCTTGTGGCCGGTGCGCTGCTGTTCCCGCTGGCACTGCTGCTCGAGCTTGACGCAGGTGGCAGACGTAACAGGCTGTCGGCACCACTGCCGTTACTCTTTTTTGCAGGAGCGGCACTGCCACCTTTCAGCATCTGATCAAGAGGAAGAACCATCAGGTTGCCCCCTTTATCGTTGACCAGCACTTTACGGGTATGGCTCAGCACTTTCTCCATGGTCTCGATATACAGACGTTCACGGGTAATTTCCGGTGCAGCCTTATACTCAGGCAGCAGCTTCGCGAAGCGAGCCACTTCACCCTGTGCTTCAAGTACAGTCCGAGTTTTATAGGCACGCGCTTCTTCAAGGATACGCTGCGCCTGACCGTTCGCACGTGGCTGCACTTCGTTGGTGTAAGCTTCGGCTTCACGGATGTACTGCTGTTCGTTCTCACGGGCAGCAATCGCATCGTCAAACGCCGCCTTCACCTCTTCCGGTGGGCGAGCGGCCTGGAAGTTGACGTCCAGCAGGGTAATACCCATGTTGTACGGACGAATGGTCTCTTCCAGCTCACGCTGGGTATCGCTACGAATAACGGTACGACCTTCGGTCAGAATACGGTCCATGGTGTATTTACCGATAACCCCACGCAGGGCGCTGTCGGTTGCCTGACGCAGACTGTCATCCGGGCTGGTGACGCTGAACAGGTATTTTTGTGGATCGGTGATGCGGTACTGCACGTTCATCTCAACGCGTACCACGTTTTCATCGGAGGTCAGCATCACGCCGGAAGCCGCAAGTTCGCGAACCGCTTCCACGTTCACCGGTGTAACTTCATCGACAAACGTCGGCTTCCAGTTAAGACCAGGCTCAACCAGATGACTAAATTTACCGAAGCGCGTTACAACGCCGCGTTCTGCTTCTTTAATGGTATAGAACCCGCTGGCCGCCCAAATGATGACCACCGCTGCCGCGGCAATGCCGACAATGCGTCCGCTCATTGGCGCACGTGGCCCCTGAGTCGAACTGCTGCCACCGTTGCCTGAGCCACCTTTACCGCCTCCCAGGCCGCCGAGCTTTTTGCTCAGTTTGCGGAAGATATCATCCAGATCGGGAGGTCCCTGCTCGCGACCACCTTTGTTTCCATTTCCCCCAGAGTTGCCGCCTTGATTATTGCTGCTTCCCCACGGGTCGCGGTCTTGTCCGTTATTACCGGGCTGATTCCACGCCATGTATATGCTCCATATTTGTTATGCGGTGATACCCGTCATACTTCGAGCTGCACCTTTGTTGGCTGCGTTCACTCACCCGAAACGCTTAGTTGACTAAGCGCATCGGGATTCATTCACTTGCCGCCTCAATGCAACTCGAATTATTGTGTGTATATACCCATATTGCCGGGTATAAAGGCGAATAGTCTTCAGGCTAACTGGCTATCAGACGATATAGTCTGCCAGCGCAGGTTCTTGCTTACAGAGGCGACGCCAGTCCACGATCGGCAGTCGAACTTCCAGACCGACGCTACCGTCCTCCTCCATCCACTCTTTTTCTATCGCCTGAAGCTGATAAAACCGGCTTCGTAAACGTCCTTCCTGCGGCGGTAAACGCAGCGTGTGCTGGGCTACCTCACCGGAAAGTCGTTCCGTTAAAGCCTGGAAAAGCAGTGGAATACCGACCCCGGTCTGCGCAGATAACCAGACCCGAATCGGTTTATTTTCTTCATCACGGTCAATACGCGGCTCAAAATCTTCCAGCATATCGACCTTGTTCATGACCAACAGCATCGGAATGTCATCGGCTTCGATTTCATCGAGAACCACATTCACTGCGTCAATGTTTTCCTGCAAGCGCACATCGGCGGCGTCGATCACGTGCAGCAGCAACGTCGCTTGACGCGTCTCCTGCAAGGTCGCTTTAAACGCGGCCACTAAGTCATGCGGCAGATGGCGGATAAACCCTACGGTATCCGCCAGCACCGTATCACCGACGTCGTCGACGGTAATCCGCCGCAGAGTCGGGTCGAGCGTCGCGAATAGCTGATCCGCGGCATACACCTGCGCTTGCGTAATCTGGTTAAACAGCGTCGACTTCCCGGCGTTGGTATAGCCCACCAGCGACACGGTCGGAATATCGGCTTTGGCTCGCGAACGGCGTCCTTGTTCGCGCTGCTTCTCAACTCTCTCCAGACGGGAAAGAATTTGCATAATACGATTGCGCAGCAAACGACGGTCAGTTTCGAGCTGGGTTTCACCCGGGCCACGCAAACCAATCCCGCCTTTCTGTCTTTCAAGGTGGGTCCAGCCACGCACCAGACGCGTCGCCAGATGGCGCAACTGCGCCAGCTCAACCTGCAGTTTCCCTTCATGGGTACGGGCACGTTGAGCAAAAATATCGAGAATAAGACCGGTACGATCGATAACCCTGCACTCGCACAAACGCTCCAGGTTTCGCTCCTGGGCCGGACTTAGTGCATGGTCGAATAAGACAACGGATGCGCCCGTTGCTTTAACGGCTTCCGCAATTTCGACAGCCTTACCTTCACCAACAAAATACTTTGGGTGCGGCGCTTTACGGCTACCGGTAATCACCTGCATTGCTTCGACACCGGCGGAAGAGACCAGGGATTCGAACTCCTGAAGGTCTTCCATATCTTTGTCTTGCGAAAAATAGATGTGTACCAGCACCGCCTGCTCACCGGCGTCATAACGGTCAAACAAGCGTTATATCTCCTAAAAGACCAGCGGGGAACCGAACAACCAGGCTCCCCGACATGGAAAAACAGCCATCAACCTTATTCGGTTTCTTCGCTGTCTTGCGGCGCAGAAGAAGACTGCGCGTTGCTACCGTGATGGTAGTTAGTACCAGTACCGCCGCCAGCATTGTTGCTATGATGAGAGACCGGACGAGACGGAACCACTGTAGAAATTGCGTGCTTATAGACCATCTGGCTGACCGTGTTTTTCAACAGGATCACGAACTGATCAAAAGACTCAATCTGACCTTGCAGCTTAATACCATTCACCAAATAAATAGAAACTGGAACACGTTCCCGACGCAGTGCGTTCAGAAACGGATCTTGTAAAGATTGCCCCTTAGCCATTCTCTTTTCCTTATATGCTTGTTTTACCCACGGTTTTCAGGGTTTTACCCACAAACTTCGGGCTTGTACTTAGAACCTTGCGATTCTGAAAATTGCGCACGATACGTCTTAATTTTACACGTTCAGCCCAGACCCGCACCAACTACCTTTAACACATCGTTGAACGCCTGTTCAGGTTGCTCACTGTCTAACCAGTGAACGCCATCCCAACCGCGCAACCAGGTAACCTGGCGCTTGGCCAACTGTCTCGTGGCGCAAATACCTCTATAAACCATTTCATCATATGAGATTTCGCCTTCAAGGTATGACCACATCTGGCGGTATCCCACACAACGAACGGAAGGCATATCCGTATGCAAATCTCCTCGGGCAAAAAGCGCCCGCACTTCTGCTTCAAAACCCGAAGCCAACATCTGATGAAAACGCTGCTCGATGCGATGATGGAGCAGTTCACGGCTCGCCGGGGCGATGGCGAACTGATGCACCTGGTACGGCAGAGCGTCTCCTGACGTTTGCGTCAGTTCCGTTAAAGTTTTACCCGAAATGAAAAAAACTTCCAGTGCCCGGGAAAGTCTTTGCGGATCATTTGGATGAATACGCGCAGCCGCCACCGGATCAATGTCCTGGAGTTGCTGATGCAATGCGTTCCATCCCTGCTCTGCTGCCTGTTGCTCAATTTTGGCTCTGACGTCCGGATCTGCCGACGGTAATGGCGACAACCCTTCCAACAACGCCTTGAAATACAACATGGTGCCGCCTACCAACAGCGGGATTCGCCCTGCTGCGGTAATCTCTGCCATCTCGGCCAGCGCATCGCGGCGGAAGTCCGCGGCAGAATACGTCTGTGCCGGATCGAGAATATCTAACAACCGGTGCGGTGCAGCGGCAAGCTCCGTCGCATCCGGTTTCGCGGTTCCGATATCCATCCCTCGATAGATGAGGGCGGAATCCACGCTAATCAACTCTACAGGCAAAACTTTACGCAGCTCAATTGCCAACGCGGTTTTACCGGAGGCCGTCGGCCCCATCAAAAATATGGCCTTTGGCAGGCTTGCCTCTGTTACATCACTCATTTTTAAGGGCATTCATCGCCGTATTCAGTAAGACGGGTTGTAACAGGCCACCCGGCGGGGCTTTCACCAACTGCGGGCACAAACGTTCGACGTCTGTCAGCATGGCAATCGCCTGCGCCATATTCCACTGCGCATGATCGCTTACGAGGTTGCGCGCTAACCAGTGCGCTACGTTGCTCGCCTCGAATGTTGATTGCTGCGCGAGGTAGCCTATCAGTTCAGGAATCAAGATTTGTAAATTTTGTTGTCTTAAGGGTAAAGGCACCGCTCGCACCGTCACATGCTGCGCTTCTGATTGAATTTCAATGCCTAATTGCCCTAATACCGGCAGGGACTTTTTCAGCGCCGCCTGCTCGTCGGCGGTGACTTTTAAGCGCAGCGGGATCAGCAGCGGCTGCGCGCACACCGGCGAATGTTCCGACGAAAGCTGCGCCTGACGCAGCCAGCGCTCGGCCACCGGCAACGCCAGCAGACTGAGTTGTCCGTCACGCTCCAGCAGCGCGCAGTCATCCGCTACAATCGTCAGCACCCGGCCAAAACTGTGGCTATGCCCGGCCAGGCTTTCCGCCACGGGAGCGGGTGCCGTTTTACGTTCTGCGACCGGGGTTTCCAGCAGTTGCTTATACAGCGCACCCTGCTGTTTTTGATAACCTGTCTGGGCGTTCGGCCAGCTCGCGCCCGCAGACGGCGAAGCATAGCGTGGGGCGGCAGGCTCCCGTGCGACAGTAGCTTCCCGCGCAACGGCAGGCTCGGCAAAGTGGTTGCGCCCGGCCGCCACCCGGTTTTCCGGTAGCGTGCGTGGCGCAGGTTGTTCCTCTTCCCCCGCCAGTGCCAGCGGCACATCAAGCTGCTGTTGCAGCACGCTCACCACGCCCTGATAGATAAAATCATGGACCAGCCGCGACTGGTGGAACCGCACCTCATGCTTAGCCGGATGCACGTTCACATCGACCTGATGCGGATCGATAGTCAAATAAAGTACAAATGCCGGCTGTTCTCCGGCCCCCAGCTTATCTTCGCAGGCCTGACGAATGGCGTGGTTGATCAGTCGGTCGCGCATCATGCGGCCATTGACATAGCAATACTGGATTTCAGCGAACTGAGCATGGTTCTGCTGCGGATCGGCAACCCAGCCGTGTAACGCTAAATCGCCATGCTGCCACTCGATGGCCAGCGCTTGCTCGACGAACGGCGTGCCGCAAATGGCCGCCAGACGGCGCTCTTTCTGCCCGTCCTGCGCCACGGCCCGGTATTGCCGCACCGCTTTGCCGTTATGATTCAGATTGATGGTGACGTCAAAACGCGCCAGCGCGATACGGCGTATAACTTCGTCGATATGGCTGAATTCGGTTTTCTCGGTGCGCATGAATTTGCGGCGCGCTGGGGTGTTGTAGAACAAATCCAGCACTTCCAGCGTGGTGCCAACAGGATGCGCCGCGGGTTTCACGGTCACGTCCATGTCGCGCCCTTCGGCGTAGGCCTGCCAGGCTTCAGGCTGTTCGGCAATTCGGGAAGTGAGCGTCAGGCGTGAGACGGAGCTGATACTGGCCAACGCTTCACCGCGAAAACCGAGGCTGATAATGGCTTCCAAATCGTCAAGCGTTGCGATTTTACTGGTGGCATGACGGGCCAGCGCCAGCGCCAGCTCGTCCTTTTTGATGCCGCAGCCGTTATCTCGAATGCGGATAAGCTTCGCGCCGCCGCGCTCGATATCAATATCGATGCGGGTCGCCCCCGCATCGAGACTGTTTTCGACCAGCTCTTTCACTACCGACGCAGGACGTTCCACCACTTCGCCGGCGGCAATCTGGTTCGCAAGCTGTGGCGGCAGAATCTGAATCGGCATGACGCGCTCCTTAATTGATTAACGTCCCGCCAGGACCCGAGGCACTGGCCGTCTGCGAGGCTTCCCCGCGCGGCCCGCTTTGCAGCGGATGCGCGTTAAAATAGTTGCGCAGCCCGTTGTAAATCGCCTCGGCAATCTGCTGCTGATAGTTGTCGCTACCGAGCAGGCGTTCTTCACTGCTGTTGCTGATAAAACCCGTTTCGACAAGGATCGACGGGATGTCCGGCGAGCGCAGCACGCCAAGACTCGCATGTTCCGGGCGACGTTTATGGATATTACCGACGCGTTGCAGTTGGCTCAGCACATCCACCGCCACATCATACCCGACCCGCTGGGAATGGCCGAATTGTAAATCCAGCACCGCCTGGCTCAGATACGGGTCAGACTGGCTGTTGGCCAGCACATCTCCCGCTCCGCCGAGCAGTTCAGACTGTTTCTCGTGTTGCTCCAGCCAGCCTGCCATTTCACTGTTGGCACGACGGTTAGACAGCACCCACACCGACGCACCGGTGGCATCACGATTTGGCGCCGCATCAGCATGAATTGACACCAGGAAATTGGCGTTCTGCTTACGTGCTACGTCGGAACGGCCCATCACAGAAATGAAGTAATCGCCGTCGCGGGTCAGCACGCCTTTAAACATCGGGTCGTCGTTCAGCAGCGCCCGTAATTTGCGGGCGATGGAAATGGTGACGTTTTTCTCTCGGGTCCCACCCGGACCAATAGCCCCTGGATCCTGGCCGCCATGGCCCGCATCAATGGCGATAATGACTTTGTCGCCGCTGGCGCTGGCGGTGCGCGTCCGCGCGGCAGGCCGCGTTTGGGTGTTGCTATTGGTAACGCCGGTTATTCTGTCGTTTTGTGATTTAAACGGATTCCGGGCCGGGTCAACAGGCCGTGGAGGCGTCACTATCACCGGGGTTTCTACGCGTTTCGCTACCACAGGCGGCGGTGGAGGCGGCGGTGCATCAGCATTAATGGTGAAGACCACGGTATAGGTTCCACCGTTTTGCTGTTTCACCGCGCGGGTTTTACCGTCGGCGGTTAAATCCACCACCAAACGCAACGATTGTGCGTCCTTCGGTGTGCCGGAACGAATAGTTTTGACCAGATTATTGCCGCTGAAATTCAGCGGTAGGCCCTGGATAACGCCTGTCTGTTGGATATCCAGCGCCACGCTGCGCTTGCCTTCCTGCGAGAAGGAATAATCAGGATCGCCCATAAAACTGAACGTGATCCGGGCCTGCTTATCGCCATTGGACACCTGAATATCGGATAAGCTTGCCGCCGTCGCCTGAAGACAAAACAGCATCATGCCGACCAACCACACACTTTTAACGCGATACATCATCCCGCCATCCCTCAGGTTAACTGGCTAAGTGTGCCAGTAAAGACTCACCCAGTGAGGAGACTGCCGTCACGCGCGCCTCTCGCCCTTGTGCCTGGTACTCCAGGTGAATTTCGACATCCGGTTCAGGCAGTACACCCGCGCCCTGTTGCGGCCATTCCACCAGGCAAATGGCATTGTCAGCGAAGTAGTCGCGGATCCCCATGAATTCAAGCTCCTCAGGATCCGCAAGGCGGTATAAATCGAAGTGGTACACCATCAAATTTTCAAGGGTGTACGGCTCTACCAGGGTGTAAGTCGGGCTCTTGACGTTGCCTTTATGGCCCAGCGCCTGCAAAAATCCGCGGCTGAAAGTGGTTTTCCCGGCGCCCAAATCGCCGTAGAGATAAATGACAGTTGCGCCTGTGCAGGCCCCGGCAATTCGGTTGCCAAGGTCTAATGTCGCCTGCTCATTGGGTAAGGGAATCACTCGATTTATCATGGTTTACGTCAATCACGTCCGGGTTAACAACACGCTGTAGCGTGAGAAAAAGATCGGTGGCCAACATGCCACGTGTTCCATTGCGCGCGGTCAGTACATCGGCAGCCGCGCCATGCGCCACACAACCGGCGCAGGCAGCATCATACGGTGAGAGCTGCTGGCCTAGCAACGCGCCAATAATACCTGACAGCACGTCACCCATCCCGCCGCTAGCCATACCGGCATTGCCGGCATCAACAATGGCGATACCGTGCGCCTCGTCGGCGATAACCGTACCGGCGCCTTTCAGCACCACCACGCCTCCGTAACGTTTTACCAGACGCTGTGCAGAAAGTAAGCGATCGCTTTCAATTTCTGCCACGTTGCAGTTCAACAATCGGGCGGCTTCGCCGGGATGCGGCGTCAGTACGCGATTGTGACGTTTATCCGGATTGATTGCCAGAAGGTTCAGCGCATCGGCGTCCCAGAGCATCGGCTTGCGAACGCTCTCCACTTTACGCAGGGCCTGTTTGCCCCAAGCCTGTTGCCCAAGGCCTGGGCCAATCACAATCACGTCCGCCCACGCCAGACCCTCATCGAGGCTTTGCGCGGTCAGTTCATGCACCATCAATTCAGGGCGCGCGGTAATAATGGGCCCGATATTTTCACTGCGAGTGAGTACTCGCACCAATCCGGCCCCGGCCCGCAGCGCGGCCTCACCGGTCATCCGAATCGCCCCGGCGGTGCCGTGATCGCCCCCGATAATCACCACCTTGCCATGGTCGCCTTTGTGCGACGTAGGTCGACGCGGCGGCAGCCAGCGCTCCAGTTGGCTGGCGTCTACCCGTTGAAGCGATGTGGTTTGCGCACTCAGCCAGCTCTCAAGACCCAGCGCATGATGATGCAGCATGCCAGTCACGTCGCGGGCCTTACCGGTTAATAAGCCCGGTTTCAGGGCGATAAAGGTGAGGGTGTGCGCGGCATGGATAACGGCCCCCGGCGTGGCGCCGGTTTGGGCCAGCAACCCGGATGGAATATCGAGCGCAATCACTGGGGCCGAATGGGCATTGGCGCGGGCAATCAGGCTGGCGGCAGGCTCGCGTGGCGCATTCGTTAGCCCCGTGCCAAGCAGCGCGTCGAGGATCAGATCAACCTCTTGCGGCCAGGGGATATCTGGGGCGTGGATTATGCCCCCGGCATTCAACCAGGCCTCACGAGCTTGCGCCGCTTCTTCCGGCAAGGGTTTATCGCTTTCCAGTGCCAGCAGCGTGACGGTTATACCTGCCGCCTGCGCCAGACGCGCCACCACGTAGCCATCGCCGCCGTTATTGCCATGACCGCAGAGAATCAACCAGTGTGTTGCTGAAGGAAAATTGTCGCACGCGACGTCAAACGTGGCAGCGCCCGCGCGCTGCATTAATTCGTAGAGCGTCAGCCCCAGCGCATCAGCGGCTTCTTTTTCGGCACGACGCAGGCCATCCGCAGACCAGATGGTGTGTGGTATACTTGCGGGGTTTCTCGTCATTCTATGGTCCGTCATGTCACAGCCCCTCGATCTCAATCAATTAGCGCAAGACATCAAACAGTGGGGCACCGAGCTGGGCTTTCAGCACGTCGGTATTACCGATACCGATCTCAGCGCCAGCGAACCCCAACTGCAGGCATGGCTGGACAAACAGTACCACGGCGAGATGGAGTGGATGGCGCGTCACGGCATGATGCGCGCTCGCCCTCATGAACTCCTGCCCGGTACGCTGCGCGTGATCAGCGTGCGGATGAACTATCTGCCCGCGAACGCAGCCTTTGCCAGCACCCTGAAAAACCCCTCACTGGGGTACGTCAGCCGGTATGCCCTCGGGCGTGATTATCATAAGCTGTTACGCAATCGCCTCAAAAAGCTGGGCGAGAAGATTCAGGCGCAGTGTGCCTCGCTGAATTTTAGACCTTTTGTCGATTCCGCGCCTATTCTGGAGCGCCCGATCGCTGAAAAAGCCGGGCTCGGTTGGACAGGTAAGCACTCACTTATCCTCAGTCGTGATGCAGGCTCATTCTTTTTCCTCGGCGAATTACTTATCGATCTGGCGTTACCGATCGATAAACCGGTAGAAGAAAACTGTGGTCGCTGTGTGGCCTGTATGACGATTTGTCCTACCGGCGCAATTGTAGAGCCTTATACCGTCGACGCCCGTCGCTGTATTTCCTATCTGACTATCGAGCTGGAAGGCGCTATCCCGGAAGAGTTTCGCAAGTTGATGGGCAATCGCATCTACGGCTGCGACGACTGCCAGCTGATTTGCCCATGGAATCGTTATTCACAGCTCACGGACGAAGAGGATTTCAGCCCGCGCAAAGCGCTGCACGCCCCAGAGCTCGTCGAGTTGTTTGCCTGGAGCGAAGCCCACTTCCTGAAAGTCACCGAAGGATCGCCGATTCGGCGGATTGGGCATGTTCGCTGGCTGCGGAATATCGCCGTCGCCCTGGGAAATGCGCCGTGGAGTGAATACAATTTACAGGCGCTGGAAAGTCGAAAAGGTGAGCACCCACTTCTCAACGAACACATAGATTGGGCGATTGCGCAGCAAATTGAGAAGCGAAATGCCTGCGTCGTTGAGGTGCAGTTACCGCAGAAACAACGGCTGGTTCGCGTTATCGAAAAAGGTTTACCGAGAGATGCCTGATTCATTCACAGGGTGTGAATAAAAATAAAAACACATTGAAATTCAAGGGCGACAAATTCGTCAAGTGATCGCAATAACACTTTGAAATCTATTTTTTCCGTTGTATATCAATGCATTGAAAAGTGATTATTCACATTATGAATCAATTTGAATTTCCAGAGAAAGTCTCAGGGCTGTGGATAAGTCTGTTTACAAGAATGTGTCAGAGAAAACAAGAATCGTCCCCAACGTCTTTTAACGCTGTGGATAAGATATGAGGAGAGAAGAAAATTTGGAGCGGGAAACGAGACTCGAACTCGCGACCCCGACCTTGGCAAGGTCGTGCTCTACCAACTGAGCTATTCCCGCTTGGGTGGTGCGTGTATCTTGCGATACTTTCAAATTTTGGAGCGGGAAACGAGACTCGAACTCGCGACCCCGACCTTGGCAAGGTCGTGCTCTACCAACTGAGCTATTCCCGCATAA
>NZ_JBIGIN010000037.1:0-41590 GCF_043558715.1 Scandinavium sp. M-37
TTCAAATTTTGGAGCGGGAAACGAGACTCGAACTCGCGACCCCGACCTTGGCAAGGTCGTGCTCTACCAACTGAGCTATTCCCGCATAATCTTCGTCTTTCATGCTGCTACTGCGTTGGCTGCTTTCACTCACCTTAGTCACTTACATAAGTAAGCTCATAAGGATGCGTTCACTTGCCGCCTTGTCGCAACCTGAAATCCTGCGATTGGGTGGTGCATGTATCTTGCGATACCTTTCAAATTTTGGAGCGGGAAACGAGACTCGAACTCGCGACCCCGACCTTGGCAAGGTCGTGCTCTACCAACTGAGCTATTCCCGCATAATCATTGTCTTTCACGCTGCGACTGCGTTGGCTTTCTTCACTCACCTCAGTCACTTACTTAAGTAAGCTCCTAAGGACTCGCTCAGTCGCCGCCTTGTTGCAACCTGAAATCCTGCGATTAAATTTGGTGCTGCCGTAACACGGAAAATCCTGTCGTTACGGGAGGCGCATTATACGAGAAATCCTTTTAGCTGCAACCCCCTTGTAAGCGATTTTTTTGAAATTCAGTTCAAGTGATGGAATATTCATCATATAGCCGATTTTTAGACCAAATGCCCCACTCATGCGCCCGGCAGGCCTGTGCCGCCGGGCAAAACGCTTACAGATTGATAAAGTGTTCGCGGTAATACGCCAGCTCAGCCACTGACTCACGAATATCGTCCATCGCCTGATGGGTGCCCTGTTTCTTGAAGCCGTCGAGAATTTCCGGTTTCCAACGACGCGCCAGCTCTTTCAGGGTGCTGACATCCAGGTAGCGGTAATGGAAGTAGGCTTCCAGCTCAGGCATATACTTGAACAAGAAGCGACGGTCCTGGCCAATGCTGTTGCCGCAAATAGGCGATTTCCCTTCCGGTACCCACTGCTTGAGGAATTCAATAGTGGCCAGTTCTGCAGCACGATCGTCCTGGGTGCTGGCTTGTACCCGCTCAACCAGACCGCTGCCGGTATGGGTGCGCACGTTCCAGTCATCCATCAGCGCTAACTGCGCATCGGACTGATGCACCGCGATGGTTGGGCCTTCTGCCAAAATGTTAAGGTTCGCATCGGTCACTAGCGTTGCGATTTCAATAATGCGATCGCGCTCGGGATCGAGGCCCGTCATCTCAAGATCGATCCAAATGAGGTTGTTTTCATTTGCACTCATGCTATTTTCCACCCTTCTCGCGTCACAACGACAGTGACTATATTCATCTAAAATAGCGTGTATCATAGAGGTTTTGCCCCTCAGGGGCGACCAGGAGTCAGCACGATTGAGTAAAAATAAACTCTCCAAAGGTCAGCAGCGTCGGGTTAACGCCAACCACGAGCGCCGTCTTAAAACGACTTCGGAGAAGCCCGATTTCGATGACAACCTGTTTGGCGAAAAAGCTGAAGGCATTGTGATAAGCCGTTTCGGTATGCATGCCGACGTCGAAGACACCGAAGGCAGCGTTCACCGCTGCAATATCCGCCGCACCATTCGTTCTCTGGTGACTGGCGACCGCGTGGTCTGGCGTCCGGGTAAAACCGCCGCAGAAGGCGTGAACGTCAAAGGCATCGTAGAAGCGGTACATGAACGCACGTCGGTCCTGACACGTCCGGACTTTTACGACGGCGTAAAACCGATTGCCGCGAATATCGACCAGATCGTCGTCGTGTCTGCAATCTTGCCAGAGCTATCCCTTAATATTATCGACCGCTATCTTGTCGCCTGCGAGACGCTCGACGTTGAGCCGCTGCTTGTGCTGAATAAAATCGATCTTCTTGATGACAAAGGCAGAGCGTTTGTTGATGCGCAGATGGACATCTATCGCAAGATTGGCTATCCCGTGCTGATGGTGTCCAGCCACAAGAAAGATGGCCTGAAGCCGCTTGAAGAAGCGCTGACCGGGCGTATTAGCATCTTTGCGGGCCAGTCTGGCGTGGGTAAATCCAGCCTGCTGAACAACCTGCTGGGCCTGCAAAAAGAAATTCTGACCAACGATGTTTCTGACAACTCGGGGCTTGGCCAACACACCACCACCGCTTCCCGTTTATACCATTTCCCGCACGGCGGCGATGTTATCGACTCCCCAGGGGTGCGTGAGTTTGGTCTCTGGCACCTTGAGCCGGAACAAATCTTCAACGGTTTTGTCGAATTCCAGAATTACTTAGGCGACTGCAAATACCGCGACTGCAAACATGATAACGATCCTGGCTGCGCCATTCGTGAAGCGGTCGCCAAAGGTGAGATAGCGCAAACGCGTTTTGAAAATTATCACCGCATTCTGGAAAGTATGTCGCAGGTAAAATCGCGTAAAAGCTTTTCTGAAACCGACGACTGACATTTAAGCTGATCGCCGATAGAATCAGCCCCTTTTTTAAAAGGCTCAGAAACCCGGGGCCTGTTACAACCATTGGCCTGGAGGCTACCTTGCTAAATTCATTTAAACTTTCGCTTCAATATCTTTTGCCTAAACTGTGGCTCACCCGCCTCGCAGGCTGGGGCGCAAGCAAACGAGCAGGTTGGTTGACGAAACTGGTCATCGATATGTTCGTGAAATTCTACAAGGTGGACATGAAAGAGGCACAGAAGCCTGACACCGCCAGCTATCGCACCTTTAACGATTTCTTTGTACGTCCGCTACGCGATGAAGTGCGCCCGATTGATACCGATCCGTGCGTACTGGTGATGCCAGCAGACGGCGTTATTAGCCAGCTGGGTAAAATTGAAGACGACAAAATCCTGCAAGCGAAAGGCCATAATTACAGCCTGGAAGCGCTGCTGGCAGGCAACTACCTGATGGCAGACCTGTTCCGGAATGGTTCTTTCGCGACGACCTATCTGTCGCCACGCGACTATCATCGTGTACACATGCCGTGTAACGGTATCCTGCGTGAAATGATTTATGTGCCGGGCGATCTGTTCTCCGTCAACCATCTGACGGCGCAAAACGTGCCGAACCTGTTTGCCCGTAACGAACGCGTTATCTGTCTGTTTGATACTGAATTTGGCCCAATGGCACAGATTCTGGTCGGCGCAACGATCGTCGGCAGCATTGAAACCGTCTGGGCTGGCACCATTACGCCACCACGTGAAGGGGTGATCAAACGCTGGACCTGGCCTACAGGCGAAAGCGAAGGCTCTGTTGCCCTGCTGAAAGGTCAGGAAATGGGTCGCTTCAAACTGGGTTCCACCGTGATCAACCTGTTTGCACCAGGTAAAGTTCAGCTGGTAGAACAGCTCGCCAGCCTGTCGGCAACCAAAATCGGTATGCCGCTGGCGGTATCGACTGAGACGTTCGCCGCACCAGAAGCAGAGCCGGTTGTCATCGTGGAAGATGAGGTGGCTATCGTTGAAGATGTTGCCCCGCAGACCGACGCCAACAAAGACCAGGTTTAACTTTAGAAGGACCGCTGACGTGCGCCTGATTATCACTTTACTGATGGCCTGGTGCCTCAGCATGGGGGCGTACGCAGCCAGCGCCCCCGACGCCAATCAAATATCACAGGAACTGGAACAGGCAAAAGCGGCAAAGCCCGCCCAACCTGAAGCCGTTGAGGCACTCCAGTCTGCGCTGAACGCGCTCGAGGAACGTAAAGGTTCGCTTGAGCGCGCGCAGCAATATCAGCAAGTCATCGACAACTTCCCCAAACTTTCCCAGACGCTGCGCTCCCAGTTGACCAATCTGCGCGATGAGCCACGTCAGGCGCCGGAAAACCTCACCAGCGATGCCTTGAATCAGGAGATCCTGCAGGTTAGCAGCCAGCTACTGGAGAAGAGCCGTCAGGCCCAGCAGGAGCAAGAGCGCGCCCGGGAAATTGCCGATTCACTGAGTCAACTGCCCCAACAGCAAACCGATGCGCGCCGTCAGCTGAACGACGTCGAACGCCGGGTCGGCACCGCAACGGGCAAAACCGCACAGGCGCAAAATCTCAGCCTGCAGGCGGAATCCGCCAAGCTGAAAGCCCAGGTCGATGAACTGGAGCTGGCACAGCTGTCTGCCAACAATCGTCAGGAACTGGCGCGTATGCGCTCAGAACTGGCACAGAAGCAGAGCGAACAGCTCGATGCGTATTTGCAGGCGCTGCGGAATCAACTCAATAGCCAGCGTCAGCGTGAAGCGGAAAAGGCGTTGGAAAGCACCGAGTTACTGGCCGAAAACAGCGCCAACCTGCCGCCGAGCCTGGTGAAGCAATTCGCCGTAAACCGCGAGCTATCGCAGGCGCTGAACCAACAGGCACAACGGATGGATCTGGTGGCGTCGCAGCAGCGTCAGGCCACCAATCAGACCTTACAGGTCCGCCAGGCACTCAACACATTGCGGGAACAGTCTCAATGGCTGGGCTCATCCAATCTGTTAGGCGAAGCCCTGCGTGCCCAGGTTGCGCGTCTGCCAGAGATGCCAAAACCGCAGCAGCTCGACACCGAAATGGCGCAGCTGCGCGTGCATCGTCTGCGCTATGAAGATTTACTCAGCAAACAGCCACAGCTACGAGAAATTCGACAGGCTGATGGTCAGCCGTTGGCCAGCGACGAAACACGCATTCTTGAAGCCCAGCTGCGCACCCAACGCGAATTGCTCAATTCGCTGTTACAGGGTGGCGATACGCTGATCCTCGAACTCACCAAGCTGAAAGTGGCCAACGGTCAGTTGGAAGAGGCGCTGAAAGAAATAAACGAAGCCACGCACCGCTACCTGTTCTGGACCTCCGACGTCAGCCCGATTACCTTCGCCTGGCCGTTGGAAATCGTCCAGGACCTGCGTCGTCTGATTTCACTCGATACGTTCAGCCAGTTGGGTAAAGCGTCGGTAATGATGCTGACCAGCAAAGAAACGCTGATCCCGCTGTTTGCCGCGCTGATCCTCGTCGGCTTCAGCATCAGTTCCCGGAAACATTTCACACGCTTCCTGGAGCGTTCCAGCAACCGGGTGGGGAAAGTCACGCAGGATCACTTCTGGCTCACGCTCCGGACCGTGTTCTGGTCGATTCTGGTTGCCTCCCCATTACCCGTGCTGTGGATGACGCTGGGCTACGGATTACAGGCCGCGTGGCCCTATCCGCTGGCAGTGGCGATTGGCAACGGCGTAACCGCCACCGTGCCGCTGCTGTGGGTGGTAATGATTTGCGCCGCCTTTGCCCGCCCGAACGGTCTGTTTGTCGCCCACTTCGGCTGGCCACGTAACCGCGTGGCGCGCGCGATGCGCTACTACCTGATGAGCATTGGCCTCATCGTGCCGCTGATCATGGCGCTGTTCATGTTTGATAATCTGCATGACAGGGAGTTCTCGTCGTCTCTCGGCAGGCTCTGTTTCGTATTGATCTGCGGCGCGCTGGCGATCGTGACCCTTAGCCTTAAACGCGCAGGCATTCCGCTGTTCCTCGACAAAGAGGGCAACGGCGACAACATGATCAACCGAATGCTGTGGAACCTGCTAATGGGTGCCCCGCTGGTCGCCATTCTGGCGGCATTGGTCGGTTATCTGGCAACGGCAGAAGCCTTGCTGGCGCGCCTGGAAACCTCGGTTGCGATCTGGTTCCTGTTGCTGGTGATTTATCATGTGATCCGCCGTTGGATGCTTATCCAGCGTCGTCGTATCGCCTTCGATCGGGCCAAACATCGTCGGGCAGAAATGCTGGCTCAGCGCGCGCGCGGCGAAGAAGATCCGCACCACAGCATGAGCCTGGAAGGGTCGCCGGAAGTGGATATCAGTGAAGTGGATCTCGACACGCTCAGCGCACAGTCGCTACGGCTGGTGCGGTCCATTCTGATGCTGATAGCCCTGGTGTCGGTGATTGTGCTGTGGTCAGAAATTCATTCGGCATTTGGCTTCCTCGAGAACATTTCCCTATGGGATGTGACCTCAACGGTGCAAGGCGTGGAAAGCCTGGAGCCGATTACGCTCGGTGCGGTGCTGATTGCTATTCTGGTGTTCATCGTCACTACGCAGCTGGTGCGTAATCTCCCTGCCCTGCTTGAACTGGCGGTGTTGCAGCATCTTAGCCTGACGCCGGGCACCGGTTATGCCATCACCACCATCACCAAATATCTGCTGATGCTGGTCGGTGGCCTGGTGGGCTTCTCGATGATTGGGATTGAGTGGGCGAAATTACAATGGCTGGTTGCCGCGCTCGGTGTCGGACTCGGGTTTGGTTTGCAGGAGATCTTTGCCAACTTTATTTCCGGCTTGATCATCCTGTTCGAAAAGCCGATCCGTATTGGCGATACCGTGACGATCCGCGATTTGACCGGCAGCGTGACCAAGATCAACACCCGTGCGACAACGATCAGCGACTGGGATCGCAAAGAGATAATCGTACCCAACAAGGCGTTTATCACCGAGCAGTTTATCAACTGGTCGCTGTCAGACTCGGTCACCCGTGTGGTGTTGACCGTTCCGGCCCCGTCGGATGCTAATAGCGAAGAAGTGACGCAGATCCTGATGACCGCCGCCGAGCGCTGCTCGCTGGTTATCGACACTCCTGCGCCGGAAGTCTTCCTCGTTGACCTGCAACAAGGCATCCAGATTTTCGAGCTGCGTATCTATGCCGCCGAAATGGGTCACCGTATGCCACTGCGTCACGAGATCCACCAGCTGATCCTGGCGGGCTTCCGCGAGCATGGGATCGACATGCCGTTCCCACCGTTCCAGATGCGTCTGGAAACACTGGATGGTCGGAAAACGGGGAGAACGCTGTCATCTGCGGGACGTCGCCCGGCGGGAAGTTTATAGACCTTAGCGGCCTGATGCCCTCTCCCCGTCGGAGAGGGGGCAAACACTCACTGCTTATTCAGGCGCGGTCCACCGTAAAGGCAATCACATCCGCCAGGTTTTCTGCGCCCAGCGCCAGCATCACCAGACGATCAACGCCGAGTGCAACGCCGGAACTATCCGGCAGCCCGGCTTTCAGTGCGTCCAGCAGATTGACGTCGATAGGCTGTTGCGGCAGACCACGGGCGGCACGCTTACGGTTGTCCTGCTCGAAACGCTGCTGCTGTTCGCGCGCGTCGGTCAGTTCATGGAAACCATTCGCCAGCTCAATACCTTTGTAATACACCTCAAAACGCTCCGCCACCCGGTGATCTTCGGTGCTGATCTGTGCCAGTGACGCCTGGCTGGCTGGGAAGTGATAGATGAAGGTTGGACGGTCTTTGCCGATATGCGGCTCTACACCCATCATGAACAGCAGCTGCAGCAGGGTATCGCGGTCTTCTTCAGTATCGGCAATATTGCTGAGATCGAGTTTGGCCGCCACTTCACGCAGCTGCGTTTTATCTGCCGACAGCGGGTCGATTTCCAGATGACGCTGAAACGCCTGCTGATACGAGAGGCTTTCCGCCGGCTGACATTCCAGTACCTGTTGCAGCAGATCGTCGACTTCGTTGATCAGGCGGTACATGTCGTAATGCGGGCGATACCACTCCAGCATGGTGAATTCCGGGTTGTGATGACGCCCCATCTCTTCGTTACGGAAGCTTCTGCACAACTGGAAAACCGGGCCACATCCTGCCGCCAGCAGGCGCTTCATGTGATATTCCGGGCTGGTCATCATGTAGAGATTGATGCCCTGAGAATGGCCGGGGCCGACGAAACGTGTCTCAAACGGGACCAGATGAATATCCGTTACCGTCGCCTGACTCATGCACGGCGTTTCCACCTCAAGCACTCCGCGGTCGGTAAAGAAGCGGCGGATTTCCGCCATAATGGCCGCGCGTTTTAACAGATTGGGGATGGAGGCGCTCGGCTGCCAGGTGGCCGTTTCGCTCATGGGAAAACTCTCCGAATTCAAACAAAGGCCCGAAGTCTACTCGCAAGCGCTGCATGAGACAAATTTTGGCCGATGAAAAATCGCTTTCCCGCGACCCGCCCGATTTCGTGACCGACTCAATCAATTTCAATGATAATTCACCGCACGGATCAGCAAAAAAATCGAACGCGTCAAATTTCCCTCACATCCTTGCGGATATACTGCACTACCCATAAAGGAGCAGTGGAATCGCTTTCGCAATGGCTTTGCTGAACAGGTGAACTACCTTTGGTTAAGCATGTTGCGGAATAACAACAATTCTGGAGGAATGTCGTGCAAACCTTTCATGCCGATCTAGCCGTTATAGGCGCAGGCGGAGCGGGATTACGAGCGGCCATCGCCGCAGCGCAAGCCAATCCCAACGCTAAAATCGCACTGATTTCAAAAGTCTATCCTATGCGTAGCCACACCGTTGCCGCCGAAGGCGGGTCTGCGGCGGTCGCTCAGGACCATGACAGCTTTGAGTACCATTTTCACGATACCGTCGCCGGGGGTGACTGGCTCTGTGAGCAGGATGTTGTTGATTACTTTGTTCACCACTGCCCTACCGAGATGGCCCAGCTTGAGCAATGGGGTTGTCCGTGGAGTCGCCGTGAGGATGGTTCTGTCAACGTGCGCCGCTTCGGCGGGATGAAAATCGAGCGCACCTGGTTTGCCGCGGACAAAACCGGCTTCCACATGCTGCACACCCTCTTCCAGACCTCGCTTCAGTTCCCACAAATTCAACGCTTCGACGAGCATTTCGTGCTGGATATTCTGGTCGATGACGGTCAGGCTCGCGGCCTCGTGGCGATGAACATGATGGAAGGCGAACTGATTCAAATTCGCGCCAACGCGGTGGTGATGGCGACCGGCGGTGCCGGACGTGTTTATCGCTACAACACCAACGGCGGCATCGTCACCGGTGACGGCATGGGCATGGCGCTAAGCCACGGCGTGCCGCTGCGCGATATGGAATTCGTGCAGTATCACCCTACTGGCCTGCCGGGGTCCGGCATTCTGATGACCGAAGGCTGCCGTGGCGAAGGCGGTATTCTGGTCAACAAAGACGGCTATCGCTATTTGCAGGATTACGGCATGGGCCCGGAAACTCCGCTCGGCGAGCCGAAAAATAAATACATGGAGCTGGGCCCGCGCGACAAAGTATCGCAGGCGTTCTGGCACGAATGGCGTAAAGGCAACACTATTGCCACGCCTCGCGGCGACGTGGTCTATCTGGACCTGCGCCACCTCGGTGAGAAAAAACTACTGGAGCGTTTACCGTTCATTTGCGAACTGGCAAAAGCCTACGTCGGTGTCGACCCGGTGAAAGACCCGATTCCGGTGCGCCCTACCGCGCACTACACCATGGGCGGGATTGAAACCGACCAGCAGTGCGAAAGCCGAATCAAAGGCCTGTTTGCGGTGGGTGAATGTTCCTCTGTCGGCCTGCACGGCGCAAACCGTCTGGGTTCGAACTCGCTGGCAGAACTGGTGGTGTTTGGTCGCATGGCCGGTGAACGGGCGATGGAGCGCGCCTCTACCGCAGGCGAAGCCAACAGCGCCGCACTGGATGCGCAAGTTGTCGATGTTGAAAAACGCCTCAAGGCGCTGGTTAATCAGGAAGGCAGCGAAAACTGGGCGAAAATACGCGATGAAATGGGTCTGTCGATGGAAGAAGGCTGCGGCATCTACCGCACGCCGGAGCTGATGCAGAAAACCATCGATAAACTGGCGGAGCTGCAGGAACGCTTTAAACGTGTGCGCATTACCGATACCTCAAGCGTGTTCAACACTGACCTGCTGTACACCATTGAGCTGGGTCACGGCCTGAACGTTGCCGAATGTATGGCGCATTCCGCACTCGCACGTAAAGAGTCTCGCGGGGCGCATCAGCGTCTGGATGAAGGCTGTACCGAACGTGATGACGTGAACTTCCTCAAGCATACTCTCGCCTTCCGCGATGCCGCTGGCACCACGCGCCTCGACTACAGCGACGTGAAAATCACCACTCTGCCACCGGCAAAACGCATGTACGGTGGAGAAGCGGAAGCGGCCGATAAGAAGGAGAAGGCGAATGGCTGAGATGAAAAACCTGAAAGTCGAGATCGTGCGCTACAACCCGGAAGTGGACACGGCCCCGCATAGCGCGTTTTACGACGTGCCATATGACGAACAAACGTCACTGTTAGACGCGCTCGGCTATATCAAAGATAACCTCGCCCCTGACCTGAGCTATCGCTGGTCCTGCCGCATGGCGATTTGTGGTTCCTGCGGCATGATGGTCAACAAGGTGCCGAAGCTGGCCTGTAAGACCTTCCTGCGTGAATACGAAAACGGCCTCAAAGTTGAAGCGCTGGCTAACTTCCCGATTGAGCGTGATTTAGTGGTCGACATGACCCACTTTATCGAAAGTCTGGAAGCGATTAAGCCGTACATTATCGGCAATCCACGCACGCCGGATCAGGGGCCGAACGTGCAAACCCCTGCGCAGATGGCGAAATACCATCAGTTCTCCGGCTGTATCAACTGCGGCCTGTGTTATGCCGCCTGCCCACAGTTTGGTCTCAATAAGGAATTTATTGGCCCGGCGGCGATTACTCTGGCGCATCGTTATAACGAAGACAGCCGCGACCACGGCAAAAAGGAGCGTATGGCGCAACTGAACGGCAAAAATGGCGTCTGGAGCTGCACTTTTGTTGGCTACTGCTCGGAAGTCTGTCCGAAGCATGTCGATCCGGCCGCCGCCATTCAGCAGGGCAAAGTGGAAAGTTCGAAAGACTTTCTTATCGCAACCCTGAAACCACGCTAAGGAGTGCATCATGACGACAAAACGCAAACCCTACGTACAGCCGATGACCTCCACGTGGTGGAAAAAACTGCCCTTCTATCGCTTCTATATGATTCGCGAAGGCACGGCAGTTCCCACGGTGTGGTTCAGCATCGTATTGATTTACGGGCTGTTTGCACTGAAACACGGGGCTGAATCCTGGGCCGGTTACGTCGGTTTTCTGCAAAACCCGATTGTGGTTATCCTCAATCTGATCACCTTAGCGGCGGCCTTATTGCACACCAAAACCTGGTTCGAACTGGCACCAAAAGCCGCTAACGTTATCGTAAAAGGCGAAAAAATGGGGCCCGAGCCAGTGATTAAAGCGCTGTGGGCGGTGACGATTGTGGTCACCGTGGTGGTCCTGTTTGTCGCACTGTTCTGGTAAGGAGACCAACAAGATGATCAATCCAAATCCAAAACGTTCGGACGAACCCGTATTCTGGGGGCTGTTTGGGGCAGGCGGTATGTGGGGCGCTATTGTCGCGCCGGTGATGGTGCTGCTGGTCGGCATTCTGCTGCCGCTCGGTCTGGCTCCGCATGACGCCTTTAGCTACGAACGTGTGCTGGCCTTTGCCCAAAGTTTTGTTGGCCGCGCGTTCCTGTTCCTGATGATTGTTCTGCCGCTGTGGTGCGGTCTGCACCGTATCCATCACGCCATGCATGACCTGAAAATTCATGTGCCGAATGGCAAATGGGTGTTCTACGGTTTAGCAGCAATTCTTACCGTCATCACTCTGGTTGGTGTCATTTTCATTTAAAGCTGAGATGCCCGGCACACGCCGGGCATATTTCTTTGTCCTTCTCGTACTTTTTTCCCGCCCGGTTCTACACTTACAAAAAAACATGCAAGGACATTACCATGCGTCTGCTGCCCATCATTGCGACTGTTGCTGCTGCGTTTTTGGTTGTTGCCTGTAGTCATCCCGTTCCGCCTCCCGGCGTGACCGTCGTCTCCCCGTTTGACGCCAATCGTTATCTCGGCACGTGGTATGAAATCGCCCGTCTGGACCATAATTTCGAAAAGGGACTGGAGAGAGTCACCGCCACCTATAGCCTGCGCAGCGATAAGGGCATTAACGTGCTCAATAAAGGCTATAACCCGGACCGAGGGATGTGGCAGAAAGTTGACGGCGTGGCGTATTTTACCGGCTCACCTGACCGGGCCGCCTTGAAGGTGTCCTTCATCGGCCCGTTCTATGGCAGCTATAACGTTATCGCGGTGGATAAAGAGTATAAACATGCGTTGGTCTGTGGGCCGGATCGCGATTACTTGTGGATCCTCGCTCGCATGCCCACCATTTCCGCAGAAATGAAGCAGCAGATGCTGGATATCGCGACCCGGCAGGGTTTCCCCGTACAGAAGTTAGTGTGGGTGAAGCAGACGTATTAGTGCGCGCTGAGCTTCAGGCCAATGATGCCGCAGACGATCAGCACCAGGCTGAAAATACGAGCGGCACTGGCAGATTCACCGAGCAGCAGAATACCCGTGACAGCCGCACCAACCGCGCCGATCCCGGTCCAGATGGCGTAGGCGGTGCCCACTGGTAGGGTTTTCATCGCCCATGACAGCATAGCGACACTGACGATCATCGCCGTCGCGGTAATCACGCTCGGCACCAATCGGGTAAAACCGTGGGTATATTTCAGGCCAACGGCCCAAACCACTTCAAGAAGACCTGCCACAACAAGAATTAACCAGGACATTTTTGACTCCAGATTGGGGTCGTCCCCGGTTTTATCGATACGCTTGCAGGTCGTCCTGCAAGGTTAAGAAGAGTGTTTATTTTAGCCGCTGATTCCACGGATGCAAGTAATTTGCGTTAAGTTCATTTTCCGCGATGATTAAGTGAAATGAGCGCATTTCAATGCGGAGATCGCCTTTTTATTTGAGCGTAATAGTCTCTATGATGGCCTCATGATCCCTTTGCATCCGCACACTATGAAGCACTCATTTACCCAGCATGTATAAAATTCTGATTATTGATCGCTGCAGTTTCACCCGTCTTGGGTTAGAAAAAAGGTTGCAGCAGGTCAATGGTGAT
Source organism: Scandinavium sp. M-37 (assembly GCF_043558715.1). Lineage (NCBI taxonomy): Bacteria > Pseudomonadati > Pseudomonadota > Gammaproteobacteria > Enterobacterales > Enterobacteriaceae > Scandinavium > Scandinavium sp. M-37. The sequence goes on from NZ_JBIGIN010000037.1 coordinate 12,669, forward strand.
TCGTTATCATTTTTGGTCACTCAACTGAACAGCTTATTACTGGCGAAAGCTCATGTCGAAAGCTGGCAGCCGCATTTAGTGATCGCTGACTTTACTGATTTTCAGCACGATCTGAAGCAATCTCATTTTTTGCCCGCGCTGCTGGCCGTCTGTGAACAACGTACGCGCCTGATTCGACTCCAGAACGAGCCCTTCTTATTTAAAAATGTCGGTGACGTTATTTCTAAAAAAGCGCCGCTGGAAACGCTCTCTCGCCGTATTATTGAGATTCTGCATAGCGGACCAATCGTTAATCCGGCACGTAACGCTCTGCCACTGCTCACTCGTCAGGAAGAGAAAGTGCTGTCGTTGTGGATGGAGGGTGCCAGCAATCACGCGATCGCCAGTGAAATGCAGATTAACGGCAAAACGGTGTATACCTATAAACGCAATATCCGTATGAAATTAAAGGTCGAAAATCGCTTTTCGCCTTTTATTCCCACAGCCGTATCAGCCGAGTGCGTTGAATAACGGTACGGCCGGAGAGCCGTACCGAACATCTTTAGTTCTGAGCTTTGGTCGCTGCACCTGAAATCGCGTCGCCGCCGTCAGAAATATCCTGCCCTACCCCTTTCGTGGTGTTACAACCCGAAAGTACAGAAGAGAGCACCAGGAGAGAAAAGAACGCAGCAATGGTTTTCTTAATCATAATGTCATCCTTTTTTGCCAGTCAGTATTATTTGTGTAGCAAGATAAGCATAGACAAAATCGCCCAATGTGGACGAAAACAGCAAAATTTTAGGATGATGGGAAGGGATTAGCTTGCAGCGTGCGAGATTGAGTTGCCCAGATGCTGGACGTCCTGACCGAAGCCGCGGAAAGTGTTGCAGCCCGAAAGCAGCGTACCGGTGAACAGCAGTATAAAGAAGAGTTTGAGTAAACGGTTCATCATCCCTGCGCCTTGAAGAAAAATCGACACAGCCACAATGCTGTGCCGACTTTTTATAGCATGAATTACTTCACGCGAGAAACGTATTCGCCAGAGCGGGTATCCACTTTGATCGTCTCGCCGATCTGTACAAACAGAGGAACCTTAACCACCGCGCCGGTGCTCAGAGTTGCTGGCTTACCGCCAGTACCTGCGGTATCACCTTTCAGGCCTGGATCGGTTTCAACGATTTCCAGCTCAACGAAGTTCGGTGGGGTAACGGCGATTGGACGGCCATCCCACAGCGTCACGATGCACTCAGCCTGATCCAGCAGCCATTTAGCATTTTCGCCAACCGCTTTCTCATCGGCAGCCAGCTGCTCGAAGGTTTCGTTGTTCATAAAGTGATAGAACTCACCGTCGTTGTACAGGTAAGTCAGGTTCATATCTACAACGTCTGCGCCTTCAGCGGAGTCGGTAGATTTGAAGGTTTTCTCAACGCGAGTACCGGTCAGCAGACGACGCAGCTTAACGCGTGCGAACGCCTGGCCTTTGCCTGGTTTTACGAATTCGCTGGATTCAACGGAGTACGGTTCTCCGTCCATCATGATTTTAAGACCGGCACGGAAATCGTTGCTAGAATAAGTCGCCATAAGGCCCTCTAAATTTGTTAACTGGTAGCTAAGCCACAAAATGGCGCATATTGTAACCCTAAACACCCCATCCAGAGAAGATTGGTTATCGCAACTTGCCGATGTAATCACCGATCCTGATGAACTGTTGCGTCTATTAAATGTAGACGCTGATGAAAATTTGCTCGCCGGACGTGAAGCAAGACGTTTATTCCCGCTGCGAGTTCCGCGGGCGTTTGCCGCGCGCATGGAAAAAGGTAACCCCCGCGATCCATTGCTGCTGCAGGTTCTGACCTCGCAGCAGGAGTTCGTTGCCGCCCCGGGTTTCAGTACTGACCCGCTGGAGGAACAGCACAGCGTGGTGCCCGGCCTGCTGCACAAATACCGTAACCGGGCGCTGCTGTTGGTCAAAGGTGGCTGTGCGGTGAACTGCCGTTACTGCTTCCGTCGTCATTTCCCGTATGCCGATAACCAGGGCAATAAGCGTAACTGGCAGGTGGCGCTGGATTACATCGCAGCCCATCCGGAACTCGATGAGATAATCTTCTCTGGGGGCGATCCTCTGATGGCCAAAGATCATGAGCTGACCTGGCTGCTGGACGCCCTGGAAGCGATCCCGCATATCAAACGCCTACGTATCCACAGCCGTTTACCGATTGTCATCCCGGCACGTATTACCGATGGGCTGACGGAACGTTTCGCTCATTCATCGCTGCAAATTCTGCTGGTGAATCACGTTAATCACGCTCAGGAAATTGATAATGAATTTCGGCTGGCGATGCGCAAGCTTAAAATGGCGGGCGTAACGCTGCTTAACCAGAGCGTCCTGCTGCGCGGGGTGAACGATAATGCGCAGACGTTGGCAGACCTCAGTAATGCGTTGTTTGATGCAGGTGTGATGCCGTATTACCTGCACGTGCTCGATAAGGTGCAAGGTGCGGCGCACTTTATGGTGAGCGATGATGAGGCTCGGGCGATTATGCGCGACCTGCTGACACGGGTCTCCGGATATATGGTGCCGAAACTGGCACGTGAGATTGGCGGCGAGCCGAGCAAAACGCCACTCGATTTGCAGCTGCGTCAGAGCTAAGACCTTTCAACATCACCTGCGCGAAGCCCTTCGCGCAGGTGGCAAGTCCGGAAACCGACTCTTCCCTGCGCCCTGTGAGTGCTATTTTAGCCCCCGCAAAAACAGGGAGAACATCATGAGCGCAATCCTCACCGGCATGAATACCGGCGTCATTCGCCACGGCGAACAATTTTTGGCGCTGGCGCTAAAAATAAACCAGCATAACGAGCAGCAGTTGCTGCTACTTCCCGCGTTAGCACTCCGCGATTTGTTGATCTGTTTCGAATATCGCCTGCACCTGCAGCATTTGGGTAGCAGCAAACAAAAAGCCCGCTTCAAACAGCAGCAGGACGCCGCCACGGCAGCGCTGCAAACGAATATTCCCGCCTTGACCCAAAGTGAACTGCTGCAGGCGGACGTACGTCAACGCGTTGAGAAAATTGAACCGCTTAATAAGCGTAAAAATGAATTGCAGCTGACGTTGACGCTTCAGGGCGGCAATACCGTGTTGCTGATAATTGAGGATGCACAAATCGCCTTAATCATTAATGCGATTACCCACGCTATCAATAATGCGGGAATGCATCCGCTATCGCTGCGTCTGGCCTCTTTATTGGATTTTTTACCGCTATACGATGCGCAGATAAAGCCGGGTGGCGAACTGGAATATGATACGTATCAGCATCCAGCATGGAAGCTCGCACTGTTTAGCGAAACGCTGGTACTGGTTTATCACTATACGGATGAGCAGGGTGAACAGCAGGCATACGGCACGGTGGTGAAATCACGGAATCGTGAAGATAATAAAGCGATTGCCCAACGGCTACTGGCGTTTAGCCCACGGCTGAAAAAGCTGGAAGGAATTTCGTGTCAGGTTTCAGTGAGCACGCTGGCATCCGGGGCGGATCACCTGCCACGCGAGCACTGCTTACGCGCAATTCATGCGCTATGGCAAAAGACTGCAAAATAACAAAACGCCCTCAACAATGAGGGCGTATTAGCCACTGAGAAATCAGTTAGGGCACTTATAAACCTGGCCGATCATTTCGCTATCGGTCGGAACAAAGCTGGAGAGCATCCCTTGAGTCGGGCTGCTTACGCCGTAAATAACGTTCCCGCCCAATTCTGCTGCCTGATTGCGCAGCGCATTGGCCGCACCACGCATAGAGCCGCCCTCTTCGCCGTGCTGACCAGAGAGCCAGTTACTCTGCTTGCCCGTTGCGGTGCCAACCAGCTGGCATTCAGCGCCCGGTTTATCTTCAACAAAGCGAACATTCTGCCCGCCTGCGGTCAAATCATTGCTGGAACTGCAGCCAGCCAGCAGCAGGGCAACGGCAACCATTCCTGTTGAAACGTTGATACGCATGTTGTTCCTCGTGATCATAAAGTTGACCTTTTAGTCCTGACAAATCTTATACCAGAGTTATCCAGGGAACGAAAACATTAACCCGTAGGCGTCATATTCTGTAACCGATAACGTCCGCTTTGCATGACCACTTTATAGGTGCCGAACACGGTCTGATTCGGGCTGGCAAATACCGTTTTACCTTGATACTTAATGATAACTTTTTTCTTTCCCGCTATTTCCGCGATCATAATCACTTTAGGCAGGGCGGGTTTCGGCTCAGGAAGGATGGCTTGCTGTGAGGGAATATTTGCATAATGGGCTGAAGATGAGAGGTATTTTTCCCCATCGACCAGATGTCCCCGCCAGGAGAGTTCAAAATGCAGATGCGGGCCGGTGCTGCGGCCGGTATTGCCCGACAACGCAATCAAATTGCCTCTCGCCACCTTCTGCCCCACAGTGACAATAATTTTATCCAGATGTAGATAGCGGCTACGCCAACCGCCAGGATGCTGTAGAACCACATAATTACCCGCGAACGGATGGGCGTCCGCCTCCACCACTATTCCCACTTCACTCGCCAATACTGGTGTCAAACGCGGGGCAGCATAATCAGTTCCCTCATGCTGAGCAAAGCGATGCGTTACAGGGTGATATCGAAAACTAAAGGACGAAGTCACACGCAGCGGGATAGCTAATGGTGCGAGAAAACGAGGATAAGTCGCTCCGGCCGTCTGTGTCAGTTGAGGCGTCTCTTCTTTTTCTCTCATCAACAGTGTACGGGTAAAAATCGCCTCGGTAGCGACCACTGACAGTTGGCCAATACTCACCAGCGCCAGGGTAAAGCCCGCCTGATTACTTGCCCATGCTGTGAGCGGTGACAGTAAACAGGCTCCATAGATTAGACGGCGCATGGTTCAGTACAATCCCGTATAAAATATCACCATCGCTGAAAGTGAAATCGCGGGGCCAAAGGGGATGTAAGATGTTGGCGAGTCTGAATTATCCTCATCAATTGAACGACGCATATTGGATCGCAGGAAAAACAGATACAGAATAATACCGAAGACCGATGAGAGAATGATTAATGCCGGAAGTTGTTCAACCCCCAGCCATGCGGAGATAGCCGCAATGAGTTTGACATCGCCGTTGCCTAATCCTTCTCGTCCACGTATTTTCGCATACAACGCCATCACGCTGTAAATCAACAGCCACGCCACAATAACGCCATAAATAGCCGATCTCGGTTTGATATCAATTATTCCCGTAACCGAGCAAGCCAGGCCGCTCCACAACAGTAAAAAGACCAGGGTATCTGGCAGCAACAGGTGCTGGAAGTCGATCGCTGACAGGCTATAAAGCAAGCAAAAAAAGAGGCAAAAGCTCGCGATCTGAATTTCGTTGTATTGCGGCCACGCCAGGATTGTCAGTAAGGTGAAAACAAGGCCACACACTAACTCCGAGATAAGATAGCGTGCAGAAATAGCGCAATGGCAGTGACGGCACTTCCCTTTAAGCCAAAGCCAACTTAAGACCGGGATATTATCGCGACGCCACACCGGTACTCCACACTCGGGGCAGTGCGAAGGTGGCCACCATAGGTTCACGCCATCAGCATCAGCGTTGCTTTGTGCGTATAGCATGAGTGGCAGACGATAGATCAGCACGTTAAGGAAACTACCGATAAATAAACCCAATATTGCTGCCATTACCGGGTAAAACCACAAATAAAATGTATACATAATTCAGTCCCTTGACGACGTCCTGAAACAGTTCATATCACTTGAACGATTACTGTTTAAGCGTAATGTCCTTTTTGAGTTCCATAAAATATGAAAAATCATTAACTTCAGGTCCAACAAGTCCATACTCAACTTGAGCAGAAAATAATTGCGTGCCTTTCGTGTCACAGATATAAGCATTATCTTCGGTTGGTGGCGGGTAGCCCATAATGCTAAAAAACTGCGCAATCGTAAAACCTTTCTGCCCTTCAGGAACATATATATCTACCCCTTTAGAAGGGCTAATCCCTTTTATGGAAGGTTCCTGGAAATGCTCCAAATCGGTGTAATCATCCACCGAACCTTTTTGCCCATTGAAACAGGTAAATACATTACTCCCCCATATACCCTGACCAGAACCCGTCGCATTACGCCCGTTCCACATTCCCGACCATTCAACGCCACCAACCAACCGCGTATGAATTGCCGCAATATCAAGAATACGCATGCGGTCGTTCATGTAATAGGGAATTATATATACACCGGCTGTCTTGGAATTATTAGCCGTATCTTTCCCCGTCGAGACAAATGCGGGTCCACCAACATCATCAAACGACGACATATAGGGTATAAAATGTTCACCGTCATCACTTTTAAGCGTCCAGGCAGCAAGACGTTGGTCGCTCCCTTTTGCATCACCCAGAAGAATAGCTTCGAGATGGATTAACGACATATGGCGATGCGGGAGGTAAACAACTAATTCCTGGCCTTCCCCCCCGATAGCTGTGTTACTGGTATTGCCTTCAGGCCCGTCAGAAGCAGTCGGAAAAACAATAGACCCGACCCACAATGGTTTATTCTGACTGGTTGCAAGGTTTAACAGGTTATTATAGGCAGAAAGTTTCTGTGTTGAAGTCGTTGATGTGGGGCGGCAGTTATAAAGCGATTCTTTGGCTGTTTCATACGAGCCAGAACATGCAGTGATAACCGGGACAGCATCCCCTGGAACATGGGGTTTTGCGTTGATAATGGGTAAACTCCAGTCGCCTTCTCTACCGCCGCTCACCCAACTGTACCTTTCGTCAGCGTCGTAATGCATATAATGCTCTGAAAAATCGAAATTATCATCTGTGATCGGCGGTAGCTGTGAATCAGGTATATGGCCCAATGAGGACTCAATATACATAATATTTATCGCAATAGGCAGAGAGTTTTTTGCTGTGTAAGAGTATTTATTGCCATCTCGGGTATAGCCAAAAAAATTAGCAATGGGTAAAGCCAATGGCATATCTAACGGGTCCGTACTACCTCCGCTATTATCAATTTCGGCGAAGTTAAATACGCCTCCTTTCGGGCTACTGGCATGAAGCGTGCTGAACGGCAACGAACTGAGGATTAGCAAAAAGAAAAATCTATTCGCGCTTAACCTATTCATCCTGTTTCCTTTTTAAAACGATCCACTCGACCCCATTTTCCCAAGCGTATCTGAAAGCGAAAATAGCGCGGCGAAAACCCAAATAACGCTCCCACCGAGCACTAAAGTCGACAGCGACTTCAATACACCAGATAGCTTGAGGATATATGACCTCACATTTTCCCTCGACTTGTTGGAAACTGAGTTTAGCACCTCATTAAACGAAGGAAGTCCGGCATAGAGACTGATATTCAGCAATGTTTCCGCACCAAACAACCCAGTATTAAGCGCATCCCCATAACCCATTCCTGTCGCCATGTTCTCACGCATAGCATTAATATGCGATCTTAACCATTTATTTGAGTTCAATAAGATAATAGCCAAACCATCATTAAGTGGAATGTTATTTTTCAACATTAACGCCAGGTTATTAAGAAAAATTGACGCTGCGATTTGCTTATATGTCGAGAAGGGGAGAATGCGATCAACAACTTTATTTCTTAAAGGACCACAAAGATTCGTCAGCAATAACTTTATAATTATCACCGCAAAAACAACCCACGCTAATATATACATCCATAATCCAGCCGCCAGCGCTTGTCCGAAAGTATACAAGACCTGTGTTACTTTTGGCCATTTACTCACAGGAACCACACTTTCAAACGCGGGGAAGACTTTTAGCGCATAGCCTGAAATTACAACCAGAGAAATAATAAACATTATAATAGGGAATGTGACCGAGGACAGTATTTTACTTTTGAGCTCGCTATTGTAAGTTATAACATTCACAAGCGTCATAAATCCATCTGCCAGGCTCCCACTTTGCTCAGCGGCATTAATCACGCTGAGCTCACTTTGTGGGACCAATCCTTCGAAGATAATGGCAATGGAAGCCCCGGTCAGTCCGGCCTCCATGTTTTTAGTGAGAAGTCCCACTTTCTGGGCAAAACCACTCCCTAATAAACTCTTGCCTTCATGCTGCAATTTAATTAATGAATCATAAAGTGGCAGGTCGGTTGCAATCATATCGGCACAGAATTTATATAAATAAAGTCGTTGTTTTTTACTGAATTTTGCCAAGGATCACCTCCATATCGCCCTGTTCTATATCGCCAAATTCCATGGAAAACCACGTGGCACAAACGCGTCCACGTAAGACTTCAGCAAAGACTTTTTCTTTGATTTCAAACCCTTCACTAATGCCCGGTGCAGTGATGCGTTTTTTTCGCCAGAACGTATAAACCTGCAGCCAGGCTTCTCTGGAGATGGCTTCCATTTCATCATAGGTAGGGCGCATATATTCCATAACCAGTTGCCTACCGCTAATTCCTGTACGTTTACAACTATCGCAACCCGACTCATTTTGTTCATACAGATTCACGGACTGCCCACCAAAGCTTATCTCGATAGGCTTACGGCAGTGCACGCAGATAACAGGCACCAGTTTCTGGCACTGAAGCCCTGCAACAAAACCCGGTGTGGATAATTTGTCTTTGGTGATCCCCATCGCCGATAAACGCTGAAGCAATGAGACAATATTCCCGGCGTGCACGGTGGTAAAGCAGTAGTGACCACTTTCAACGGCCCCTGCCAGAGCATTAGCGGATATGTTATCGCGAATTTCCCCAACCATCAGGACATCAGGATCACGACGCAACGCGGATTTGATCGCTGAGTGGAAACCACCGCCATCGGTGCTTAAGACTGAACTCTGTTTAGCACCGTAGATTTGATATTCAACCGGGTCTTCAACGGTTAAAAAACAACCTCTGTCCCCGTAGCGATTAATCTGCAACCACTCCATCAGATTTTTCAGGGTCGTTGATTTTCCTGAACCGGTAGTGCCAGCAATAATATAAGCGCCATAAGGGTTACTAAGAATTTTCTTCAGGTCGTCTAATTCTTCTGAAGAGATACCCAGCTTATCCAGATTGGCAACAGAACCTTTCGCCATCCCGGCCGGGATGATACGCAATACTGCGTGGTAGCAATCCGCGGTTTCGCCAAAAACAGGGAAATGAGCGTAGCGAAAACGAAAACTGCGTTTATTTAAGGTATAGAGGATGTTTGCACTTTGGGGAATGGTCCGGTTCCAGGTGGTGTCCCGCGTGGTGGCCTGCACGTTATACAGTACAAACACCAGCTCATCACACTTGCTGGAAGGCATTTGCATCATCGGTATCAATAGCCCATTCACCCGAACTTCAAACTGAGCAACGATATCATTACGCGTGATATGCAGGTCACTTGCCCCCATTTTCACTGCATCCAGTAAAATCGACTCCAACTCTTTTTGCGTTTCGCTAATGTCCAGAGCAACCCGCCGTTGCTTTTGCAGTGAGACAAGCTCAAAAACCTTAAAATAAACAGCCTCATTAACACCAGCGACCCCCACCACATTATGTCGATAAACATCGCTTAGCTTGCGAAGCTCATACTGAAGAATATGTAATTCATCAATCAACGAACGTTGTGAAACGAGATAATCCTGCTCACCCAGTCGTCCAATGAGCATGCGCTCTTCTATTTCGGAAAAAGTCCACTCGCCATTATGGATGGCCTCTTCCGTTAACCGAACAAAATCGACGCTCACCGCAGCACTTCCTTGACAATGGCATTCTTGATGCCACTCCCTTGTTGAACGGTATACTCCTTCCCATTTGCCAGAAATATTTCACCGGGGCGAACAAAGATCGTTTTATCACCAATTGAGATCGCGGCACGTGTAATACCTGCCAGTTGTGAAAGCATCAGAATTTTAGGCTCACCACTAAATTGCGTCACTGCAGGAATTTTTTTATCCTTACCATCTGTAGCAGCGGGTGCGGGGTACGGCGTCAACAAGGGTGACGTGACTAACTCTGCGGCCTCACTTTTAAGTTTTGCCATTTCAAGACGCAACTTCGCCAGTTCAACTTCCTGCGATAGACGACGCTGCGTCTGATTATAGGAAAAATCTTCCTCAACGATTTTTGAAATATGATCCTGAATGGGCGCAGGTACAATTTCCGGCTCGCCACTGACTGTACTGTCATCAGCAATACCTGCTGAAGACAAAACGGCCATCAATAACATAATAGCTACTCTTAAATTCCACTTTTGCATACAATGACTCCCGATATTTTTTTTGCTTTCACACTATCAATTTTTTGGACAATAAAAGCATCACTATATGCCTGACGCCCAAAGAGACTTGCCAGATAGAGTAATTTACTATTATCCTTAGGATCTAATTTAGGAAACTTCATTGACCATTTTATGAAGTTAAATTTAAATAATGTAGCTCTACCTTTTAAAGCAAGTGCTTTCTCCTTTGCAAGCACCTTTGAGGACGGTGGCGAATCTATTTTAATTTCCCATTCGCGCGCCATTATTGTATTCCAGGAGTAAATGTAACTTAGTACATCTCCGCATGGATACTTCAACTCGTTATTGTTTTTTTTCTTATATTGCACAAGCACATCATTATTATTCAGCCCAGATTTAATACCGGTAAAATCAAACCCTTTAGTTGAAAAATTAGAACTGTAACTCTCTCCCCAAAATCTTTTTTGTATTACAGAAAAAGTGCCATTCTTTCCAAGCTGATAATTAAAGGAGCAGGTACGTGAGTCACAAACAAATGTTTCATTGGTGTAACTAAACTTATTCAATAACTCATAACTCGCAACTATCTCAGTCAATAATGAGATCAGGCTTTGGATGCTACCTCCCGACAAAGATGTCAAATAAAAATCATCAACTTCTTTGATATCTCGCGATAGCTGCTCATCTTGCTGACGTTTCATTTCGGCAACGGCTAACGCTGGCTTATGGACAAAGTAATACCACCCTCCAGAACCGGCAGTCGTTAGTAACGATATAATAAGGATAACAATACCCACTATCTTTGTTCTTGACATGGGTTTTGTATTTTTCCGAAGCTGTAAGCCCTTAATCATAAATTAACCTGCTATTATGCTATACAGAAAAATAGCTGAAGCGATCAGTAAAACCAACACCCCAACCCCCACGCCGACCCAGAACAGGCGCTGCTTCCTTTTATAAATCAGCTGTTTCGCTTCGCAGGATTCAATGATCCTTTCGAATTGCGCAGCAGTCACTTCACTAATGTTAAGTGCAGAAAACCGTGAGTCAGGCAGCTGGTTAAGCATTTCATTAAAGAACGCCTCACTGACGATACAATCCGTCCCGCTGACAATTACCCCATTACAAACAATCAAGAAATAATACTGGTTCTCTGCCAACCTGACATAATAGATACCATCCCCTAATAAATTACGTAGATGTACTGCAAAAGGCTCACATCCAGGCGAGGTATTGTCTGAATAGCCAACCAGCTTTTGTATATCTACCTGGCTCGCATCATCATTGGCAATGTAGACATACATTCGATGGCTACGACGGATAGCGGCCATCCATTTTGCATACCCGGCATCTCGCTCATTATGGGACGATGATTCCCAAATAAGTTCCGTCAGGATATTTTTCTTCGATAGCGTATTGAGCATCAGCTTACCTCATCCACTAACGATTCAACGGTGCACGGTAGTAGTCGATACCCACAACCATGACGATAGTGATTTCGCCATCGGCTTTATTATCGCCATACCCTAAAACCTGATACTGGGAATCTTCGGTTGAGATTTGTGCTTCATATCTCGCTACCATCAATAAATTCCCGGCATCAATCGCAGCAGAGTTAAACATTTCTGTCGTTGTCACATTGGGCAGCTGGACGGTATCAAAAGTATCAATCGAATTAAGCTGGCTTTTGGTAAATCCACTTGTGACCTCTACCCGTCCATCAGTCATCACTCTCGGCGTAATAATAAAACTAGTACCAGTAACAATTTCCGAAGTTTCAACTTCAATATCTTCTTCACCGGTATCGTTATTTACTGTACGGGTACGACCTGAGACATAGTATTGGGAGTTGGTCATATTCAAAGGAATAGGTGTGTTATTACGCGTTACAAACGAACCGCTTTGTAAAACTTTACTGCCGGTAAGCTGATAGAGGGCATTGAGCTTTGCATCCACACTAAATGCACGATCGGTGCCTAAGGCCACGCTGGCCCCGCCTCCTAACATCCCCATCAATTCTTGGCTATCAATGACGACACTGCTGCCCCCATCCGTGTAGTTCATATTCAACCCAGCCCCGTATTCTTTCATTTTATTGTTATCGAGGGTGAATATCTTATATGAAACAACAAACTGGCGATTGTTATCACCTTGATATCTTTTTAATACATTATTTAACGCGTTATATTCAGACGGCCTGCCAGTCATAGTAATTGTCGAAGCATCTTTAAAAATGCTATACAATCCACTGGAGACATAATTCTTCGCCATATCCTCCACGTCATCCCAAAAAGATGACTCAAATTTGGTTTCCGATTTTCCGGTCAATCCACCGCCCTCTACTCCGTCATTAGAGAGTTCTAGCTTGGCCTCATATTTGCTATCCTCACCATAATAATCAAGTTTAATGGCGTAAACGCCATAGGCGCTGACGGTGAGAATATCATTCTCATCTAAAACGGTATTGACATCATATAATGCGGAAATGTAACGCATAAACTCATCAAATGTACCATTGAAACTGACGCTATGATTACCCAGGCTTATCGTTTCATCATTTTTCCCTCCGGGCACCCTATTATTAACCCGATGGCTAACACCAGTTTGGGCAAGAACAACATCAAGGACGGTATTAATATCAGCGGGCTCATAAGAGTTGATTGTCACATTCTTTGCCAGCAGACTCTGTCGCTTAGCGCTATAGTCAACCCGCTTACCTAAATAGGCCTCATCATATTTAATATAGGGCTGCGCTTTCATCTGATCCGCACTTTTAGCCCCAGGCAATGATTCCTTAACCTGCGAGCGACCATACTCTTTCTCAAATTCCTGAGTACACCCCTGCAGCAATAAAAGTAATAGACAGACAACTATTTTTATTTTCATACCACCCTCCCTGAAAATTATCCGTTACATATCATCAATAAGTAAAACATGATTCTTCTGATAGTTTTTTATGATCAAGCCATAATTCTCAGAAGCAAAAAGTTTGCCTAACGCAGCTAACACTTCATCATTATCTTTGCCCGTTAAAACAATTGGGCTGTATATAAGGTAATCACTCTTGCTTCTCCACAGCAGTTTAAATCCTGACCTTTCTGCCCACGTCTTGATATCCTGGCTAAGTAAATTCCCGCTATTTAGCACCAGCGTGACAGAGGCAGGGGGTGGAGCGGAATAAATGGGCGAAGTATTCGTAAATGGATTCTGCGATTTTTTGCCACTGGCGGGTGCATAGGTAACAGGTGTTGTAGCAGATGAGGGCTTAATGGCCACTGGTACAGGTACCGCAGCAATGACGACTTTTTTGGCAACCGGTTTAGCGAGGGATGAAGTTGAAGTCTGACTGACAGGTTTTACTGCATCGGCTACAGGAACCTTCACGGTTGTTGTCGTTATAGCTTTATGCTCAGGCTTAGCCGATGTAACCGGTATTGTTGAGCTGGCCCCTTGCTCCGGACGCGCTAAAGACATTGCACCCGGTAGGGGCTGAGTGAGATAGGACGTAGAGGGTTTATTGCCCGACGTTACCGCATCAGCTGACGGGGTTGCGGCTATCGCTACAGGTTTGGACTCCTGCTGGGCAACCAAGACCGATGTTGACTCACCTTTCAATTGTGGTTCGGCATTGACCAACGCCTGCGCCGTCGGAATCATTACCAGGGTAATAGCCCACACGAGGGGCATTATTTTAACCTTCATTTAATTTCATCCTAAAATTTAACGAAAAATAACTCTCCAAATACCTGATTAAGGACTTATCTTTGGTGGCCTCGCTCCCTTCCCACCATCCTCCCAGTCAGGTTGTGGAATTGAACTACACCATGAGGTCAACACGACTGAAAGTGAGCTGGGGTTAATCACGCTTACTGCTTGACCACTAGCATTATCGTAGACACCCGTCGTCGCGCTGATGATCCAATAAGCACCTTTATAATCATCTTGAATCGTGCTCGGTTTCTCGAGGTTTACTTGAATTGCCACGCCGCTGAGATGATCTAATAATCCTTTTGCGGCAGTTCTGTTTTCACCACTGTTAATAAAATCGGCAAAATCACTATCATTCGCCGTCGATCCGTCACTGCTCTCACTCTTCCCTGCATCTGCGACGATAGAAGATATAGCGGCGACCATTCTTGGCATTAACGCTTTCTTAGTTGATAGATTGGGGTTATCAGGATCGGGAGGTAGCGTTGGGCAAGGCTGTACGGGTAATTGAATGCTCCCCGGTTCATCAGCCACATCTGCTGTATAGCTTTCGGGATCGTCAATCACTACACTGTTGCTACCCTTAGTGTTGCCAAAAGATTCGTAGGTGATCACAGGGTTAGTCATTAACGCTTGTTCAAACTTACCCGTTTGGGCGTTAAATACCTCGCCTTCGAAGACCACATTTGCCATTAACGTACCGGTCACCGTATGGTCTTTATCTGCGGGATCCGTCGTTTCAGCGGTTAAATGCATTACGCCATCTTCATCATTTCGCCCTTTGCTATCCGCACCGCTAGTGCCTTCATTGACTTTGAGGCAGTGAGTCATCGTGCCTGCCGTTGAATTCCAGCAGAGATTATCAGCGCCCACGGAACCATCAGACTTCAGGTATTTCCCCACCCCCGCAGCAAAGCTGAAGCGAATACCGAGTTGCTGCATGTTCAATGCAACTTCATCCATATGCGAAGCCATGCTACCAAAGGCAATCGCATCATCTTCAGATGCAGCCCCTTTTAGTTTGAGCAACGTCCAGTTCTTACCATAATTGTTGGCTGTACTACTCATCGCCGTAGAACGATAAATCATGTCGGCACGAGAATAGACCAGGCCATAGTGAGCAAAAGCTTCACTAAACGCAGTGGTGTAGTTTTCAATAGAAAATTTCTGCACGTCGCTGCTTTTGGTGGGGCCAGGATTATAAGCAACAATAAAATCGATACGATCGATGGAGTGCGTCTGTTCATCGCCTACCATGTCCACACGCTCTAATACCAGAGCCCGTTGACTACTGTTCGTGGGTTGGTTGCAGGAGAGATACTCTTTGAAAAATGTTCCTTCCGCGACACTGTTATTCCCATTCTTACAGGATTTGCTGGTGAAATATCCACGCGCCTTACTATTATCCCACTGAATATAATTACCTGAATTATCTATCTCATCCGTAAGGGCGATGTTGGATACGCGCTGGCTGTAGGTTTTGTTTTTAAGGTCACCATTGGGAACATACTTTTTATCATAAAGCGGATTATCAAGACTAAGAACGTCAGCATGGCCATCACCATTTTCATCGACACCAATGACATCCTCATTAGCAAAGGTTAGCAAACCATAGATATCCCCAACGACCACATTCGCCAGATTTTGCCTACCTACGGCCTCTATTTGTCTTTTTTTGTATACCGTTATCGTGGCAAGAATAATCCCCATGATGCCCATGACGATAATCATTTCGAGCAACGTAAAACCCTTACTCTTTTTCGTTAGCGACATTTCACTTACCATGCTATTCGGCATACAAATAACGCCCCCAAAAGGAGGCGTTTGTATCAGGCTTACGGTAAAATATTAACGGCTACCTAAGTTAATGGCGTTTGTGCTGGAATCAGCACAGGCCATTGCATAGTCTGCACTATTCAGATCGCGGTTTGTTGATACCGCCAGACTTTTCAGAACACCCACGGTGTTAAGCGGTAAAATGGTACCCGCGGCAGGGATTGCGGCTGTTTCCACATCGAGAGATGTTGGCAGCGTAGGGGCTGCGCCGGAAGCAGCTGTGGTCACTTCAACATATTCCCAGTCACCTGCAACCTGTCCAAGTAATGCACGACATTGTTCCATATCCAGGCCATTAACACTGAGAACAAACCCTTTCAGGTCTGTTGCGTCGGCGACAGTCGGTACCCCCTGGATGACAAAGTAGTCACCAGAGATACTGTTTCGGGCTTCAGAATTGGAAATTTTTCCCATCTTGTACAAGGTTGCCAGAATATCGCCAGACGCATCCGTTTTCAGCGCTGTTTCATCAGCAAATCCAAGTGCGGCTTCACCGCCAGCAGGATATCCGCCATCCTTACCAAAACCGTCAACGGTGGAGACATCGATCGTGTTAGCACTGTCCGCAAGATCGCTAATATCTTGAGTGAAGAACGCTCGTTGCGCCAGAACTACCACACCTGCTGCGATAATACCGATAATCCCCAGAACGATGATGATTTCCAATAAGGTCACACCACGTTGTTTTTTTAGTTCTTGATATTGATTTGCTTTGCGCTTTAACGCGGAAATAGCATTTTTCATTACAATCTATCCTTTGATTTAAAGTCTACCTTGCCATACGTCGTGAAACGACTCCGCTGGCTATATACATAGTAAAATCTAAAGAAAAGTGCAGCAATGAACGAAATAGAACCGTTGCTCAATTCCCTGCTTTCACCCATTCAAAACCAGCGATTGCATGGTAGAACAAAAAAACATCTTTTTGCTCGTTGAAAGTGAGCATCATCGAAAAATTAGGAATATATCAATATACAAACAGGCATAATCTGTAGTAACTGATCACCCCCGCTAATAATATTTTTAAATCAGATCATTCATAAATTAATGATCAGTTTGAATGATCATTCATAAATAGTCTAAAAAAATCGGATATTGTCAGAAAACACGAGGCTCTTTAATTAATATTTAATGGACAGCGTTAAATGTTGCGGTAATTATTTGATTCTATATTTCGTATGAATACAGAAATAAAAAAAGGACAAGCCTTTCGGCTTGTCCTTTTTGAGCATCCTTACCCTTTAATAAAGGATAAGAAATGGGCTATTACATCATGCCGCCCATGCCGCCCATGCCACCCATACCGCCAGCACCTAAGTCAGGCGCGTCGCCTTTAGGCATGTCAGTCACCATACATTCGGTGGTGATCATCAGGCCAGCAACAGAGGCTGCGTACTGCAGTGCAGAACGGGTCACTTTGGTTGGGTCCAGGATACCCATGTCGATCATGTTGCCGTATTCTTCGGTCGCTGCGTTATAACCGTAGTTACCGTCGCCCGCTTTCACGGTGTTAGCCACTACAGATGGCTCTTCACCGCAGTTCAGCACGATCTGACGCAGTGGAGCTTCCATTGCGCGCAGCGCAACTTTGATACCCACGTTCTGGTCTTCGTTCAGGCCACGCAGTTCGCCCAGCTTGCTTGCTACACGGATCAGCGCAACGCCACCGCCAGCAACCACGCCTTCTTCTACCGCAGCACGGGTTGCGTGCAGGGCATCTTCAACGCGCGCTTTCTTCTCTTTCATTTCAACTTCAGTCGCGGCGCCAACTTTGATAACGGCAACGCCGCCAGCCAGTTTCGCTACACGTTCCTGCAGTTTTTCACGATCGTAGTCAGAGGTTGCTTCTTCAATCTGCTGGCGAATCTGAGTCACACGACCCTGAATTGCCGCTTCTTCACCCACGCCATCGATGATGGTGGTGGTGTCTTTGTTGATAACAACGCGTTTCGCCTGACCCAGGTCTTCCAGAGTCGCTTTTTCCAGCTCCATACCGATCTCTTCAGAGATGACGGTACCGCCGGTCAGGGTGGCGATGTCCTGCAGCATAGCTTTACGACGGTCGCCGAAGCCAGGTGCTTTAACCGCAGCCACTTTCACGATGCCACGCATGGTGTTAACCACCAGCGTTGCCAGTGCTTCGCCTTCAACGTCTTCAGCAATGATAACCAGCGGCTTGCCTGCTTTCGCAACGGCTTCCAGCACTGGCAGCATTTCGCGGATGTTGGAGATTTTTTTGTCAGCCAGCAGAATGAACGGGCTTTCCAGCTCTACCGCGCCAGTTTCTGGCTTGTTGATGAAGTACGGGGACAGGTAGCCACGGTCGAACTGCATACCTTCAACCACGTCCAGTTCGTCCTGCAGACCGGTACCGTCTTCAACGGTGATAACGCCTTCTTTGCCCACTTTATCCATCGCTTCTGCGATGAGTTTACCCACGGTTTCGTCGGAGTTAGCGGAGATGGTGCCTACCTGAGCGATAGCTTTAGAGTCAGAGCACGGTACGGACAGGGTTTTCAGTTCTTCAACGGCCGCAGCAACAGCTTTGTCGATACCGCGTTTCAGATCCATTGGGTTCATGCCCGCAGCAACGGCTTTCAGACCTTCGGTGATGATGGACTGAGCCAATACGGTTGCGGTAGTGGTACCGTCGCCTGCAGCGTCGTTCGCTTTAGAGGCAACTTCTTTAACCATCTGCGCGCCCATGTTTTCGAACTTGTCTTCCAGTTCGATTTCACGTGCTACGGAAACACCGTCTTTGGTGATGGTCGGTGCACCGAAAGATTTATCCAGAACCACGTTACGGCCTTTAGGACCGAGGGTAACTTTCACTGCATCTGCCAGTACGTTCACGCCGCGCAGCATTTTCACACGAGCGTCGTTACCGAATTTTACGTCTTTAGCTGCCATGTTCTTTATTCCTCAAATTCGTTCAGTGTGCGCGTGGATTACGCTTCAACAATTGCCAGAATGTCGCTTTCGGACATGATCAGGACTTCTTCGTTGTCGATCTTCTCGGACTTCACGCCGTAGCCATCGTTGAAAATAACGATGTCGCCCACTTTCACGTCCAGTGGCTGCACTGTACCGTTTTCCAGGATGCGGCCTTTACCGACAGCGATGATTTCGCCACGAGTTGATTTGCCTGCTGCTGAACCGGTCAGAACGATGCCGCCCGCAGATTTGGATTCAACTTCTTTACGTTTGACGATCACACGATCATGTAACGGACGAATACTCATTGATAGCTCTCCTTTGAGAAAGTCTTTATCAGTTATGGGTGACGCCGGGCCGCAGTGGTTTACCGGCTAGTGACCTGAGAGATGGGGGCCGCCTTGTATCCCTTCAAGGGGCAAATCTAAAAAAATTTTTTGATTGTGCTGTTCTCACAAAACGCCACTCGTCCCTGAAGTGCTACGATGCTCACTTTCTTGCAACAGGTTGATGTGATGAGTGGTTTGAAACAAGAGCTGGGGCTGGCGCAGGGCGTGGGGCTGTTGTCTACTTCGCTGCTCGGCACCGCCGTTTTTGCCGTTCCGGCGCTGGGTGCGCTGGTCGCGGGCGACAACAGTCTGTGGGCGTGGCCCGCGCTTATTCTTCTGGTCTTCCCTATTGCGGTTGTCTTTGCAGTGTTAGGCCGTCATTTCCCCAGCGCCGGTGGCGTGGCGCATTTTGTCGGCATGGCGTTTGGCCCGCGCCTTGAGCGGGTGACCGGCTGGCTGTTTCTGTCGGTTATCCCGGTCGGCCTGCCTGCGGCGCTGCACATTGCCACCGGTTTTAGCCAGGCACTGTTTGGCTGGCACGATGAACAGCTGCTGCTGGCGGAACTCGGTACGCTCGGCATCATCTGGTGGGTGGGTTCTCGCGGAGCCAGCACCAGCGCGAATCTGCAAACGCTGGTCGCAGCTGCGATTGTCGCACTGATTGTGGCCCTATGGTGGGCGGGTGATATTACGCTGTCCGCCATTCCGTTCCCGCCAATTGCCAGCGTCGACCACTCGCAGCTTTTCGCCGCGCTGTCGGTGATGTTCTGGTGCTTCGTGGGCCTGGAAGCATTCGCCCACATGGCGTCCGAATTCAAACAACCGGAACGTGATTTCCCGCGAGCGTTGATGATTGGCCTACTTTTAGCGGGTGCGGTTTACTGGGCCTGTACCGTGCTGGTGCTTCATTTCCACGCCTTCGGGGCAGAGAAAGCCGCCGCGGCGTCATTGCCGTCCATCGTGGTGACGTTGTTCGGCGTGAAAGCATTATGGATTGCTAGCGTGGTGGGTTTTCTGGCCTGCTTCGCGAGCCTGAATATCTATATTCAGAGCTTCGCCAGCATGGTGTGGTCGCAGGCACAGTATCGGCCTGACAGCCGGCTGGCGCAGCTTTCGCCCCGCCGATTGCCGATTAATGCACTCAATGCGGTACTGGGCTGCTGCGTGCTGAGTACCCTGGGCATTTATACATTGAGCATTAATCTGCAAGCGCTGATCGTCTATGCCAACGGCATTTTCATCATGATTTATTTGCTGTGTATGCTGGCCGGTTGCCGTCTGTTGAAAGGGCGATATAGAGTTTTGGCGGTGATTGGCGGGGTGTTGTGCGTGCTTTTAATGGCAATGCTTGGCCTGAAAAGTCTGTACGCCATTATTATGCTGGCGGCACTGTGGCTGTTTTTGCCCAAGCGCGGCAGAGTCCACGCTTAATTTGACACCCGGCGAACGCAATGTCGCCGGGCACAATTCATTAGCGATCGTCTTTGTCTTCCAGACGGTCGCGCTCCTGGTCCTTGCGCTGGTATTCCCCTTCGAAAGTATCCCCACCTGTATTACCGGCGGTAAACCCGCCGCCAGGCGTACGCACGAAGCGCAGATGCGGCATCAGTTTGAGCGTCAGGTGTTTTTGCACCGGCGGCAACAGCAGTAACAGACCGAGGAAATCGGTAAAGAAGCCCGGTAAAATCAACAACAGACCGGAGATAATCAGCGACACGCTTTTGATCATCTCTGCCGCCGGGCTTTCACCTGCCTGCATCTTCTGCTGCATCATCACGAGGTTTTTGAAGCCCTGGTTACGTACCAGCGACATCCCGATAATCGAGGTGAAGATCACCAGAATCAGAGTCAGCAGTACGCCCAATACATGCGCGACCTGAATGAATATCGAGATCTCAATATAAACGTATAAAAAAAAGGCAATAAAAGGTATCCAGCGCACTGGTTTCTCCTGTTGAGCAACAGCCGCTCCCGGCGCCTGTTTGAATGAGTTTGCGATTCGCGTGATCTGGAGATGGAGGCAAAATTGCCGTTTTCAATCGGCGTCAGCGCTCTTTTTCCCCGCACGGTTAATGCGGTGATTCATTTCACAGATTAATAAATCTGATGCGGATCGGCGCATAATAAGTGATCCAGATTACGGCAATTCGCTATTATCAGCATATGATCATGGGCACCGGGTCGATTAAGGAAATAATCGTCGGCCAAAAAACACACATGACCCCACTCATCCTGTGTGTAGGGTGAATTCATTAGCAGCTTAATCAAGAAGGTTCACATGTTAAACAACATTCGTATCGAAGAAGATTTGTTGGGTACCAGGGAAGTTCCAGCGGACGCTTACTATGGTGTCCATACTCTGAGAGCGATTGAAAACTTCTACATTAGCAACAGCAAAATCAGCGACATCCCGGAATTTGTCCGCGGGATGGTCATGGTGAAGAAAGCCGCCGCACTGGCGAATAAAGAGCTGCACACCATCCCGAAAGGGGTTGCCGACGCCATTATTGCCGCCTGTGATGAAGTGCTGAACAACGGTAAATGCATGGACCAGTTCCCGGTCGACGTCTATCAGGGCGGCGCGGGCACCTCGGTGAACATGAACACCAATGAAGTGCTGGCGAACATTGGCCTGGAGCTGATGGGACACCAGAAAGGGGAATATCAGTATCTGAACCCTAACGATCACGTCAACAGATGCCAGTCGACCAACGACGCTTACCCCACTGGTTTCCGTATCGCGGTATATGCCTCCGTGGTGAAATTAATTGACGCTATCAATCAGTTAGGTGATGGCTTCCAGCGGAAATCCATTGAATTCCAGGACATACTGAAAATGGGTCGCACCCAGCTTCAGGACGCGGTGCCGATGACCCTCGGTCAGGAATTCCACGCGTTTAACGTGCTGTTGAATGAGGAAACCAAAAACCTGCTGCGCACTGCCGAACTGCTGCTCGAAGTGAACCTGGGCGCAACCGCCATCGGGACGCGTCTGAACACGCCGGATGGCTATCAGCAGTTGGCGGTGCAGAAACTGGCTGAAGTAGCCAACATGCCGGTAGTGCCTGCCGAAGACCTGATTGAAGCCACCTCCGACTGTGGCGCATACGTGATGGTTCACAGTGCCCTGAAACGTCTGGCGGTGAAACTGTCGAAAATCTGTAACGACCTGCGCCTGCTCTCCTCCGGCCCGCGCGCTGGCCTGAACGAAATCAACCTGCCAGAACTGCAGGCCGGTTCGTCTATCATGCCAGCCAAAGTGAACCCGGTCGTGCCGGAAGTCGTCAACCAGGTGTGCTTTAAAGTGATCGGTAACGACACCACCGTGACCATGGCTTCTGAAGCGGGACAGCTGCAGCTGAACGTGATGGAGCCAGTGATTGGCCAGGCGATGTTTGAATCTATCCACATCCTGACCAACGCCTGCTACAACCTGCTGGAAAAATGCATCAACGGCATTACCGCCAACAAAGAAGTGTGCGAGAGCTACGTCTATAACTCCATCGGCATCGTCACCTACCTCAACCCGTTTATTGGTCACCACAACGGCGATATCGTCGGCAAAATTTGTGCGGAAACCGGGAAGAGCGTGCGTGAAGTCGTCCTGGAGCGTGGTCTGCTGACCGAAGCAGAGCTGGACGATATCTTCTCTCCACAAAACCTGATGCACCCGGCCTATAAAGCGAAGCGTTTTACCGATGAAAGCGAACAGTAATAATTCAGGTTAAAATCATGCGAGGCACGTCAGCAGTGACGTGCCTTTTTTTTATATAGAACATCAAAAAAATAACATTTAAGTATCCAACATCTAACAATCAAGGGAAGCGATCATGATAGTCATCGAACTTATCATTGTATTAGCGGCGATTTTTCTTGGCGCCCGACTCGGAGGGATTGGCATCGGTTACGCCGGTGGATTAGGCGTATTGGTACTGGCCATCATTGGCGTCAAGCCGGGACATATCCCGTTTGACGTTATTTCCATCATCATGGCGGTCATCGCGGCTATCTCGGCGATGCAAATTGCCGGTGGCCTGGACTATCTCGTCAATCAAACGGAAAAACTGCTGCGTAAGAACCCGAAATACATCACCATCCTTGCGCCTGTCGTCACCTACTTCCTGACCATTTTTGCTGGCACCGGTAACATTTCGCTGGCGACGCTGCCCGTGATTGCCGAAGTGGCAAAAGAACAGGGTATTAAGCCCTGCCGTCCACTCTCCACCGCCGTCGTGGCAGCCCAGATTGCCATTACCGCATCCCCGATCTCCGCTGCGGTGGTGTACATGTCTTCGGTGCTGGAAGGCCACGGCGTGAGCTACATTCATCTGCTGTCGGTGGTTATCCCATCGACGCTGCTGGCGGTGTTGCTGATGTCGTTCCTCGTTACCATGCTGTTTAACTCTAAGCTTTCCGATGACCCGGTGTACCTCAAGCGTCTGGAAGAAGGCCTGGTTGAACTGCGTGGCGAACGCCAGATGGAAATCAAACCGCGGGCAAAACTGTCGGTGCTGATGTTCCTGCTCGGAGTACTCTGCGTGGTGGCGTATGCCATCATCAACAGCCCAAGCCTGGGGCTGGTCGCCACACCGCTAATGAACACCACCAACGCCATCCTGATTATCATGCTCAGCGTCGCCACCCTGACCACCATTCTGTGTGACGTGGAAACCGACAGCATCCTCAGTTCCAGCACCTTTAAGGCCGGGATGAGCGCCTGTATCTGTATTTTGGGCGTGGCCTGGCTGGGCGATACCTTCGTTTCGGCAAACATCGATTGGATCAAAGAGACCGCGGGCACCGTGATTCAGGGCCATCCGTGGCTGCTGGCGGTCATTTTCTTCTTCGCATCCGCGCTGCTCTATTCCCAGGCCGCCACCGCGAAAGCATTGATGCCGATGGCATTGGCACTGAACGTCACGCCGCTGACCGCCGTGGCCTCGTTTGCTGCCGTCTCGGGCCTGTTTATTCTGCCGACCTACCCAACGCTTGTCGCCGCGGTACAGATGGACGACACCGGCACCACGCGCATTGGCCGCTTCGTGTTTAACCATCCGTTCTTTATTCCGGGCACCATGGGCGTGGTCTTCGCCGTCTGTTTCGGCTTCCTGCTGGGCAGCTTCATCCTCTAAACCCTCCAGGGTGTAAAATTAGTTAAAGTCGGGCTGCTCAGCGGCCCGACGCATTCATCCCCCTCCCCCGCATCATGCTATAGTGCCTTTTTTCGCCGATACGAGGTTGAAGATGACCCTGCCTGATGCAGTTGTTGTACTCTGTACCGCCCCGGATGAAGCTACGGCCCAGGATCTGGCCGCCAAAGTGCTGGCTGAAAAGCTTGCCGCCTGCGTCACTCTCCTGCCGGGTGCCACGTCGCTCTACTACTGGGAGGGCAAGCTGGAGCAAGAGTATGAAGTGCAGATGCTGCTGAAATCCGACACGGAACATCAGCAGAAGCTGCTGGAGTGCCTGAAGTCACATCACCCGTATCAAACGCCAGAACTGCTGGTTTTACCCGTTACCCACGGAGACAACACATACCTCTCATGGCTCAACGATTCATTACGCTGATCCTGCTGCTGTGCAGCACATCGGCCTTTGCCGGGCTGTTTGACGCGCCCGGCCGCTCCAATTTTATTCCTGCCGACCAGGCATTTGCTTTTGATTTTCAGCAGAATGCGCATGACCTGAACCTCAGCTGGCAAATTAAAGACGGCTACTATCTTTATCGCAAACAGATAGCGGTAACCCCGGCACAGGCCTCAGTCGCCCCCTTACAGCTGCCTGACGGCGAGTGGCATGAAGACGAGTTCTTTGGCAAAAGTGAAATTTATCGCCATCAGCTCACACTGCCGGTCACGGTTACCGAAGCCAGCAAAGGGGCAACCCTGACCGTTACCTATCAAGGCTGCGCCGAGGCTGGATTCTGCTATCCGCCGGAAACCAAAGTGGTGCCACTGAGCGAAGTAGTAGCCTCAGAGGCCATTCCTGCGCCTGCTGCACAACAGCAAACCGAGGTGAAAGACGACACCGCCGCTGAGACCACATCCCTGCCATTTTCAGCATTATGGGCACTGCTGATCGGCATCGGCATCGCCTTTACGCCCTGCGTGTTGCCGATGTATCCGCTGATTTCCGGGATTGTCCTCGGTGGTCAACAGCGCCTTTCTACCGGACGTGCACTGCTGCTGGCGTTTATCTATGTTCAGGGCATGGCGCTGACCTATACCGCGCTGGGTTTGGTGGTGGCGGCGGCTGGGCTAAAATTCCAGGCTGCGCTCCAGCATCCTTACGTGCTGATTGGCCTCTCTGCGGTATTTATCCTGCTGGCGCTGTCGATGTTTGGTTTGTTCAGCCTGCAACTGCCTTCATCGCTGCAAACGCGTCTGACGTTGATGAGCAACCGTCAGCAAGGCGGTTCGGCGGGCGGTGTATTTGTGATGGGGGCGATCGCCGGATTGATCTGCTCGCCCTGCACCACCGCCCCGCTCAGCGCCATCCTGCTGTATATCGCGCAAAGTGGTAACCTCTGGCTCGGTGGCGGCACGCTCTATTTGTACGCGCTGGGCATGGGTTTACCGCTGATTCTGGTCACCGTCTTCGGTAACCGCCTGTTGCCGAAAAGCGGCCCGTGGATGGCGCAGGTTAAAATTGCCTTTGGCTTTGTGATCCTCGCCCTGCCAGTGTTCCTGCTTGAGCGGATTATTGGCGATGTGTGGGGGCTACGGCTGTGGTCGATGCTCGGCATCGCCTTCTTTGGCTGGGCATTTATCACCAGTCTGACGGCCAGCAAACCGTGGATGCGAGTGGTGCAAATCATTCTGCTGGCAGCGGCGCTGGTTAGCGTGCGCCCATTGCAGGATTGGGCTTTTGGCGGGGTGCAAACCCAGCAACAAGCACACTTAAATTTCACACGCATCGCCAATGTCGATGAGCTGAACCAGGCGCTGGCCAGGGCGAACGGTAAACCGGTAATGCTCGACCTGTACGCCGACTGGTGCGTGGCCTGTAAAGAATTTGAGAAATACACCTTTAGCGATCCGCAGGTCCAGCAGGCGCTGAAAAACAGCGTTTTGCTGCAAGCCGACGTGACGCGCAACACAGCCCAGGATGCTGCCCTGCTTAAAGAGTTGCAAGTTCCTGGCCTGCCGACCATTCTGTTTTTTGATCCCGCAGGAAAAGAGATCCCAGCCATGCGGGTTGCCGGGTTTATGGATGCCGCCGCGTTTCACGCGCATTTGCAGAAACTGGCCCGGTAAACGACACTTTTAAAGGGATTAACGGAGGACAAAGCCGTGCAACGCGAAGAAGTATTGGGAAAAGCCCTGCAATTACTTGAACTCAAAGGGATTGCTGACACAACGCTGGAGATGGTTGCCGATGCGACCGACACGCAGCTCGATGCCCTGAAGCGTTTCTGGCCCGATAAAGAAGCGCTTCTGTATGACGTCCTGCGCTATCTGAGTCAGCAAGTCGATATCTGGCGTCGTCAGCTTATGCTGAATGAGGAACTGAGCAGCGAACAAAAGCTGATGGCCCGCTATAACGCGCTAACCGAATGTGTGAGCAACCATCGCTATCCCGGCTGTCTGTTTATCGCTGCCTGTACCTTTTATCCGGATCCTGAGCACCCGATTCATCAGATGGCGGAACGGCAAAAACGTGCCGCTCATGAATTCACTCATGACCTGCTGACCCAGCTTGAAATTGATGACCCAACGATGGTTGCAAAGCAGATGGAGCTGGTGCTGGAAGGCTGTCTTAGCCGTTTGCTGGTCAAGCGCAGTCAACAGGATGTGGACACCGCGCAGCGTCTGGCTGAAGATATTTTGCGCTTTGCCCAGTGCCGTTCGGGTGGTGCATTAACCTGACAGGCGACCCCCTGAGACTAATCGCAGCGAAACTGCGCAAACTGCCGTAAAGTTAAGCAAACGCGTCAGTTTTCCGTGATTTGGGTTGACGCCAATCGCTGATTAGGGTTTAATTCGCCCCGTTGCCCGGATAGCTCAGTCGGTAGAGCAGGGGATTGAAAATCCCCGTGTCCTTGGTTCGATTCCGAGTCCGGGCACCACTATTTAAAGAAACCAGCCTAAGGGCTGGTTTTTTGCTTTCTGGGGTTCCGGTAGATTTCTGGTCGAGATGCTCGCTGATGTGTAAGTATCCTGCTTAACCGAACCATTCACTTTTAGAGACCTTCCGACATACTGATCCACGACAAGTAAAAACACCCTGTCAGCTTACGCCTTCAGGGTGTGGATTGATTTCATTAACTCCGACCGGAGCCGGGAATGAGACGGTCTCTGAAGAGTATCAGCAGATTATGAAACCTGATGAAGCTCTACACCGTGCTGTACCAGTAACTCAACATGGCTGCCAGTATGCTGGTAAACCTCATACTGAACACCACCCGCCGTAACCTGGCCAACATCCTGCCAGGCGTTATGCGCAAGATCTTCAACTTTCAGTTCAACCACGTCACCCGCATCACCCGTCACCGCCAACTGCTTATGACCATCCTGAATAAACAGGTTGTCATGCGCTTCACTCAGGATCTGATCCAGTGTCAGAGTAACAGGCTCCTGCCCAGCATCGTGAATAGATTGACCAGGCTGCGTCTCACCGGGTTCAGGCTGCGCCAGAGTATCTGCTGAAGGTGCAGCGTCATGATTAGCATCTGAATGTAAGGAAACTGAGTGCTCGTCAATAACGTGATGTGTTGAAGAAAGGTCCTCTACTGCGAGTAAAGTCTGTAGGCCCCCCTCATGAACAGTCAGGCTGTAAAAACCACCGTCCACTCCTGCATTGTCTGTACTTGCTGTTAAGTGAACGCTCTGTATCGCATCATTAGGGAGATTGAGGCCCGTAATACTCATTGACCAGTGACCATTTGCATCAATTGGCGTTGAGTAGCGTACTTCTTGCCCATTAATATTAAAGTATACATTAGCCTGCCAGGAAGAATTACCAGGGTATGAAGGGTTGCCGGTTCCGGCCAACGTTACCGCACCATTATAAATATCTATATTACCGCTTAAAGCCTGACCGTTTTCGGTTGTGATAACCAATGGCACTGAGGGTGCCGGGTTCGGCGTCGGGTCTGGTGTTGGGTCAGGTGTTGGCTCAGGTGTTGGGGTTCCTCCCTGCACAACATTAATTTCATATATACCAGAATGCGCGCTGGTGTGACCCGAGGCGTCGGTCATTGTGATGGTGAAATCATGCTCACCCAGCCCAAGCCGGGAAGGAGGAGTGAAAGACCACGATCCATCGCTTCCCGACTTTGTCGTGCCAATAACGTTATTTCCGTCGTAGATAGTTACCGTGGCATCGGGAATACCGCCGCCACCCAGTTTAGGCGTGCGGTCATCAGTAGTGCCGCCATTATCAACATGTATAGTTGCGGCGTCATTATCAATGCAATAGTAGATTACTGGTTCACCCGAAAGGAATTGAAAATGATATTCGTCCCCCGAGTTGGTGCCGAGAGTATTCCCGGCAGCATCCTTACCACCGAGAGTAATTGAATAGCTATTCTGGGCTTCCAGGGTATTCAACTGATAAACCCAGTTTCCATCCTCTCCGGCAATGACACTTCCAGTATAGATAGTCTCATTGGAACCCATTGTCGCGAGGCGAATAGTTACCATGCTATTGGCTTCGGCATGACCGTGCAGCACCGGGCGACTGTCATACGTTTTCCCGTCGTCTAGCAGTGCGATTTCGTCACCGCCCTGATGCACGATGACACTGTCCAGAATCGGTCTGGCAAACTTGGTATCAATGTTGACGATAAACGGATCCGAAGGTGCGCTTTCAATGCCGTTGACGACCTCAGTTACCGTTATATGGTGCGGTAATCCCCCCGAAAAAACGGTGTGTTTATAAGTAGAATTTCTCGTAATCTGAATCGGGGAGATTTCTATGAAAAAAGCACGTTTTACCG
>NZ_JBIGIN010000038.1:0-40966 GCF_043558715.1 Scandinavium sp. M-37
ATATGGCACTGAATGGCTTCACGCCGATGCAGCATATTCAGCGCATGAACTGATTCTACTTATCACCTCCGTTAAAAATGGGGGGATTACCCCTGTTATTAGTGTCTTCTGGCGAAGCCATTGCGGGGGAGACAGAGACAATCCGAACGTTTTCTAACAGGATGTTGAAATATTCAACTTCCTGACCTGCATCATTAATCTTGTAGAACTTCAGTTCAGCTTTTTCCAGAGCTTGACCCGTGGCAACTGCTTTGTAGAGATACGGGCTGGAATAGTCAAACTCCTTCACAATCATCATAGGTGAGTGAACACGCTTACCCGTGGGTTTCCCTGTGAAATTATCGGTAGGTGTAGAAAGATTATGATGAAAGCCTTTGAATTCGATACTGGATTCACGGTTCTTAACGTCGCAACCCCCCTTGATAAGCGCACCGCCATCGTCGTGAAGCCACAGATTACCTGGAATAGCCATTTTATAATCCCTTAACCATTATATTGAAAAACGGATCATAGGCCTCTGGCTAAGGTTGGTAAATATAAAATTTCACTTAAGCTGGACTGTAGATAGTCATATAATCATCCGAAGTAGTGATATTTATAATTATACACGACCCTAAGCAATATCCATTTGTTATGAATGGTGACACTGATATTCTTAGCCTGAATGCACAGAGCGGCATAATGAATTCCTGACTGAAACAAAAAATCGTTGTAGGAATTATTGTGTAGGGTGGCGTTGATGTTCGTGGATAATATGCTAATCCCCATGTGAATTAGTTTATAAAGTCGCGCACTAAAACCAAACGCCCGGTGGCGCTCACGCTTACCGGGTCAACCTAAGCGCAGCCCCGTAGGCCCGTGCAAACGCAGTGCCGCCGGGCAATGGCGGTAATAAAGAGGCCCCCGGTTAGCCGGGGTAGCCCATGACGTTAAATTCGTTTACCATGACCTTATTCACTGTATAAAAAAACAGGTCCATCCCTATGACACTCGCGCTGACTGCCGAAAAAATTGAAAGAAACCGCTTCACTGGGCTGAAAGTAGAAAACAGCACGTTTCATAACTGTGATTTCTCCGGCGCAGACCTTACCGGTACTGAGTTTATCGGCTGTCAGTTTTATGACCGCGAAAGTCAAAAAGGGTGTAATTTCAGCCGCGCTATCCTGAAGGATGCGATTTTCAAAGATTGTGATTTGTCGATGGCGGACTTCAGAAATGCCAGTGCACTGGGTATCGAAATTCGTAGCTGTCGTGCGCAAGGCTCAGATTTTCGCGGCACCAGCTTTATGAATATGATTACGACGCGCACCTGGTTTTGCAGTGCCTATATCACTAACACCAACCTTAGCTATGCCAATTTTTCGAAGGCGGTACTTGAGAAGTGTGAACTGTGGGAAAACCGTTGGATTGGAACCCAGATCCTGGGTGCGACGTTTAGCGGCTCAGACCTTTCAGGTGGTGAGTTTTCCTCGTTCGATTGGCGTGCTGCCAACGTTACGCATTGCGATCTGACCAACTCAGAATTGGGTGATTTAGATGTGCGGAGTGTTGATTTGCAAGGCGTCAAATTGGATAGCTACCAAGTGTCATTGATAATGGACAGGCTTGGGATAGCGATTATCGGCTAGCCAATTATGGGTAGCGGGCGTGACCGGTAGCGCTAACGCTTACCGGGCCTGTACAGAACGCCCGTTCTCCAGGCATAAAAAAAACCGGCGCATTCGCCGGTTTTTTATCGTACGCAGCGGGCTCAGACGTCGAGATCCGCCATGTCGCCTTTTTCCTGCAGCCAGTTACGGCGGTCTTCGGAACGTTTCTTGGCTAGCAGCATGTCCATCATCGCGTCGGTCTGCTTATCTGCATCGTCGTCGATGAACAGCTGCACCAGACGGCGGGTGTTCGGATCGAGCGTGGTTTCACGCAGCTGCAATGGGTTCATTTCACCCAGACCTTTAAAGCGCTGGACGTTCGGCTTGCCTTTCTTACGCTTGAGCTGATCCAGCACACCTTCTTTTTCCTGCTCGTCGAGGGCGTAATAGACTTCTTTACCCAAATCGATGCGGTACAGCGGCGGCATCGCGACGTACACGTGTCCGGCTTTCACCACGTGGCGGAAATGTTTCACGAACAGCGCACACAGCAGCGTGGCAATGTGCAGCCCATCGGAGTCCGCATCCGCGAGAATACAGATCTTACCGTAGCGCAGCTGGCTCAGATCGTCACTGTCAGGATCGATGCCGATCGCGACGGAGATGTCGTGCACTTCCTGTGAGGCCAGCACTTCATCGGAGGACACTTCCCAGGTGTTGAGGATCTTACCTTTCAGCGGCATGATCGCCTGATATTCACGGTCGCGCGCCTGTTTGGCAGACCCGCCCGCCGAGTCACCTTCCACGAGGAACAGCTCGGTGCGGTTTAAATCCTGGGCGGTGCAGTCGGCCAGTTTACCCGGCAGCGCAGGGCCGCTGGTCAGTTTCTTACGCACCACTTTTTTGGCGGCACGTAGACGGCGCTGGGCGCTGGAAATCGCCATTTCAGCCAGCATTTCTGCCGCCTGAACGTTCTGGTTCAGCCACAGGCTAAACGCATCTTTCACCACGCCGGAGACGAAGGCCGCACACTGGCGCGACGAGAGACGCTCTTTGGTCTGTCCGGCGAACTGCGGATCCTGCATTTTCACCGACAGCACGTAGGCGCAGCGATCCCAGATATCTTCCGCCGACAGCTTCACGCCGCGCGGCAGGATGTTGCGGTATTCGCAGAACTCACGCATCGCATCCAACAGACCCTGACGCAGGCCGTTGACGTGCGTCCCGCCCTGCATGGTCGGGATCAGGTTGACGTAGCTTTCGGTCAGCAGTTCCCCGCCTTCCGGCAGCCACAGCAGCGCCCAGTCAACCGCTTCGGTGTCGCTGGCAAAGCTGCCGACGAACGGTTTTTCTGGCAGCAGCGGCAGGCCATTCACCGCTTCGCACAGATAGTCGTTCAGACCGTCGGCGTAGCACCAGGTCTGCTCGCTGTTGTTCACTTTGTCTTTAAAGACGATTTCCACGCCAGGGCACAGCACCGCTTTCGCTTTCAGCAAATGCATCAGGCGGGAAACAGAGAAACGTGGGCTGTCGAAGAAGCTTTCATCCGGCCAGAAGTGGACGCTGGTGCCGGTGTTGCGTTTCCCGACGGTGCCAGTGACGTGCAGGTCTTCCACTTTATCGCCGTTCTCAAAGGCGATGGTGTAAATCTGACCGTCACGACGGACGTTCACTTCCACGCGTTTTGACAGGGCGTTGACCACCGAAATCCCCACGCCGTGCAGGCCGCCGGAGAACTGGTAGTTTTTATTGGAAAATTTACCGCCCGCATGCAGACGGCAGAGGATCAGTTCCACGGCGGGAACCCCCTCTTCCGGGTGGATATCGACCGGCATGCCGCGACCGTCGTCGATAACTTCTAACGACTGATCGGCATGTAAGATAACTTCCACGCGCTTGGCGTGGCCCGCCAGTGCCTCATCCACACTGTTATCAATAACTTCCTGACCTAAATGGTTAGGACGAGTGGTGTCGGTGTACATCCCCGGGCGGCGGCGAACCGGCTCAAGCCCGGTGAGTACCTCAATGGCATCAGCGTTGTAAGATTGGGTCATGGTTTTTTCACGCGTGTTGAGGGCTGATTAACGCAGCCCCAGAAAATCGATAATCTGTGTGAAATGATCTTCAAAGCCGGTAAATGCATGATTGCCGCCCTCCTCGACCGTTTGACGACAGGAGGCGTAGTAGTCCACAGCCTGGCGATAATCAAGCACTTCGTCGCCCGTCTGTTGCAGCAGCCAGAGCAGATCCGGCGCTTCGAGCGGGTCAATTTGCATCACTTTCAGATCGTAAATATGGCGTGACTCTAGCACATATTGCTCCCCGGTGTAGGGATTCTCATTGTGACCCAGATAGCCCGTGAGCAGCTCAAACGGACGCACCGCCGGGTTCACAACCACAGCGGGCAGCATGAAGCATTGTGACAGCCAGGTGGCGTAGTAACCGCCCAGCGACGAGCCCACAATCCCGAGCGGTTCCCCGCCGTGTTGCAGGACCAGTTTCTCCAGCAGTTCAGCCGCCTCAGCCGGAAATGCAGGCAGCTGTGGCACCACCATGTCGATATCCGGATGGTGCTCGGCGAGCCATGACTTCATGGTCGTCGCTTTTGCCGAGCGCGGCGAGCTGTTAAACCCGTGGAGATAGAGAAGCGTAGACATCAGTATCCTTCTGAAGCAGTGTCCGGGCGGAACTGCGCGCCATCCAGGCGGCAAACCTCGGTGG
Source organism: Scandinavium sp. M-37 (assembly GCF_043558715.1). Lineage (NCBI taxonomy): Bacteria > Pseudomonadati > Pseudomonadota > Gammaproteobacteria > Enterobacterales > Enterobacteriaceae > Scandinavium > Scandinavium sp. M-37. The sequence goes on from NZ_JBIGIN010000038.1 coordinate 4,311, forward strand.
TCAACGTGCCATCGGCATGCAGTTCCAGCCAACGCCAGCCTGGGGCAATGGTATCAAGTGTAAAGTTCGCACTGTGGGGTTTGAACTGCACACAGGTAGACGGCGTGGCCATCATTCGGCGACCGTTCCACTCGATGTCCATTTCCTGGTGGATATGGCCACAGAGCAAATTTTTTACCCGTGGAAAACGCATTAAAACGCGATCGAGCGCCCCGGCGTTTCGCAGACTGTGCTGATCCAGCCAGCTGCATCCCGACGGATGTGGATGATGATGCAACAGCAATAACGTGTTGCGCTCAGGGGATTCGGTCAGGCGCTGCTCCAGCCAGTCGAGCTGAAAATCGCTCAGTTCACCGTGCGGAACACCGAATACCTGGCTGTCGAGCATCAGAATTTGCCAGTGATCGCCCGCATAAACACGTTTTGCGGGAGAAATGCCGGCGTCTTGCAGGGCACTGTACATGGCGGGTTGGAAATCATGGTTACCGGGTAACCAGACGCAGGGCGCGGCGAATCCCGCGATGCCTTCAGCAAAGTGCTGATAGGCCGCAGACGAATGATCCTGTGCTAAATCCCCTGTGGCGACCACAAGGTCGCACTCACGCTGCGAGGCGCGGATGGCCGCCAGAACGGCCTGGTAGCTGTCCCAGGTGTTCACCCCTAACAACGTCTCATGTTTTTCAGCAAACAGGTGAGTATCAGTAATTTGTAAGATTCTAACCCTGGCCCCACCAGCCAGAGAGAGATTTAACAGGCTTTCCAAATGGTGTCCTTAGGTTTCACGACGCTAGTAAACCGGAATCGCCATCGCTCCATGTGCTAAACAGTACCTTAGCCAATCGGCCAAAAACTGGTTAATTTGATGCTTTTCGTCGCGTTGATGCAACTTTTTATTCGGATAATCATACCGTGCTTTGAAGCGGAAAATCTGCTGAGTCGAACACACTTCGGCTACCATCGCATCATGGTAAAGGCGCACCGACATTGACGGCAGGCTCCAGTAGCTCACCGCCGGAACGGTCTGCTCAATTTCCACCAGAGTAGTGTAGCGGGTTGATTCGCTTATCGTTAACCGGTATTGCGCATTGGCCACCTGATAGCTCACCGTTTCGCCGGGTGCGTCCGTTTTTGGCAGCAGTCGGCGCAGCTGCGCGAAATTGGTTTCGCACAGACGCATCATTTCAGGGAAGTCAGGTGTATAGCGCTTCATTTTGTCCACTCGTTTCGTAATGCCTGATAATGCAATTGCAGCCATTGCAGGGCGATGACAGAGGCTGCGTTATCGATTTTTCCCTCTTCTACCCACTGGTATGCCTGTTCCCTGCTTACCACATGAACCCGAATGTCTTCGTTTTCATCCGCCAGACCGTGAATACCTTGCGCGGTCGAGGCGTCCACTTCGCCCACCAGAATGGTTAAACGCTCGCTGGTACCGCCCGGGCTTGCCAGGTAGCTCAGCATATGTTTGACGCGCCTAACGTCAAGACCGGCTTCTTCCACCGCTTCACGACGGGCGACATCTTCCGGGCTTTCCCCTTCTTTTATCATCCCGGCGACCATTTCCATCAGCCACGGGCTTTCGCTTGCGTCATAAGCGGCGATTCGAATCTGTTCGACCAGCACCACTTCATCACGCACTGGGTCAAAGGGTAGCAAGACTGCTGCATGCCCGCGCTCAAAAATTTCACGACGGACTTCTCCACTCATTTCCCCGTTGAATAAACGGTGACGAAATCGGTACAGATCTATCGAAAAAAAACCGCTGTAAAGCGTTTCCCGTGCAATAATTTCTACATCGTTTTTGCCGTAAGTTACGATAGATTGATTTTTTTGGGTCATCGTCGATGTCCTGATGTGTTACGTGGTGATGAAAACAGTGATTTCAGGTCTCTGAGACTACTGTTTTACTTACGCTGTGGTAGATTGGTGCAAATTAACGCCAGATGGCACGATACGCCAACTTTTTACGCGTCCGGACTCTGGTACAATCGACGAATCTTTCTGAATTAGATCAGCGCTAAATGCTTCACAACAAGGAATGCAAATGAAGAAATTGCTCCCCATCCTTATCGGCTTGAGCCTGACGGGCTTCAGCGTAGTAAGCCATGCGGAAAACCTGTTGCAGGTTTATCAGCAGGCACGTTTGAGCAACCCGGACCTGCGTAAGTCCGCGGCCGATCGTGATGCTGCATTCGAAAAAATTAACGAAGCACGCAGCCCATTACTGCCACAGCTCGGTTTAGGTGCAGATTATACCTACAACAACGGCTTCCGTGATAACAACGGTATCAACTCTAACGAGACCAGCGCCGCGTTAACCTTAACGCAGACCATTTTTGATATGTCAAAATGGCGCGCGCTGACGCTGCAAGAAAAAACCGCCGGTATCCAGGACGTCACTTATCAGACTGACCAGCAAACGCTTATCCTGAACACCGCGACGGCGTACTTTAATGTTCTGAGCGCGATTGACTCGCTCTCCTTCACCGAAGCGAATAAACAAGCGGTTTACCGTCAGTTAGATCAGACCACCCAGCGCTTCAATGTGGGCCTGGTGGCGATTACTGACGTGCAAAACGCCCGTTCACAGTACGACACCGTGCTGGCGAACGAAGTGACCGCCCGCAACAACCTCGACAACGCGGTTGAACAGCTGCGTCAGGTCACCGGTAACTACTATCCGGAACTGGCTTCACTGAACGTTAGCAGTCTGAAAATGGACAAGCCGCAGCCGGTTAATGCGCTGCTGAAAGAAGCAGAAAGCCGCAACCTGGCGCTGTTACAGGCACGTCTGAGCCAGGACCTGGCGCGTGAACAAATCCGTTATGCACAAACCGGTCACATGCCAACCGTGGGCCTGACCGCGTCTACCGGCGTGTCTGACACGAAGTATGACGGCAGCAACGCTACCAGTAGCCAGTATACCGATCGTAATATCGGTCAGAATCAGATTGGCCTGAACTTCAATCTGCCGCTGTACAGCGGTGGCTCAGTGACCTCGCAGGTGAAACAGGCGCAGTACAACTTCGTCGGCGCCAGCGAGCAGCTGGAAAGCGCGCACCGCAACGTGGTTCAGACCGTGCGTTCTTCCTTTAACAACATCAATGCGTCCATCAGCAGCATCAACGCCTACAAACAGGCCGTTGTTTCTGCACAGAGCTCTTTAGACGCAATGGAAGCTGGCTACCAGGTCGGTACCCGTACCATCGTTGATGTGTTGGATGCGACCACTACGCTGTATAACGCCAAACAGCAGCTCTCCAACGCCCGTTATAACTACCTGATTAACCAGCTTAATGTGAAATCAGCGTTGGGTACGCTTAACGAGAACGATCTGCTGGCGCTGAACGGCACTCTCGGCAAAGGGGTTTCCACTTCTCCGGAAGCCGTTGCCCCTGAGAACGCCCAGCAGGATGCGAACGCAGATGGCTACAACGGTAACAGCGCAAGCACCGCTCCAGCGGCTCAGCCTGCCAGCCAGCGTACCACCTCCAACAGCACCGGCTCCAACCCGTTCAAAAACTGATTCGGGCAACCCCGGCGGCACCGTTCCGCCGGGGTTAAATCACTTTCCCGTTCTTCCCCGCCAAATTAACGTAAGGCAACGTAAAGATCCCCTTCACAAGCCTCTCATCGCTTCAATTTCAACCACTCATCCACTATCCTGAGCGCTACCACTGGGTCCAGGATGAAAGATAATGAAACGGACAAAAACAATTAATCACGCTTCGTTCCGCAAGAACTGGGGCGCACGCCATCTGACGCCTGTCGCGCTGGCGATCACCGCCGTATTTATGCTTTCCGGCTGTGAAAAATCTGACGAAACGGTGTCGATGTATCAAAACGCCGACGACTGTTCGAGCGCGAACCCAGGCAAAAGCGCCGAATGTACCGCCTCCTACAACAACGCTCTGAAAGAAGCCGAGCGCACCGCGCCGAAATACGCCAGCCGTGAAGACTGCGTGGCCGAATTCGGTGAAGGCCAGTGCCAGCAGGCACCTGCTCAGGCAGGCATGGCCCCGGAAAACCAGGCGCAGGCGCAAAGCAGCGGCAGCTTCTGGATGCCGTTGATGGCAGGCTACATGATGGGCCGTATGATGAGCGGGGGCTTCCAGCAGCAGCCGCTGTTCAGCTCGAAAAACCCAGCTAGCCCGGCGTATGGTCAATACACCGACGCCAGCGGCAAAGGTTACGGCGCCGCCCAATCGGGCCGTACAACCACCGTACCGAAAACCGCGATGGCACCGAAACCGGCCACCACCAGCACCGTGACTCGCGGCGGCTTTGGTGAATCGGTCGCGAAACAATCCACCATGCAGCGCAGTGCCGCTGGCACGTCAACCCGTTCTATGGGCGGCTGATTATCATGGAAAGAGTCAGTATCGTTGAGCGCCCGGACTGGCGCGAAAAAGCCACTGAATATGGCTTCAATTTTCACACCCTGTATGGCGAACCGTACTGGTGTGAAGATGCCTATTACAAACTGACCCTCGGCCAGGTCGAAAAGCTGGAAGAGGTGACGGCTGAGCTGCACCAGATGTGCCTGAAGGTGGTTGAACGCGTGGTCGCCAGCGATGAGCTGTTGACCAAATTCCGCATTCCAAAACACACCTGGAGCTTCGTGCGCCAGTCATGGCAAACTCAGCAGCCTTCGCTCTATTCGCGCCTCGATCTGGCGTGGGACGGTAAAGGCGACCCTAAGCTGCTGGAAAATAATGCCGATACGCCAACCTCACTGTACGAAGCGGCGTTTTTCCAGTGGATCTGGCTCGAAGATCAGCAGAACGCGGGCAACCTGCCCGCAGGCAGCGATCAGTTCAACAGCCTGCAAGAAAAGCTGATTGAACGCTTCGCTGAACTGCGCGAACAGCACGGTTTTGGCCTGCTGCATTTCGCCTGCTGTCGCGACACAACCGAAGACCGTGGCACGGTACAGTATCTGCAAGACTGCGCCAATGAAGCGGGTGTGGCGAGCGAGTTCTTGTATATCGAAGATATCGGGCTTGGCGAAAAAGGACAGTTTACCGATCTGCAGGATCAGGTTATCGGCAACCTGTTCAAGCTGTATCCGTGGGAATACATGCTGCGCGAGATTTTCTCCACCAAGCTGGAAGATGCTGGCGTGCGCTGGCTGGAACCGGCGTGGAAAAGCATTATCTCTAACAAAGCCTTGCTGCCGATGCTGTGGGAAATGTTCCCGGATCACCCGAATCTGCTGCCTGCTTATTTCGCCGAAGATAACTATCCGCCAATGGATAAGTACGTCATCAAGCCGATTTTCTCTCGTGAAGGCGCCAATGTGTCGATCGTTGAAAATGGTAAAGTGCTGGAAGCGGTGGAAGGGCCTTACGGTGAAGAAGGGATGATCGTCCAGCAGTTCTATGAACTGCCGAAGTTTGGCGACAGCTATACGCTGATCGGCAGCTGGTTGATCAACGATCAACCCGCCGGGATCGGTATCCGTGAAGACCGGGCGTTGATCACCCAGGATCTGTCACGTTTCTATCCGCATATCTTTGTCGAGTAATTTTTTGCCCGGCGGCGGCACCTTTCCGCCGGGCCTACGCGTCAGCGTCACCAGGTTTTAACCTATCTGTACCGATAACATGCTCAAACTGCCCATTTCGATGCCATCGGTCGGCAGCGTAATCGGCTCTTTGCCATCCCATGCGCCTAACACATACAACAACGGCAGATAGTGATCCGCCGTCGGGTTAGACAGCGCCCCGCCTTCGTGATCAAGATAGTTCACCAGCGGGTGATCCTCTGTCGGCCCTTGCCAGCGAAGATTCTCTATCACAAATTCGTTGAATGATGTCGCCCACGGATACGGCGTATTTTCACCATGCCAGCGCGCGGTACGCAGGTTGTGAACCACATTCCCGCTCGCCACCAGCATGATGCCTTCATCACGCAGCGAAGCCAGCTTGCGCCCCATTTCCATATGCCAGGCGGGTGGTTTGGTGCTGTCGATACTGAGCTGTACCATCGGGATATCGGCCTCTGGGTACATCTTGATTAATACGCCCCATGAGCCGTGGTCGAAACCCCAGGCTTCTTTATCGAGCGTAACCGGCACCGGGGCCAGCAGCTCAACCAGACGCTGTGCCAGCTCAGGCGAACCCGGCGCCGGATAATGCGTGTCGTACAACGCCTGCGGAAAACCACCGAAGTCGTGGATCGTTTTCGGTGCTTCCATCGCCGTCACACCCGTCCCGCGAGTAAACCAGTGCGCGGAAATCGCGACGATCGCTTTCGGGCGCGGCAGCGTGGTCCCGAGTTGCTGCCAGGCGCGGGTGTACACGTTATCCTCCAGCACGTTCATCGGACTACCGTGACCTAAAAACAGCGCTGGCATACGGGAAGAAGACATGGTGATATCCTTACAGGAACAGTCGATTTGATGGCTCTACATTACGCGCTTTCTGAACCCGAAGAACTCAGATAACGGTGATGAAGATCATCAGGAAATTTGAATGTAAGGACACGTAAAAGCGCGATTTCCCCTCTCGCTTTCGGGGAAAGAGATCTTTACTATAAATGATAATCATTATCATGAAGGAGTTTTCATGTCAGTACCTTTGATCCTGACCTTGCTCGCTGGTGGGGCCACCTTCATTGGGGCTGTCCTCGGCGTTATTGGCCAAAAGCCCTCCAACCGCGTGCTCGCGTTCTCGCTGGGCTTTGCCGCGGGCATTATGCTGCTGATTTCCTTAATGGAGATGCTGCCTGCCGCCCTCGGCACTGAAGGCATGTCTCCGGTTCTCGGCTACGGCATGTTTGTGGTCGGCCTGCTGGGCTATTTCGGTCTCGATCGCCTGTTACCGCACGCCCACCCGCAAGATTTAATGCAGGGTGATAAAGCGGTGATGCCGCGTAACCTGCGCCGGACCGCCATGTTACTGACGCTCGGCATCAGCCTGCACAACTTCCCGGAAGGCGTGGCCACCTACGTGACAGCCAGCAGTAATCTGGAGTTAGGGTTTGGCATTGCGCTGGCGGTGGCGTTGCACAATATTCCTGAAGGACTGGCGGTCGCCGGGCCGGTCTATGCCGCGACGGGCTCAAAACGCAAAGCCATTTTCTGGGCCGGGATTTCCGGAATGGCCGAAATTCTTGGTGGCGTACTGGCGTGGCTAATTCTCGGCTCGCTGGTGTCCCCGGTGGTGATGGCGGCTATTATGGCGGCGGTTGCCGGGATTATGGTGGCGCTGTCGGTGGATGAACTGATGCCGCTGGCAAAAGAGATCGATCCGCATAACAACCCAAGCTACGGCGTACTGTGCGGGATGTCGGTGATGGGGCTCAGCCTGGTGCTGCTCCAGTCGATGGGATTCGCTTGAGGTTACGCTCTGCCAGATAACAAAACGCCGGGAATCTCCCGGCGTTGTTCATTTCACGTCAGACAAGCTTAGCTGGCCTTACGCTCATGCTTTTGGCGGTATTCCACCAGGTCTTCGATGGTCACGACTGGCATGTTGTGTTCCTGAGCAAACTTGATGCACTCCGGCGCACGCGCCATGGTGCCGTCGTCATTGGTCAGCTCACACAGGACGCCCGCAGGTTTGAAGCCTGCCAGGGTCACCAGATCGATAGTCGCTTCGGTATGACCGCCGCGCGTCAGCACGCCACCCGCCTGCGCACGCAGTGGGAACACGTGGCCCGGACGATGCAGGTCAGACGGCTTCGCGCCATCGGCAATGGCGGCGCGGACGGTGGTCACGCGGTCAGCGGCAGATACGCCGGTGGTCACGCCGTGTGCGGCTTCGATAGTCACGGTAAAACCGGTGCCGAAGGCGCTGGTGTTGTTTTCCACCATCATCGGCAGGTCGAGCTGCTTACGGCGTTCTTCGTTGATGCACAGGCACACGATGCCGCTGCCGTGGCGAATGGTCAGTGCCATCTGCTCAACGGTCATGGTTTCGGCGGCAAAGATCATATCGCCTTCGTTTTCGCGGTTTTCATCGTCGAGCACCATCACTCCGCGACCTTCGCGCAGCGCGGATAACGCGTGTTCAACGCGTTCGAATGCAGTACCAAAAGAGGAAAGTAGCGTCTGATTCATGGTAAAAGACCTCATTAAAATTATGGTTACCAGAATCAGGGCAGTCTTAGGAGTACCGACAAAGCGGCAAAAAAATAACGTGAGCGGGCCGTGCCCGTGGATCGTTACTCTCTCCCATCCGGACTCTAACCGTCGGCCCCGGAATTACACCGGATCTGCTGACCTTCAGACTGGCGTCTGAAGCGCTCGCGGGCTTTCAACCTGAGTTGATTTACCGCCGGTGGGGAATTTCGCCCCGCCCTGAGAATAAGCGAGATAACTATAACGCTAATGATTATTGGCGGCAATGCATAAGCTTCAAACATTTCTGGTTTATAGGCCCGGCATAAGGCACTACAATAAGCTGTAAAACCGACCAGATCAGGGAAACCGTAATGATTGATCCGAAGAAAATTGAACAGATCGCCCGCCAGGTTCACGAGTCAATGCCGAAAGGCCTGCGTGATTTTGGTGATGACGTTGAGAAGAAAATCCGCCAGGTGCTGCAATCTCAGCTGACGCGTCTGGATCTGGTCAGCCGCGAAGAGTTCGACGTGCAGACTCAGGTGCTGCTGCGCACCCGGGAAAAGCTGGCACTGCTGGAACAGCGAATCAGCGACCTGGAAAGCCGCTCTACTGCCGCCACGCCTGCTCCTGCCATTCCGCCGGTAGACGAGTAATACAGAATTGCCCGGTGGCGCTGGCGCGTACCGGGCTTACAACAGGCAGTCGCTACGTTACTTGCTGCTGTCTTTCTGAATACGCTTGATGATGTTGGTGGTTGAACAGCCATCTTCAAAGTTCAGCACCATCACTTCCCCACCGTTGGCCCAGACTTCCTCGCTACCCGCAATTTGATCCGGCTTATAATCGCCACCTTTTACCAGCAGATCCGGCAGAATTCCGGCGATCAGACGCTGCGGCGTATCCTCTTCAAACGAGACCACCCAGTCGACGGATTCCAGCGCACCAAGCACAATCATGCGCTGGTCGAGCGGGTTCACCGGACGGGTTTCTCCTTTCAGGCGCTTTGTCGAAGCATCGCTGTTCACCGCGACAATCAGGCGATCGCCGAGCTTGCGCGCGTTGGACAGATAAGAGACGTGACCCGCGTGCAGAATGTCGAACACCCCGTTAGTCATCACCACCTTCTCACCCCGCTTACGCGCCGCGAGTACCGCCTGCTTCAGCTCGGCTTCGCTCATCACGCCGAAACCGGTATCTGCCCGTCCGCGTACCGCGTTTTCCAGCTCGATAGGCGACACGGTCGACGTCCCGAGTTTACCGACCACGACACCCGCCGCGGCATTGGCAAAGAAGCACGCTTCTTCAAGTGAATTGCCCGCTGCGAGCGTCGCCGCCAGCACGCCAATCACCGTGTCACCGGCGCCGGTCACGTCGTACACTTCCTGCGCCTGGGTTGGCATATGCAGCGGCGCTTTGCCCGGTTGCAACAGGGTCATCCCCTGTTCTGAACGGGTCACCAGCAGCGCGGACAGGTCGTAATCGGCAATCACCTTCATGCCGCGCTCAACGATTTCCGCTTCGCTTTTGCACTTCCCGGCGACGGCTTCAAATTCAGACAGGTTTGGCGTCAGCAGCGTCGCGCCGCGATAGCGTTCAAACTCGGTGCCTTTCGGGTCAATCAGCACCGGAACACCCGCTTTACGCGCCAGCTGAATCATCTCCTGCACGCTTTCCAGCGCGCCCTTGGCGTAATCAGAGAGCACCAGCGCCCCAATGTGGCCCAGCGCCTGCTGAATACGCTCGTGCATCGGCTGCGGATCAACCCCGGCAAAGCCTTCTTCGAAGTCCAGACGGATCAGCTGCTGATTGCGTGACAGCACGCGCAGCTTGGTGATGGTCGGATGCGTCGGCACGGAAACGAAATCACATTTGACGTTCACATCGGCCAGCGCTTTGCTCAGCGCGCGCGCCGCATCGTCGATGCCGGTCAGGCCCACCAGACGCGAATGCGCGCCGAGAGAAGCAATGTTCATTGCCACGTTAGCCGCGCCGCCAGGACGTTCTTCAATGGTATCCACTTTCACCACCGGGACCGGGGCTTCCGGGGAGATGCGGCTCGTTGGGCCGTACCAGTAGCGGTCCAGCATCACATCACCGACAACCATCACACCTGCACGTTCAAACTCTGGCAGCGTTACTTTCATTCCAGACTCCTGAAAGATTCATTAATTGCGCGCGATAATACCATCTCAGGGCAGCACCAGCCACTTTCGCCAGCTGGCGGTAACCAGCTCACGTTCCGCCGCAAAAGCTTCCAGTGCCACGTGGCCCGGCGCTTCCTGCAACGCCAGGTGATGCAAGGCATCGCGCAGCGTGGTGTAGGCCCGACTCAACGCCAGCGCCTCCTGTTCGTCCATAATGTCGTTTTGCGCCAGCAGTTCGAGGATACGCACGTTATCCGACCAGCGCGTCAGCTTCGGTTTGTCGTGGGCGAAGCGCAGCACCAGATATTGCGTAATAAACTCGATATCGGTAATACCGCCCTCATCGGCTTTAATATCAAAGCGATCGCGGTGTTTCCCCCCGAGGTGCGCGCGCATTTTCTCGCGCATTTCACGCACGTCGGTTTGCAGCTTCTCGCCTTCGCGGGAGGTGGTCAAAATATCGCGGCGGATAGCGTCAAACTGCGCCTGCAGCTGCGGATCGCCATACACCACGCGGGCACGCACCAGGGCCTGATGCTCCCAGGTCCAGGCTTCATTGTGCTGATAATCGGCAAACGAATCCGTGGTGGTCACGAGCATTCCCGCCGCGCCGGATGGACGTAAGCGAGCGTCCACTTCGTACAGAATGCCCGAAGAAGTGCGGGTGCTGAACAGATGCATGATGCGCTGTGCCAGGCGCAGATAGAACTGGCGACCATCAATTTCACGTTCGCCGTCGGTCATCACGTCGAGCGGACAATCATGCAGGAACACGAGGTCGAGGTCAGAGCTGTAGCCCAGCTCCCAACCGCCGAGTTTGCCATAACCGACCACCGCGAAACCGCGCCCCAGACGTTCCGCCAGATGGCGAGGCTGGCCAAAACGGGCCACCATTTGCGTCCACGCCTGCTGCACCACCGCGTCGATCATCGCCTCCGCCAGCCAGGTTAAGTGATCGCTCACTTTCATCACCGGTAGCGTTCCGGCGATATCGGCCGCCGCGACGCGCAGCAGCTGTGCCTGCTTAAACTGGCGCAGCGCTTCGAGCTGCTGTTCTTCATCTTCTTCCGGCACGCGCAACAGATATTGGCGCAGTTCGTCGCGATAGGCGTCGGTCGCCGTGGGTTGGTACAGCGTGTTCGGGTCGAGCAGTTCATCCAGCAACAGCGGATAGCGCGCCAGCTGGTTGGCCACCATCGGCGAGGCGGCGCAGAGGCGAATCAAATGCTTGAGCGCGCCGGGGAATTCACTCAGCAGCTCAAGGTAAGTAGTGCGCGTCACGATCCCGGTCAGTAGCGGAATAATGCGCGCCAGCGGCACCGGGGCATCTTCCCGGCTGCACACATCGCTCAGCAAATGCGGCATTAACGAATCCAGGACCTGACGTCCACGCGGCCCGATAGTGCGTCGGTCGAGCTCTTTGCGGAAATCGGCCACCAGCGTCAGGACCTGATGACGGGCGCTGTCGCTCAGATGCGCCAGCCCCGGCAGGGTGTCGTCTTCCTGCAACGCGTCCTGCCACAGCTCGCGCCAGTGCTCAGAAAGCTGTTCATCCGCTGACGTTTCTTCGTCATCGCCAATCAGGTCGTTAAAAATCTGCCGCACGCGGGTCATCTGTTCTTCCAGCGCCTGCGCCAACGAGTTCCACTCGGCAAAACCCATGCCCCACGCTAAACGTGCGCGGTTGAGATCGTCCTGCGGCAGGGTTTGTGTCTGTTCATCGTTGATGCTTTGCAGCAGGTTTTCCAGACGGCGTAAAAACAGATAGGCATCGTGCAGTTGTTGCGCCTCGCCTTCCGGCAGCAGATGCAGCGCATCAATGGCGTCCAGCGTCGGCAGCAACGAACGCCCCTGCAAAGTGGGCTCGCGCCCGCCGCGGATCAGCTGGAAGACCTGTACGATAAATTCAATTTCACGAATGCCGCCCGCCCCGAGCTTGATATTGTCTTTCAGGCCCCGGCGACGTACTTCGCGGGCAATCATGCCCTTCATGTTACGCAGCGACTGGATCACGCTGAAATCGATATAGCGACGGAACACGAACGGGCGCAGCGTGGCGCGTAGCTCGTCGACATAGACGCCTTCGCGATCGCCCATGATCCGCGCCTTCACCATCGCGTAGCGTTCCCAGTCGCGGCCCTGCTCCTGGTAATAATCTTCCAGCGCGGCGAAGCTCAGTACCAGCGGGCCGCTTTCGCCAAACGGGCGCAGACGCATGTCGACGCGATAGACAAAACCGTCCATCGTCGGCTGGTCCAGCGCTTTGATCAGCCGTTGCCCCATCCGGGTGAAGAACTGGGCGTTGTCGAGTTCACGTCGGCCGCCCTGGGTCGAACCGTGTTCCGGCCAGGCAAAAATCAGATCGATATCAGAGGAGAAATTCAGCTCGCCGCCACCGAGTTTGCCCATGCCTAAAATCAGCAGCGGCTGCGGTTTGCCCTCGGCGTTGCATGGCGTACCCCATTCCCGACAGCAGGCGTCATACAGCCAGTCGCGAGTGGCGACAATCAGCGTTTCCGCCAAATGGCTCAACTGCTGCAAACTGCTTTCGGTGGAAACCTGCGACAGCGCCTGCGCCCAGGCAATGCGCACCATTACCCGGCGGCGGAACAAGCGTAATTCACGCATCAGGCTATTTTCATCGCGGACATCGGCCAGCGCCGCCTGCAACCAGGCGGCGTAATGCTGCCATTCATCGGCCTTAGGCGGGTTCGTTTCCAGTTCGCTCAGCCAGTCGGGATGCGCGGCCAGACTTTGGCTAATGAAATCGCTGAAGGTCATCGCCGCCTGCGCCTGTGGGCTAAGCGATGCGGACGGGAAATCGGGCGGCAGGCGGTCGACTACCGTCTGCCAGTGCTGTTGTAACTGCAAAGAAAACGGTGTCATGACGCCCTCTCCTGCTCTCTATCGTCCGGTGACCAAAAAGGCCGTCAGCATCAGTTTTGCCTGCGCAATGTGCGGTTTGAACGCCGCCTCTTTGGCGCGGGTGGCCGCAGAAATCGCCTCGCCAATCTGCGCCATCTGAACGGCTGCCATCTCGTGTTCGCGTTGCAGGCTGGTGTGAATAAAGGCCACCGCTTTCAGCACTTCGGCTTTCGCGGCATCATTTCCGCGCAGCCACAGCTCTTCGTGATACTGCCAGTGCGCCAGCGCCGCTTCGAGACTGGCGTTATCGTTGCCGGTAAATGCCGCTTTTTTCACGCTACGTTCTGCGTTACCCGCCGCCAGATGATAGCCACGCGCCGCTTTACTCAGACTTCCCTGACGCAGCACGCCCGCCGTCAGCAGCTGTTCGGCCAATTCCAGAATATCGTCAACCTGGCCGTGCAGCAGTTCCAGTTCCAGCTCGCAAATTGGCTCCTGATGCCCCCCGGCTTTGACCTCACCTAAATCCAGCGCCAGCTCGATCCGGCTCTGGTTATGGTTGACCAGCCACTTTTCCCGGTAAAAATCGGTGCTGAATAGCGGTTGCACCTCAGAGGCCAGCGCGGGCGGCAGTTTGCCTTCCGGCCAGACTTCGGCGGGCAGTTTTTCCAGCGCCAGTTCGGCTTTATCAATATCAATATTGTATTCAGGGCGCTGATGTAGCCCGCCCACCACTTTCCCGGCAATTTTCATCGTCATTTCAAAGCGACCGTTGTGGCCGCGAATACGCAGGCCCATGTCGTGACGACGAAGCCAGTTGTCGGCGGTTTCGTAGTAGATATTCAGCAGTTGAGAGGCCGGAATATGTTCCGCAGAGAGAGCGTTAAGCTGCTGGCGCAGGGTGTCGACGCCGTGCTGCTCAACGATGAACTTCAATTCGATTTCCTGATCCATGACTGATTTCTTATGGTTGCGTTGCCTGGATTGAACGTTACGCCGAACTTCCGCGCATCTTTTTTGTCAGTAGAGTGTATTTCGCGCTACTTTGCCATGCAACGTCCTCCTGGAGGATTCTGATTGCGGCAGAATGCCTGGCATCGTCAGACTGATGCCATTACTATCGATTCACTTTATGACAATAACGATGACCTGATGCCTAAATTACGCTTGATTGGATTAACTTTATTTGCACTTAGCGCTTCAGCAGTGGTTCACGCTGAAGAAACACGTTACGTCTCTGACGAGCTGAACACCTGGGTACGCAGCGGTCCTGGCGATAACTATCGCCTCGCAGGTACCGTCACCGCGGGTGAAGCCGTCACCCTGTTACAGACCAACGACGCCACCCAGTACGGACAAGTTCGCGACAGTAACGGCCGCACCGCGTGGATCCCGTTGAAAGAGCTGAAAAGCGAGCCAAGCTTTAAAACGCGCGTGCCTGACCTCGAAAATCAGGTCAAAACGCTGACGGATAAGCTGAACAATATTGATACCACCTGGAATCAGCGCACTGCAGATATGCAGAAAAAAGTCGCCCAGAGCGACAGCGTGATTAACGGTCTGAAAGATGAAAATCAGAAGCTGAAGAACGAGCTCATCGTGGCGCAGAAAAAGGTGAGTGCCGCCAATCTGCAGCTGGATGACAAACAGCGTACCATCATCATGCAGTGGTTTATGTATGGCGGCGGCGTGCTGGGCGTGGGCTTGATCCTCGGTCTGGTTCTGCCACGTCTGGTACCGAGCCGTAAACGCAACGATCGCTGGATGAACTAACGGCTTCACCACCGCCCGATTAGCCATCTCTTCTACACTTCCGTATTATCATCAGATAAACAGAGTGAGGAGAGAGTTGGCGTGAAGACATATCTGGTCGGTGGTGCAGTTCGCGATGCGTTGTTAGGCCTGCCGGTCAAAGACAAAGATTGGGTCGTTGTCGGCGCCACACCGCAGCAAATGCTCGACGCGGGCTACCAGCAGGTAGGTCGCGATTTTCCTGTTTTTCTCCACCCCAAAACCCACGAAGAATATGCCCTCGCGCGCACCGAACGGAAATCCGGCTCGGGCTACACCGGCTTTACCTGTTATGCGGCTCCTGACGTCACCCTTGAACAAGATTTGTTGCGTCGTGACCTGACGGTTAACGCCCTCGCGCAGGATGATAACGGCCAGATTATCGACCCGTATCACGGCCAGCAGGATGTGAAAAATCGCGTGCTGCGCCACGTCTCGCCCGCGTTTAGCGAAGATCCGCTGCGCGTGCTGCGCGTCGCCCGCTTTGCCGCCCGCTATGCCCATTTAAGCTTCCGCATTGCCGATGAGACGATGGCGCTGATGCGGGCGATGACCGACGCTGGCGAGCTGGAACACCTCACGCCCGAGCGTGTGTGGAAGGAAACGGAAAGTGCGCTCAGCACCCGCAATCCACAGGTTTTCTTCCAGACCCTGCGTGACTGCGGTGCCCTGAAGGTATTGTTCCCGGAAATTGACGCCCTGTACGGCGTGCCAGCCCCGGCTAAATGGCACCCTGAAATCGACACCGGCGTACATACGTTGATGACCCTGAGCATGGCGGCAATGTTAACCCCTGCCATCGACGTGCGTTTCGCCACGCTGTGCCACGATTTAGGTAAAGGCCTGACGCCGAAAGCGCTGTGGCCCCGCCATCACGGACACGGACTGGCGGGCGTGAAATTGGTGGAAGGGCTTTGCGCGCGACTGCGCGTGCCCAACGAGATGCGGGATTTGGCGAAACTGGTGGCGGAGTTCCATGACCTCATCCACACCTTCCCGATGCTGAAACCCGCCACCATTGTAAAGCTGTTCGACAGCATCGATGCCTGGCGTAAACCGCAGCGCGTGGAGCAAATCGCGTTAACCAGTGAAGCCGACGTGCGCGGGCGCACAGGATTTGAAGCCTGCGATTATCTGCAGGGGCGTTTATTGCGGGAAGCGTGGGAAGTGGCAAAATCCGTACCGACCAAACCGGTGATTGAGGCCGGATTTAAAGGCCCTGACGTGCGGGAAGAGCTGACGCGACGACGTGTTGCCGCCGTGAATGCCTGGAAACAGGAGAAAGGGTTGAATGGCGACCAGCAGCGTGAACGTTAATGCATAAAAAAATCGCCTTTACCCACAGGGATAAAGGCGATTTAAGATCTACCTTTGACTTAATATGATGCGGTCAAAAGCCGTTCATGGAAGATTACTTGGCTTGATCGATAAAGAATTTTATCGAAGAGGCTTTGTTATCAAATGACAGTTTTTTAAGATCGGGAATCTGTTCACCTGACTTCACATCAATATAAGCCCCCTGATAGTCTCGATCAGCATATACGCGAGCGGTATAACCCTCAGCAACCTTTATTGAGGTCATCTTACCGTCGAAACTAGGCATATATTCCCAATATTGATAACCGCCATTGAGCCATGGCGTATCACCCATAATGTCTAACGAGGTGCCAGTATAATAGGTTGCATCATATGCACTCGCTTTAACTACCCGAACAGATGATGCTGCTTTGTTCATGTCGATACCTGACCGGGTCATATCATATTTAGGTTGAGATTTATGATATTTATAGATGTACGAATCGCCTTTGAACTGACAGTCTTTGTATAAACGTATTCCCAACGAACTTTCTGGCACTATTACGGCCGACACTTCGTTATCGGCTTCAAAACCGTTTTTCATCTTGACACCTTTTAAGCAATCGATGTCCCCAGTGATATCCAGGCTATCACCAGTAGCGCCAGAGCTCTGGAACAGTGTGGCTGCTTTAATACCGCTCACCGGCGTTGGTTCCGGTTGCGGGGCTGGCTGCGGTTCTGGCTCATCATTGGCGAAAACTTTTAATGAAGAGACTTTGTTATCAAATTTCACTGAATTAAGGTCGGTAATATTTTGACCCGCGGTCACATCAACATAAGACCCTTTAAACTTACTATCGGCATACAGGCGGACAGTATAACCTTCAGCCACCTTGATCGAGGACATGACATCATTGAAATGAAGGTCGTCTCCGAGCCATTCCATATCACCGACAATGTTTAAGAATGAGCTACGATAACCGTTGTCTTTATAACCAATCGCTTTAATCATCTGAACAGAAGAGACTCTATCGTTGAAACCGCTGCTTAGGGACGTTGCATCAGCGGTGTACGACACCATATCTCCGGCAAAATGACACTCTTTGTATAAATTAATACCCAAAGAACCTTCTCCAAGCGATACGGAGGACGCTTCGTCATTGGCGTTCTTGCCGCCAATCATCTTCATACCGTTTAAGCAATCGATGTCCTCAGTCACTTGCAGACTATCACCAGCAAAACCCGTGTTCTGGAACAGCGTGGCTTTAGCATCGATAGCAGGCGTTGGTTCTGGCTCTGGCTCTGGCTGCGGTTCTGGCTCAACATTGGTGATGATTTTTAATGACGAAACTTTGTTATTAAAACTCAGTGAATTAAGATCGGTAATATTTTGACCGGCTTTCACATCAACAGATGACCCTGCAAAGTTACGATCGCTATACAGTCGAACGGTATAACCCTCAGCAACTTTAATAGAGGACATGACATCATTGAAACTAAGGTCATCGCCGAGCCATTCCATATCGCCGACAATGTTTAATGACGAGCTAGCGTAACCCGTGTCTTTATAGCCAATCGCTTTAATCATCTGAACAGAAGAGACCATATCGTTAAAGCCGCTGCTCAGGGACGTTGCATCAGCGAGATACGTCACCTTATCTCCAGCGAAATGACATTCTTTGAATAAATTGATACCCAAAGAACCATCTTCAAGCGATACAGAGGAGGCTTCGTCATTGGCGTTCTTACCGCCATTCATCTTAATACCGCCTAAGCAATCGATGTCCTCAGTGACTTGCAGGCTATCACCAGCAAATCCAGTATTCTGGAACAGCGTGGCTTTAACACCAGTAGCTGGGGTTGGATCGGGCTGTGGCTGTGGCTGTGGCTGCGGATCGGGATCGGGCTGAGGATCCGGATTAGGCTGTGGCATTGGGGTGGTCAGAATATCATCAACGATATGGCCCAGTTCATGCTCAGGAGTATCTCCGCTGATATCCCAGAGGATAGCGCCGCCAAAGCCTTGTGCGTTGATATAATCCACTTTTTCCTGAATAGACTGGGGATCGTCATAGGTCAGGAATTCTTGCTTGGTTTTGCTGTAGAGATAAGGAACGTGTGACTCAGAGTCCCAGTAGCGCGTATATTCCCCGCTGTTCAGTTTATCTTTCAGCACATACCACGGGTTGGTGCCAGTCATGTCTTGAGCATCATCCCATGCGCCTTTCACTGTTGCCGCACCGGTGTTAAACATGCCCGGCAAACCAGGAATGAGTTCTGTTCCCGGAACATGGCCCCAGCCGCGACCGTAATAGGGGATACCCATCATCAGTTTGGCTTTCGGTACTTTCCAGGTTTCGACGTAGGCGGTCATGGTGTCGGCCACGTTCAGATCTTTATCTTCATCATGGCTGTTTTCGAACAGCGGTGCGTTATGACCGGTTAACGGATCGAATGCCCCGTGGATGTCATACGCCATCACGTTCACACTATCCAGCAACGGAGCAGTTACAGCCGGGTTGATGAACTGAATGTTGTTGTGGTTGGTGGTGACTGCTGCAGAGAGCTGATAGTACTTATCATCTTTTTTGCCCTGCGCGTCCAGCTTGGTACGCAGGGACTGGATAAGCTTGGTGAACTGGGCTTTCTCAGCTTCGGTATCCGGGTATTCCCAGTCAATATCGAGGCCATCAAAATGCCACTTCGCCATGTAGCTAACCATGCTGTTGGCCAGTCGCTCGAGGCCTGCATCGGTGGCGGTTGCCGCTTCAAAGACGCCTTCCTGAGAGTTATTCCAGCCACCGACAGAAATCATATGCGCCACGTTGGCCTTATCGGTGCGCACTTCCAGATCTTTGATAAGACCCGGTGCTTTGTCGGTGTCATGCATGGTCACGACACCGTCTTTCACTACCGCAAAACCGTAGTTCAGATGGCTCAGGCCAGCGTAGTCCACTTTATCGGGGGTAAAGAAGTTATGCGCTTCATACACGCCCCATTCTGGGAAATAGCCAATGACTTTACGCTGCGCGGCCACTCGGGCCTTTTCACGGGTCTGCAGATCGATGGCGTCCTGGCCGGTGTACGGCGTGAACTGGAAGGTGGCATAAGGTTTGATGTTGATAGCATCACCCGATTTCCAAACCGGATCGGTGCCCGGGCTGATGCCCTGATCAACCCACCACTGCGCGGTCCAGTAATAGCCGAGGAAGCGCACCGTCTCACCGCCACGGTAGGTGCGGTTCGGATCGTAATCTTCGGAGATAATCGCCAGTTCTTGCTTCGGCGCGATTTCGGCTAAAACGGTACCCGGAAAGTTATTTTGTGATGCATCGGTATAAGCGGTCCAGGTATGTCCACCATCTTTGGTGATCATCATCGAGTAATCGAGGCCTGAGAAGCTATTTGTCTGATCGTTTGCCGTGACGTTCGCAGCTGACGATAGCATAGGGAATCCGACGGCGGAAAAAAGAATCGCCGTGGTTAATTTGTTCAAGCGCATAAAAAGGCTCCGAATTTATCCATAAATTCATTGTTAACAAAGAGTGCATAAAGAAAACACACGCCAAGGTATCATTTATGGGTTAGGCTCAGAACTTAATTACATAATTCGAATTAATAACTCAATTAGTATACGTTAGAAAAAATAATGTATTCAAATTTATGTGTTACCGCTCATTCATTCACACGAATGATATATAAAATAAAAAAGCCTCGCCGAAACGAAGCTTTTCTTTATTTATCATCAGAGTTTATATGTTACATAAACACCGCATAAACCGCTGCCGCCACGATAAAGCGATAGATAGCAAACGGAATAAACGTAATACGCTTAATGATGTGCAGGAAAGTTTTAATTGCAATCAGTGCCACGATAAACGCGGTCACGAAACCGACGGCAAACATCGGAATATCCGAGGTCGTCAGGAATCCGATGCTCTTATAAATATCGAGCGCCGTGGCCCCCATCATCATCGGCACCGCCAGCAGGAAGGAAAACTCTGCCGCAGCGTAACGACTAATCCCGAGCAGCATTCCACCCGCGATGGTCGAACCGGATCGTGAAAAACCTGGCCACAACGCCAGACACTGGAAACAGCCAACCAGAAACGCCTGACGGTAGGTCATATCGTCCAGACCCACGGTGCGCGGCTGTTTCGGTTTAAAGACTTCAGCCGCAATCAGCAGCACACCGCCGACAATCAGCGCGTACATCACGTTCACCGGATTGAACAGCGCTTTGATGGCATCGTGTAACACCAGCCCCAGCACCACCGCCGGGATCATGGCCAGCAGCACGTGGATCAGCGTCAGTCGACCGGAGCCCTCACCTTCATGTACCGGAGGCCGACCAAAGTGAATGCCGATCAGACCAAACAGACGGCGCCAGAACATCACCACCACCGCGAGGATCGATCCTAACTGGATAACCACCTCAAAGGTATTGGCCTTTTCGCCTTCAAAACCCAGCAGGTGGCCGACGATAATCATGTGGCCGGTACTGGAAACGGGTAAAAACTCAGTCAGTCCTTCGACAACACCCAGAATGGCCGCTACCAGTAGCGAGTGCATATCGCTCATCAATAAACCCTTAAATAATCAAGAAAAAAGAAGCTGTAACAAGAATCCAGCTTTAAGACATAACTATCGGCACTTTGTTTAACTAAAATGAATTTATTCTTACGCTTTCGGATTAGCGCCACGCTCGATGATGACGCCAACGTTCGCTGCACGCGCGACCGCCCCCGGTTTGCTGAGTTTGATACGCACCCACGGCGAGTTAAACCGCGCCAGCAAAATGTCAGCGACTTCTTCAGCTACCCGCTCCACCAGCGCAAAACGCCCGCCTTCAACGTGGGCGATGACCGCCTCGCTGATGTCGGCATAGCTGAGGCAGTCCTCAACGTTGTCGCTGGCGGCGGATTTTCGGTTGTCCCACGCCATTTCGATATCGAACACCAGCTTCTGCTCGATGGTCTGTTCCCAGTCGTAAACACCAATAGTGGTGATTACCGAAAGTTGCTCTATAAATACAATATCCATCACGACCTGCCTGCTTTTTGCCCGTGCCGGATACCACTTCCGGCAAAATATGCGTATTATCCACAGATGAAGAGAATACCGATACATTTTCAAAACGGAACAGCGTTATGAGTGCAATCGAGCCTGGAATGGTTATCCTCGCCTACCTTTGCGGCTCAATTTCCAGCGCCATTCTGGTCTGCCGCATTGCGGGTCTGCCTGACCCACGCATGAGCGGTTCCGGTAACCCCGGAGCGACCAACGTTTTACGAATTGGCGGCAAGGGAGCAGCCGTAGCTGTACTGATCTTCGACATCCTTAAAGGCATGTTGCCGACCTGGGGTGCCTGGGCGTTGGGGTTCACTCCCTTCTGGCTCGGCCTCGTCGGGATCGCCGCCTGCATCGGCCATATCTGGCCCGTCTTCTTTGGTTTTCGCGGCGGCAAAGGCGTGGCGACGGCATTCGGGGCGATTGCACCGATTGGCCTCGACCTCACCGGCGTGATGGCCGGCACCTGGCTGCTAACCATTCTGCTGAGCGGCTATTCGTCGCTGGGCGCGATTGTCAGCGCGCTGGTGGCACCGTTTTACGTCTGGTGGTTCAAACCGCAGTACACCTTCCCGGTGTCGATGCTTTCCTGTCTGATCCTGCTGCGCCACCACGATAATATCCAGCGCTTATGGCGTCGTCAGGAAACCAAAATCTGGTCGCGCCTGCGAAAAAAGAAAAAACCGCAGGAATAGCATCATAAGCCTTTCCTATGACCGCGAACTTTGCAGAGTGATCCATACTCATTAGCGTCTGATTAATCACGCTATTGCAGAGGTGCCGCGTTGTCTGGCGCAGAACCGGAGAGTGAAAAAAAAGGCTGGCACGCCACGCTGGCCCTGCTGTTCCGCCGCACGCCGGTAAAAACGGTTCTGGCTTCCGCTCGCCATTCTGGTCCCTTGACCGTTCAACGTCCCTTTTACCCCGAAGGCGACACCTGTCATCTGTACCTGTTACATCCGCCCGGCGGTATTGTCGGCGGTGATGAACTTGATATCTCCGTTATCCTCGACGCCGACAGCCACACGCTGATTACCATGCCCGGTGCCAGTAAATTTTACCGCAGCCACGGGCCGCAGGCGCGCCTGAGCCAGCGTTTCGACCTCGCGCCAAACGCCATTCTCGAATGGCTGCCGCAGGACACCATCTTCTTTCCCGGCGCCAACGCCGCATTGCACAGCGTATTCCATTTGCAGGAAGGCGCGCGCCTGCTGGCGTGGGAGCTTTTTTGTCTGGGCCGCCCAGTAATGGGCGAAACGTTCAGCCACGGCGAAATCAGCAATCGGTTAGAGGTCTGGAAAGACGGCACCCCGCTGCTGATTGAACGTCTGCATCTGCGCGACGGCAACCTGAGCGGCGTGGCTGAACAGCCGTGGGTCGGCAGCCTACTGTTTTATCCCGGGGATGAAACGATGCTCGACGCAGTGCGCGACCAACTTACCCCACTCGACACCTTTGCCGGGGCGACGCTGACCGACGGCCTGCTGACGGTGCGCTTTTTGTCGCACGACAACCTGATTTGCCAGCGTGCGATGCGCGACATCTGGCAGGCGCTGCGCCCGCAGCTGCTGAATAAATCCCCTTTGCTCCCCCGAATCTGGCTGACCTGAGAGAACGCTATGGAACTGACGCCCAGAGAAAAAGACAAGCTGCTGTTGTTTACCGCTGCCCTGGTGGCAGAGCGCCGCCTCGCCCGTGGGGTGAAGCTCAATTATCCCGAATCGGTGGCCTTAATCAGCGCCTTCATCATGGAGGGCGCGCGCGACGGCAAAAGCGTGGCCTCGCTGATGGAAGACGGTCGCCATGTGCTGACCCGCGAACAGGTGATGGAAGGCGTGCCGGAGATGATCCCCGATATTCAGGTCGAGGCTACCTTCCCGGATGGCTCCAAACTCGTCACCGTGCATAACCCGATACTCTGAGGACGCCACCATGATCCCCGGTGAATATAAAATCCAGAACGGTAACATCGCCCTCAACGTGGGCCGCAAAACGCGCAAAACGGTGGTCGAAAATCATGGCGATCGCCCAATTCAGGTCGGATCGCACTATCACTTTTATGAAGTGAACCCGGCACTGAAATTCGACAGAGAGCCGTGTAAAGGCTTTCGCCTGAACATTGCGGCGGGCACCGCCGTGCGCTTCGAGCCAGGGCAAAAGCGTGAAGTCGAACTGGTGGCGGTGGCGGGCGATAAACGCATTTTCGGTTTCCGTGCAGAGGTGATGGGTGAGCTGGAGGCGAAACCATGAGTGAGATATCGCGTCAGGCCTATGCCGACATGTTCGGCCCGACCACTGGCGACAAAGTGCGGCTCGCCGACACCGAGCTGTGGATTGAAGTGGAAGACGATTTCACCACCTACGGAGAAGAGGTCAAATTCGGCGGCGGGAAGGTTATCCGCGACGGCATGGGCCAGGGGCAAATGCTGAGCGACAACTGCGTAGATCTGGTCCTGACTAACGCGCTGATCGTCGATCACTGGGGGATAGTCAAAGCGGATATCGGCGTGAAAGACGGGCGGATCTTCGCGGTCGGTAAAGCCGGTAACCCGGATATTCAGCCTAACGTCACGATCCCGATTGGCGTCGGCACCGAAGTGATCGCCGCCGAAGGTAAGATAGTCACCGCAGGCGGCGTTGATACTCACATTCACTGGATTTGCCCGCAGCAGGCGGAAGAAGCGCTGGTCTCCGGCGTCACCACCATGATTGGCGGGGGCACTGGCCCGGCGGCAGGCACCAACGCGACCACCTGTACGCCGGGGCTGTGGTACATCAGCCGGATGCTACAGGCCATCGATAGCCTGCCGGTGAACATCGGCCTGCTGGGCAAAGGCAACGGCTCCAACCCCGACACCCTGCGCGAACAGGTGGCCGCCGGGGTGATTGGCCTGAAAATTCACGAAGACTGGGGCGCGACCCCCGCCGCAATCGACTGCGCGTTAACCGTCGCCGAAGAGATGGACATTCAGGTGGCGCTGCACAGCGATACCCTTAACGAATCGGGTTTTGTTGAGGACACGCTGGCGGCGATCGGTGACCGCACCATCCACACCTTCCACACCGAAGGTGCGGGCGGTGGCCATGCCCCGGATATCATCACCGCCTGTGCGCACCCAAATATTCTGCCCTCTTCAACCAATCCGACGTTGCCCTATACCGTGAACACCATCGACGAACACCTCGATATGCTGATGGTTTGCCATCACCTGTCGCCGGATATCGCCGAAGATGTGGCGTTTGCCGAGTCGCGCATTCGCCGGGAAACCATCGCCGCCGAAGACGTGCTGCATGATATCGGCGCATTTTCCCTGACCTCGTCGGACTCGCAGGCCATGGGCCGCGTCGGTGAAGTGATTGTACGCACCTGGCAGGTGGCGCACCGCATGAAGGTGCAGCGCGGCGCGCTGGCTGAGGAACAGGGCGATAACGACAACGTCCGCGTGAAGCGTTACATCGCCAAATACACCATCAACCCGGCGTTGACCCACGGCATCGCCCATGAGGTTGGCTCTGTCGAAGCGGGAAAAATGGCGGACCTGGTGCTGTGGTCACCGGCCTTTTTTGGTGTGAAACCTGCCGCGATCGTCAAAGGCGGCATGATAGCCATGGCCCCGATGGGCGATATCAATGCTTCCATCCCGACCCCGCAACCGGTGCATTACCGGCCGATGTTTGGCGCGCTTGGCGCGGCACGCCACCACTGCCGCCTGACATTTTTATCCCAGGCAGCAGTCGATAACAATGTGCCACAGGTGCTGGGCTTAAAGAGCCAGACCGCGGTAGCGAAAGGCTGCCGAACGGTGAAAAAGGCCGACATGATCCACAACAGCCTGCAGCCAAATATCACCGTCGACGCCCAGACTTATGAAGTCCGGGTCGACGGCAAACTGATCACCAGCGAACCGGCTGACGTCCTGCCGATGGCGCAACGCTATTTTCTGTTTTAAGGAGCCACGATGCTGTACCTGACTCAGCGCGTTGACCACGCGCATCAACCGACCGCCAGCGTCACACTACCGATTGACGTGCGGGTGAAAAGCCGCGCCAAAGTGCTGCTGAGCGACGGACGCGAAGCCGGGCTGATGCTGCCTCGCGGCCTGCTGCTGCGCGGCGGCGATATCCTGGCGAACGAAGATGGCAGCGAATGTATTACAGTGATCGCCGCCGATGAGGGCGTGTCGGTGGTGCGTTGTGCCGATCCGTTCCAGCTCGCTAAAGCCTGCTATCACCTCGGCAACCGCCATGTGCCGCTGCAAATCATGCCCGGCGAACTGCGCTACCACCACGATCACGTGCTGGACGATATGCTGCGCCAGTTTGGCCTGCAAGTGACGTTTGCCAGCCTGCCGTTTGAGCCAGAAGCCGGGGCCTATACCAGTGAAGCACAGGGGCATCATCATCACGGCCACTCACATTCGCACAGCCACTGATGAGTGACATTACCCAGCGATTACGTTTATTCCAACTGGCCAGCAGCAACCTGCCGGTTGGCGGCTACAGCTGGTCGCAAGGGCTGGAATGGGCGGTGGAAGCGGGCTGGCTCAAAGACACCGCCGCCTTCGCCCGCTGGCAAACGCAGCAGATGGAGCACAGTTTTTTCCACGTCGACCTGCCGCTGTTCGCCCGGCTGTATCACGCTTTTGCGCAGGAGGATTATGCCGCTGCCCAGCGCTGGAGCGCCTGGCTACTGGCCTGTCGTGAAACGCGGGAGCTGCGGGAAGAAGAGCGCAATCGCGGCCTGGCGTTTACCCGCCTGCTGTATGACTGGCAGCCGGACTGCCCGAACGAATGGCGACCGCTATTTAGCCAGAGCCAGCTGTGCGGTATGGCGTGGCTTGGGGTGCGCTGGCACATCGACCTGCACGAACTGGCGCTGACGCTCGGCTACAGCTGGATTGAAAGTTCGGTAATGGCGGGCGTGAAGCTGGTGCCGTTTGGTCAACAGGCGGCGCAGAAGTTAATCATGACGCTGTGCGAGCAGTACGCCGCAGGCGTTGAACGGGGGCTGAACTGCCCCGATGAATTTATCGGTTCCGCGACGCCGCTGGCGGCTATCGCCTCGGCGCGGCACGAAACGCAATATTCCCGGTTATTCCGTTCCTGAGGAGAAGGTATGGCAAGTTACAAACATCCGCTGCGCGTTGGTGTCGGCGGCCCGGTCGGGTCTGGCAAAACCGCCCTGCTGGAAGCGTTGTGTAAGGCAATGCGCGACACTTACCATCTGGCGGTTGTCACCAACGATATCTACACCAAAGAAGATCAGCGTATTCTGACCGAAGCGGGCGCGCTGGAGCCGGAGCGCATCGTTGGGGTTGAAACCGGCGGCTGCCCGCATACCGCCATTCGTGAAGACGCGTCGATGAACCTTGCGGCGGTGGAAGCATTAAGCGAGAAATTCGGCAATCTGGATGTGATCTTCGTCGAAAGCGGCGGGGATAACCTGAGTGCTACCTTCAGCCCGGAGCTGGCCGATCTGACGATTTACGTGATCGACGTGGCCGAAGGGGAAAAGATCCCCCGTAAAGGCGGGCCCGGGATCACCAAATCCGATTTCCTGGTGATCAACAAAACCGACCTCGCTCCGTACGTCGGCGCGTCGCTTGAGGTGATGGCACGCGATACCAACCGGATGCGCGGCGAACGTCCGTGGACCTTCACCAACCTGAAAGCGGGCGACGGCCTGGCAACGATTATTGCGTTTTTGGAAGATAAAGGAATGTTGAAGGCGTAATGGTTTAATTTTGCCCGGTAAGGCGTCGCTGCCACCGGGCATTACGATTACGCGGCAGGCAGTTCAGCCAGCGGCCAGCGAGGACGTACGGTCACGCCGAGGCCCGCATTTTCACCGGTTTTCAGACGCACCATGCCAGCGTAGGCAATCATCGCGCCGTTATCGGTACAAAACTCTGGACGGGCGTAGAACACTTCGCCTTTACGCTTGTGCATCATCTCGGCAAGCTTTGCGCGCAGCGTGCGGTTGGCGCTCACGCCCCCAGCCATCACCAGACGCTTAAAGCCGGTTTGGTCCAGCGCCCGACGGCATTTGATCATCAGCGTATCCACCACCGCGTCTTCGAACGCGCGGGCGATATCGGCGCGAGTCTGGTCGTCATCCCCGTTAGAACGAATGGTGTTGGCCGCGAAGGTTTTCAGGCCCGAGAAGCTGAAATCCAGCCCCGGACGGTCGGTCATCGGACGCGGGAACACAAAGCGCCCTTCGGTGCCCTGTGCCGCCATTTTCGACAGCATCGGCCCGCCGGGATAATCGAGCCCCAGCAGCTTGGCCGTTTTGTCGAACGCTTCACCGGCGGCATCGTCAATCGATTCACCGAGCAGTTCATACTCACCGATACCGGTGACGCTGATCAGCTGCGTGTGCCCACCGGACACCAGCAGCGCCACGAACGGATACTCCGGCGGATTATCTTCCAGCATCGGTGCCAGCAGATGGCCTTCCATATGATGAACCGGAATGGCCGGCACGTTCCACGCAAATGCCAATGCACGTCCCACGGTCGCGCCGACTAACAGCGCGCCCACAAGACCGGGACCGGCGGTGTAGGCCACTGCATCAATATCTTTTGCCGTCAGACTAGCTTCTTTTAATGCCGCCTGAATCAGGGGCACCGTTTTACGCACGTGATCGCGGGAGGCCAGCTCCGGCACCACGCCGCCGTAGTCAGCGTGCAGTTTCACCTGACTATACAATTGGTTGGCTAACAGCCCTTGCACATCGTCATAAATGGCGATGCCGGTTTCATCGCAGGATGTTTCGATTCCCAGTACACGCATGGTTGGTTTTACCTCATTTCAATACCGCGCAGTGTAGGGCGAATGCGGGTCGATGTATACCCTGGGGGGCGAGTTCGTGTATACTCACCCCCCTTACAAAAGTCCCGTTCAAAAACGGCATTGGTGCTTTACAAAGCAGCGGTAGTTGCAGTAAAATTCCGCACCATTTTGAAATAAGCTGGCGTTGATGCCAGCGGCAAACCGAATTTATCAAAGGTGAGAGTTACATGCCGGTAATTAAAGTACGTGAAAACGAGCCGTTCGACGTAGCACTGCGTCGCTTCAAGCGTTCCTGTGAAAAAGCGGGTGTTCTGGCCGAAGTTCGTCGTCGTGAGTTCTATGAAAAACCGACTACCGAACGTAAGCGCGCTAAAGCTTCTGCTGTGAAACGTCACGCGAAGAAACTGGCTCGCGAAAACGCACGCCGCACTCGTCTGTACTAATCTGTTGAGAGCGCACGCTCTCAATCCAGACTGAGTTCAAGCTGTAAAGGCCGTGCTTCCGGAAGGAATGCGCGGCTTATTTTCGTTTATACATCAGCATACGCTAAAGCATTCAGTTGTATGAAGGATGACGCGTATGAAATGCGAGGCTTATGGCTGGACGTATCCCACGTGTCTTTATCAATGACCTGCTGGCGAGAACCGACATCGTCGATTTGATCGATGCCCGGGTAAAGCTAAAAAAGCAGGGCAAAAATTTTCACGCGTGCTGTCCCTTCCATAACGAAAAAACGCCGTCGTTCACCGTCAACGGTGAGAAACAGTTTTACCATTGCTTCGGCTGTGGTGCGCATGGAAACGCCGTCGACTTTTTGATGAACTACGACAAGCTCGAGTTCGTTGAAACCGTCGAAGAACTGGCGGCTATGCACAACCTTGAAGTCCCGTACGAAGCAGGCTCTGGCCCGACCCAGATAGAACGCCATCAGCGGCAAAGTCTCTATCAGTTAATGGAAGGTCTGAGCGCGTTTTATCAACAATCCCTGAATCAACCCACCGCCGAGCCTGCGCGTCAGTATTTGACGAAGCGCGGTTTAAGCAGCGAAGTCATCGCCCGATTTGGCATGGGCTATGCGCCGCCAGGCTGGGATAACGTCTTAAAACGTTTTGGCAATAATCGTGAAAATCAGCAATCGCTGACCGATGCCGGAATGTTGGTGACCAACGATAAGGGCCGCAGTTACGATCGTTTCCGCGAACGGGTAATGTTCCCAATCCGCGATAAACGTGGCCGGGTGATTGGTTTTGGTGGTCGTGTGCTGGGCGATGCCCTGCCGAAATACCTCAACTCCCCGGAAACCGATATTTTCCATAAAGGCCGCCAGCTGTATGGCCTTTATGAAGCGCAGCAAACCGAGTCTGAACCGCAACGTCTGTTAGTGGTCGAAGGCTATATGGACGTCGTCGCGCTGGCGCAATACGACATTAACTATGCCGTGGCGTCGCTCGGCACCTCGACCACAGCCGATCACATCCAGCTGCTGTTTCGGGTGACCAATAACGTCATCTGCTGTTATGACGGCGACCGCGCCGGACGCGAAGCCGCATGGCGCGCGCTCGAAACCGCGCTGCCGTATATGAGCGACGGTCGCCAGCTGCGCTTTATGTTTCTGCCTGATGGCGAAGACCCGGATACACTGGTGCGTAAAGAGGGTAAAGCGGCGTTCGAAGCGCGGATGGAGCAGGCTCAGCCGCTCTCCACGTTTTTGTTTAACAGCCTGATGCCGCAGGTAGATTTGAGTACCCCGGACGGGCGCGCGCAGCTCAGTACGCTGGCGCTGCCGCTGATTACACAGGTTCCGGGTGAAACGCTGCGCATTTATTTGCGTCAGGAGTTAGGGAAAAAGCTTGGGATTCTGGAAGACGCCCAGCTTGAACGCTTAATGCCAAAACAGGCAGAAAGTGGCACAGCCCGCCCTGCTCCACAGCTAAAACGCACGACCATGCGTATACTGATAGGATTACTGGTGCAAAACCCGGAGCTGGCCGCCATCGTGCCGCCGCTAACGGGGCTGGATCCGAAAAAAATGCCGGGACTTGGCTTATTTTCTGAACTGGTCAACACTTGTTTGTCACAGCCGGGACTGACAACCGGCCAGCTGCTCGAGCAGTATCGCGGCACAAATGAAGTCGCTACCCTTGAAAAACTGTCGATGTGGGACGATATAGCAGATAAGGAAATCGCTGAGAAAACGTTCACCGACTCGTTAAACCATATGTTTGATTCACTGCTGGTCCTGCGGCAAGAAGAGTTGATAGCTCGCGACCGCACACACGGGTTAAGCAGTGAAGAACGCCGGGAGCTCTGGACACTGAACCAGGAACTGGCAAAAAAATGAATTCAACGGCTTAAGTGCCGAATATCAATCGGGACGATCCCGAAGGCCGCACCGAGGCGCAGCGGCAATAATATAAGCAGGCCCTCGCTTTAAATGTCGGTAACTTGTTCTCGCCGACCGACACCAATCAATGAATTAAGTGTGGATACCGTCTTATGGAGCAAAACCCGCAGTCACAGCTCAAACTTCTTGTTACCAAGGGCAAGGAGCAAGGCTATCTGACCTATGCCGAGGTCAATGACCATCTGCCGGAAGATATCGTCGACTCCGATCAGATCGAAGACATCATCCAAATGATCAATGACATGGGCATTCAGGTGATGGAAGAAGCACCTGATGCCGATGATCTCCTGCTGGCTGAAAACTCAAACAACACCGACGAAGATGCGGAAGAAGCTGCCGCACAGGTGCTGTCCAGCGTCGAATCTGAAATCGGGCGTACCACCGACCCGGTGCGCATGTACATGCGCGAAATGGGTACCGTTGAACTGCTGACTCGCGAAGGCGAAATCGACATCGCTAAGCGTATTGAAGACGGCATCAACCAGGTTCAGTGCTCCGTTGCGGAATACCCGGAAGCCATCACCTATCTGCTTGAGCAGTACGATCGCGTTGAAGCGGCGGAAGCTCGCCTGTCCGATTTAATTACCGGCTTCGTTGATCCAAACGCTGAAGAAGATCTGGCCCCAACCGCCACTCACGTCGGTTCTGAACTCTCTCAGGAAGAGATGGACGACGACGAAGAGGAAGACGAAGAAGAAGACGACGATTCCAGCGACGACGATAACAGCATCGATCCGGAACTGGCTCGCGAAAAATTCGGCGAACTGCGCACCCAGTATGAACTGGCGCGTGACACCATCAAAGCCAAAGGCCGTAGCCACGCTGCTGCTCAGGAAGAGATCCAGAAACTGTCTGAAGTCTTCAAACAGTTCCGCCTGGTGCCAAAACAGTTCGATTATCTGGTCAACAGCATGCGTACCATGATGGAGCGCGTTCGCGTTCAGGAACGTATCATCATGAAGCTGTGTGTTGAACAGTGCAAAATGCCTAAGAAAAACTTCATCACCCTGTTCACCGGCAACGAAACCAGCGAAACCTGGTTCAACGCTGCCGTCGCAATGAACAAGCCGTGGTCTGAAAAACTGAACGACGTGAAAGACGACGTACAGCGCGGCCTGCAGAAACTGCAACAGATTGAAGAAGAAACCGGCCTGACCATTGAGCAGGTTAAAGATATCAACCGTCGCATGTCCATTGGTGAAGCGAAAGCCCGCCGTGCGAAGAAAGAGATGGTTGAAGCGAACTTACGTCTGGTTATTTCTATCGCTAAGAAATACACCAACCGT
The DNA here is from genome assembly GCF_043558715.1 of Scandinavium sp. M-37. NCBI lineage: Bacteria > Pseudomonadati > Pseudomonadota > Gammaproteobacteria > Enterobacterales > Enterobacteriaceae > Scandinavium > Scandinavium sp. M-37. The sequence goes on from NZ_JBIGIN010000038.1 coordinate 36,033, forward strand.
GGTCTGCAGTTCCTCGACCTGATTCAGGAAGGCAACATCGGCCTGATGAAAGCCGTTGATAAGTTCGAATACCGCCGTGGTTACAAGTTCTCCACCTATGCAACCTGGTGGATCCGTCAGGCTATCACCCGCTCCATCGCGGATCAGGCGCGCACCATCCGTATTCCGGTGCATATGATTGAGACTATCAACAAACTCAACCGTATCTCCCGCCAGATGCTGCAGGAAATGGGTCGTGAACCGACGCCGGAAGAGCTGGCCGAGCGCATGCTGATGCCGGAAGACAAAATCCGTAAAGTGCTGAAAATCGCCAAAGAGCCTATTTCCATGGAAACACCGATCGGTGACGATGAAGATTCGCATCTGGGTGATTTCATCGAGGATACCACCCTCGAGCTGCCGCTGGATTCTGCAACCACCGAAAGCCTGCGTGCGGCAACGCACGACGTGCTGGCCGGTCTCACCGCGCGTGAAGCGAAAGTACTGCGTATGCGTTTCGGTATCGACATGAATACCGACCATACTCTGGAAGAAGTGGGTAAACAGTTCGACGTTACCCGCGAACGTATCCGTCAGATTGAAGCGAAGGCCCTGCGCAAACTGCGCCACCCGAGCCGTTCTGAAGTGCTGCGTAGTTTCCTGGACGATTAATTCGTCGCAGTCGTCTCGCCATATAAGGACCGCACCCCAGGGTGCGGTCTTTTTTTTCCGCGTTCTGAGCCTAATTATCTACCGAACAAATGTTTCCGGTAAAATAAGGTTGTCATGAGTATGTTTCACAGGTATTTTTCAGGGATCTGAACAAATAAATATCACACTGATTCATAACGTTTCTGGGACCCCATGCAAATGAAAAGAGCAGGCTTTTTGGTGCTATGCCTCGTGTTGGCCGGATGTGTCAACAAATCACAGACCGGGCAAAAATCGCTGGTTACCCCATTACCCGCTGAAACAGCCGCTCCACAAGCTACTCAGCCAGCCGCAGTGGAAAACACCGTCAGCCTGACCGCAAACGAAACCTGCACTAAAGAACTCTCTGCTCTGCAATCCTACGATCAACGTAGCTGGAATAAATACAGCAGTGAAATGAGTGAGCTAATCAGTAAAACCAGTCAATTTCTCACCGTGAGAGACGATCTCAACCCTAAAATTAACGAGCTGGTGATGAGCGTCTATGACTCCCGCATGAAAACGCTGTGCTACAAAATTGAAAGCACCTTAGGCCAGGCCATGGTCGCGCAGGCGAGTCAGCTGTAATCTGAGCGATTGAGACTGGTTGGCGAATCCACCAGTCTCACCGTCCTCTCGCGACCAACGCCTCATCGAGTTCACGATACGCCTCAACCAGCTTTTCCAGGGTAATGCGGCTTAGCCCACTCGGGTTAGGCAAGATCCACACCTCAGTATCTCCCACCGTCACCTCCTGCTTGCCCCATTTCGCCCCGCGCTGACTGAACGCCTGTTCAAAAGCCTGCTTGCCCAGAATAGCCAGCACCCTTGGCTGATAGTCCTGCATCTTGGTAATCAGTCCCCGGCCGCCCTCTCGCAGTTCGTGCAGTGCGACCTCATTCGCCTGTACCGTCGGTCTCTCGACCAGTTTGGTCACGCCACAGCCGTAATCCAGCAGTTGCTGTGCCTCTTCAGGCTTCAATTGTCGGTCAGTAAATCCGGCCAGATGGAGAATTTTCCAGAAACGGTTGGCGGGATGGGCAAAAGGCAACCCAAGATGGGCGGAGGACTTGCCCGGATTGATTCCACAGAACACGACTCGCAGTCCAGGTTGAAGAATGTCGCTGACCATTGTATGACTCAGTTGAATGGATAGTGGGGAAAGTATAAGGGATTGATTAGCCATTGTTTATAAAAACAGCACCCGTAGCGCATTTACTGGATTGGCACCCCAAGTTCCATTATAATTCCCCGCCACGGCCCCTTAGCTCAGTGGTTAGAGCAGGCGACTCATAATCGCTTGGTCGTTGGTTCAAACCCAACAGGGGCCACCAAATTTTAGCTTTAAAATTATATAATTAAGCCACTCGAAAGAGTGGCTTTTTTGTATACGTCAGCTAAATGTCACAAAAGTGTCGCATGGAGTAGTGACGACAGCGCACAGCTGCATACTTGAAGTGAACTATCAGATGGGACTTCAAAATTAATACAGGCAATCTTCGCCATGAAAACCATGCAAGAAAGGGGTATGAGAAAGCCACCATTTCTCATATCCCAGTGTCCACATAGCGTTCATGAAGATGGTAAGTTAGGTCGTCTGAACTGGTTTCTTAAGAGTCTGTAACGCGACAACCAACCGATGAACTTTAGTCAGTGGGTTCTCAGAACCACTTGCTTCTGCCGCCACTTCAAGTCTTTCTGCGTGCCTTATAGCATCTGGAAGCAACCCGAACAGTTGAGTAAAAATGTCCTTTGAACCTTTACCATACTGTGGCATGTGAACTTTTAGACGTTCCAGTACTTGATTACCTGCACTATTTCCCTTTAACGCCTCAAAAGACTGCGTCGTATACTCATGATGCAAAAGCAACCAAAACTCAAAACTTGGGGTAGAATCAATCAATTCGTATACGTTATGAGGGGTTAATTGCCGTACCGTTTCTTTAGCAGTGTTATAGTCTACGTGTGCATCTCTATCAATCACACAATAAACCTTGTCAAAAGGTACCTGCATGTCCTTGTGCTTCTTGTACAATTCTCTGGCGCAAGAAACCACACTCATAGGGTTTGAGCCGCATTCTCCAGTTATTTCGACATTCGCAGTATTTAACTCATAATGATTGCGAATCTCTTCAAAATAATTCGGTTCCGTTTTACTTCCTTCACAGACTATAAGAACCTTCAAATAAGGAGACCTACTTATACCTTTGCGCTTATATTTTGATAAGCCTTTAGCTTCCCTAGCAAACACCAACTTTTTTTTGGCCATATCAAAATCCCACCTTCCCAATGAATGGTAGCGCTCCGTAGCGTCCCTCAAGATAAGAACTCTCAAGATTATCCCTACCTTTCCTTGGGCTGAAATCAGTCAGGGGATAAAGTTGTGTCGACTTCATAGAGTCTTTGGAACAGAACCAAATCTGATCTCTTCGAAACACATTCTGATTTAGTATGGATGTTTCGTGTGTTGAGAATATTAACTGAGCATTATTTGGATTAGTTTCGTGGTTATTGAAAAGTCCGACTAAAAAACTAACTAACTTAGGATGTAAGTTATCATGCAATTCATCAATAACTAGCACATTCCCTTTATTTAAGGAGTCAATCCAAGGACCTGCAAAGCTGAAGAGTTTGCGTGTACCGTCTGATTCAGAATCGAAATCAAAAGGAATTAATTCTCCATCTGAATTTTTATGAAGAGTTTTTATTTCATATCTCTCTTCATCTTTTAGATTTTTAATCATTACTTCCCTCAATGATTCAGGCATATCATCGGGTATGTCATTTGGACTAAATTTCTCTTTTGTTACGTGAATATCGTCAATGTCGATATCAGCGGCCTTTAGAAACTTTAAAATATCATTTTTTTTGTCTGCCAGACATAACTTGGCGCTGTATATATCATTCCACCCAGCTACATTAGTCATTCTTAATTTAAGATTAAACCAGTCATATACTGGTTTTAACTGACTACTATTTAACTGAACTGCCGTAGACAAGAATAATGCATTAGGCCTTGTAGACTTCTGCCAAGTCAATTTCTCACCTAATAATGAAGGCCCCATATCCCAATCATAATCATTAGATTCAGAATTCCATACACGAACGAACCATCTTTGCTGTCTACCTTTTGGGAAGGCATACAGCCACTCTTCGTGAATTCTTTCTTTGCTTGCAGTAAAGCCATACTGGTAACGAATCCCCTCTGCAATGAAGCTAATTTCAAACTCGGAGGGTTCATTCCTAAACGCATTATCTAACTGGAAAGAATTTACAGGAAGAACCCCTCCAGCCTTGAGACCAGTAGCAGAATGAATTATAAGCCCGGCCATAGTATCGATACCGTCCATAAAATTGGACTTTCCAGCCGCGTTGGCACCATAAATTGCTGCTGACCTTAGCAATTCAATCTTGTTAGGTTCATCAAGCTGAATAACATTTTCATGTAACTCTTTAATTTTAGATGCAACTAAAGACAAGGTTTGGGTTTCAGCAACTGATCTGTAATTTTTTAATGAGAATTCTATGAGCATGTGACCTCCGTGATACTGTATACAACACCCTAAAATGGCATCATGCAACAGTCAATGTCCAGATTATGACATATTTCGTCAAATTTTGTTGTTAAATCATGCCCTAGAACCATCTTTCCAGATAAAACCCAGCAAACATCACCGCCCCCACACACACGCAACGAATTGATTTTTAAACAATTAACTAGGAGAGATGAATTCAAAAAGCAAGTGGCTACCAACACATGCATTAAAATTCATTTAGGAGGCTTTAAAATCGCGCGCAACCATCAGGCAGGAAAGAGTGCTAAATCAAATTTCGTTTAAAAAATCAACACCAGAAATACACTACAGCACGGCAACATTTTTCAGTATAGCCGTAACAGGTTTTTCCAAGCTAAGCCGCTCCAGCTCTGGGTTATCCCTACATTTTCTTCATCGGGCTAATTACTACTTACTATCCTTCCCGCCTCATGAAAAACACATTTTTCCTTTAATTATCTGTTGGTTAAAAATTTTATCAGATCCTTCGATACTCTTTTTTGACTGTAAAAACCTGAAATCTATTTCATTCTTTTCAGTTCGGGCCTGACCGCAACACCCCAGCAACAGCGTGGCCTGAAGGGGCCGTTTGTAGAAAATCAAAACTGAAATAAGGTTTCACGGTAATCCCCCCGAAAAAACGGTGTGTTTATAAGTAGAATTTCTCGTAATCTGAATCGGGGAGATTTCTATGAAAAAAGCACGTTTTAC
>NZ_JBIGIN010000039.1:0-40271 GCF_043558715.1 Scandinavium sp. M-37
CCCACCTGACCCCATGCCGAACTCAGAAGTGAAACGCCGTAGCGCCGATGGTAGTGTGGGGTCTCCCCATGCGAGAGTAGGGAACTGCCAGACATCAATTAAGCAAAAAGCCCAGTCTTATGACTGGGCTTTTTGCTTTTCTACATTGTAAAAAACTCCCCTTTCGGGGAGGAAAATACTCAATGGATGACCTGAGAAAGGAATGCACGGGTACGTTCAGACTTAGGATTGGCAAAGAACTGATCCGGAGGAGCCTGTTCGACGATCTCACCTCTGTCCATGAAGATCACTCGGTCGGCAACGGTTCTGGCGAAGCCCATTTCATGCGTCACACAGAGCATCGTCATGCCGGATTGGGCCAGACCGATCATAGTATCGAGCACTTCTTTGACCATTTCAGGATCGAGCGCCGATGTCGGCTCATCGAACAGCATAATTTTAGGTTTCATGCACAGGGAACGCGCAATGGCGACACGCTGCTGTTGGCCACCTGAGATCTGGCCTGGAAACTTATGCGCATGTTCAGCAATACGCACACGTTCCAGATAATGCATGGCTAACGCTTCCGCCTCCTTCTTCGGCATCTTCCGCACCCAGATAGGAGCCAGGGTACAGTTTTGCAGAACCGTCAGATGCGGGAATAAATTGAAGTGCTGAAACACCATCCCCACTTCCTGTCGCACGCGTTCAATATTGCGAATATCTTCATTCAATTCAATACCATCGACGACGATACGCCCCTGCTGATGTTCTTCCAGGTGATTGATACAGCGAATTGTCGTCGATTTCCCGGAACCTGACGGGCCACAAAGGACGATTCGTTCACCCTGCCTGACGTTCAGATTGATATCCTTCAGTACATGAAACTGCCCATACCATTTATTGACGTTTTCCAGCGTAATCATCGCGTCCGCTGGCTGGAGTAATGTTTGACTCATAATATCCTCAGTGCGGTGTACGCCCGGTGTTAAAGCGCTTTTCCAGATGCTGGCTGTAGCGCGACATGCTAAAACAGAAGATCCAGTAGATCAGCGCGGCAAAGACATAGCCTTCTGTCGACATCCCAAGCCAGGCGGGATCGACGGTGGCTTGCTGAACGCTGCTGAACAGATCGAACAAGCCAATGATGATCACCAGACTGGTGTCTTTGAACAGCGCGATAATGGTGTTGACCAGTCCAGGAATGACCAGCTTCAGGGCCTGGGGAAGAATGACCAGCGCCTGCGTTTTCCAATAGCCCAGAGCGAGTGAGCTTGCGGCTTCATATTGTCCTTTTGGTAAAGCCTGTAGTCCGCCACGCACCACTTCAGCGACATAGGCTGACTGGAACAATACCACCCCGACCAATGCACGAATGAGCTTATCGATACTGGTCCCTTCCGACATAAACAGCGGCAGCATCACCGAGGACATAAACAGAACGGTGATCAGCGGCACGCCACGCCAGAATTCGATGAAGATAACTGACAGAATACGTACGACCGGCATGGTTGAACGTCGTCCCAGCGCCAGCAAGATCCCGAGTGGTAATGCCCCTGCAATCCCAACCGATGCAATAATCAACGTCAGCGTCAGTCCACCCCACTGCCGGGTTTCCACCCGTTCCAGTCCAAAAAATCCACCAAACAGCAGAAACCAGACAACGATCGGATACGCCACGGCCCAACAGGCGATGTAACGCCCGCGACGAGGCATCGCATTCAGGAACATGGGGACTATCGACAGCAGGCCAATAATCAATGCGGTATTGATGCGCCAGCGCTGGTCGTGTGGATATAGCCCATACATGAACTGGCCGAAACGCTGATGAATGAACACCCAACAGGCGCCTTCTTTGACACAGTCAGCGCGCGTGGTTCCCACCCAATTGGCCTGTAAAAAGGCCCAATTCAACAAGGGGGGAATCAGCTCCCACATAAGCCACAGGGCGAAAAGCGTTAGTAGCGTGTTGGACCAGCTGCTGAACAGGTTCTTGCGCATCCACATCAGAGTCGGATTTCGCTTTACACCGCTCGGGCGCGCAGAATGAGACACAAGTGTTTTTGTCATCGTGACCCCTTAGCGCTCAATCAATGCCATACGGCGGTTATAGATGTTCATCAGCAGCGAAATGCTCAGGCTGATAATGAGGTAGACCGACATTGTGATGGCGATAGTTTCAATGGCCTGGCCGGTTTGATTCAGCACCGTCCCGGCAAACAGCGACACCATATCGGGGTATCCGATGGCAGCTGCCAGCGATGAGTTTTTAACAATATTCAGATACTGGCTGGTGAGTGGCGGGATAACCACGCGTAACGCTTGCGGAATAATCACCTGGCGCAACGTCACTGGATTCGGTAGACCCAGCGAGCGGGCCGCTTCATGCTGACCATAGGGCACAGCCTGAATACCGGAACGAATAATCTCGGCGATAAAGGCGGAGGTATAGACCGATAACGCCAGCGTCAACGCTGCCAGTTCCGGGATTAGCGCCATCCCTCCGCGGAAGTTAAACCCTCGGAGAACCGGCACATCCCAGTGGAGCGCCGCGCCAAATACCCAGTGTGCGAGCAGCGGCAGAACGATGAAAAGAGCCAGCGCGGAGGGCCATGTCCGCCGGAGTTGCCCAGTTTTTATCTGATGCATCTTGTTGTAGCGAAACAGTCCGACCGTTAGCACTCCCGCCAACCCAATCGCCGCAACAAAAGCCAGTAACCCCTCTCCCCACTGCGGAGACGGAATATAGAGCCCGCGGTTACTGAGAAATGCCAAATCGAAGGCGCTGACGGCCTGACGTGGCCCGGGCAGGTTACGTAAAACGGCAAAGTACCAAAAGAAGATTTGCAGCAGCGGCGGGATATTACGGAATGTCTCGATATATACCGTCGACAGCTTACGTAGCAGCCAGTTATCCGACAGTCTCGCCAGGCCCAGGAAGAACCCAAGAAAGGAGGCAAAGACAATACACAGCGCTGAGACCAACAGGGTATTGAGCAAACCGACCAGGAAAACCCGGCCGTAGGTGTCGCCCTGCTGATAATCAATTAAGTGTTGAACGATGCCAAAGCCAGCGCTTCGGTCGAGAAAAGCAAAACCGGAGGTAATGCCACGTTTGTCCAGGTTGGTGATGGTGTTGTGAATCAAATAGATAGCAATAGCGACGACGGCCACTACCGCCAGGATTTGAAACAGCCAGGCGCGAACCGTGGGGTTGGAAAAGGAGAGCGATCCTTTTACGGTCAGGCGGCGTTGGGACATAGGAAAACCTCAATGACCAGAACATCAGGTTGGGCATCGCCGAAGCGATGCCCGTCACAGCGTAAAACTTAACGAACCGGCGGAGCGTACTGGATCCCGCCGTTGTTCCAGAGATTGTTCTGGCCACGTTTGATCTTCAGTGCGCTGTCTGCACCGACGTTGCGATCAAAAATTTCAGCGTAGTTACCGACCTGTTTAACGATGTTGTAAGCCCATTTGTTGTCCAGCTTCAGATCCTTACCGAAATCACCCTCTTTGCCCAACAGGTGAGACATATCAGGCGTCGATGGATTCGCGAATTTCTCATCCACGTTCTTCGAGTTGATGCCCATTTCTTCGGCATTCAGCATAGCAAACAGCGTCCAGCGAACAATAGAGAACCACTCGTCATCGCCGCGACGAACGACCGGACCCAGCGGTTCTTTAGAAATCACTTCTGGCAGAACAACCCAGTCGCCTGGCTTGCTCAGCTTGATACGCAGGGCATACAGCTGGGACTGGTCGGACGCCAGCGTGTCGCAACGTCCAGATTCCAGTGCTTTTGCTGATTCGTCAGAGCGGTCGAAAGTCACGGGCGTGTATTTCATTTTGTTGGCTTTAAAGTAGTCCGCCACGTTCAGCTCGGTATCCGTACCGGCCTGAATACAGACGGTTGCACCATCGAGTTCCTTCGCGCTTTTCAGGCCCGCTTTATCGTGTGTAAGGAAGCCAATGCCGTCGTAATAAGTCACGCCGGTAAAGGAAAGACCCATACCCGCATCGCGAGAAGAGGTCCAGGTGGTATTACGCGACAGTAAATCCACTTCGCCCGACTGCAACGCGGTGAAACGTTCTTTCGCTGTCAGGGGGGTATATTTCACTTTGCTGGCATCACCAAATACCGCGGCGGCCACACCACGACAGACATCAACATCGATACCGGTAAATTTGCCGTCGGCATCCGCGTAGGAAAAGCCTGGCAATCCGTCACTGATCCCGCACTGAACAAAGCCTTTCTTTTTCACGGCTTCGAAAGTAGTACCTGCATGTGCCTGACTGGAGATTGCAAACAGCACGCCCGCCGCTGTGAGGCTGGCGATCATCATCTTTTTCATAAAGCATCCTGTGTGGCGAAATTTATCGTTATATATAGACGTCCGAAAGAACGTCGAAACCTGTCTGTGGCCATGGCCATACCCTGTTAAGCAAAGGGGATGCCAGAATTGCAACCACCTGATTTTGGGTCGCGGGGGAGCAATAGAGTGAGTGTAGACAGGAAAGAAAAAAATAAGCGCCCTGGGTTGGTGCAAAATTACAACCTGTGCCACAAAACAGAGCGAAAAAGTTTCAGGATTGAGAGGGGGAAAAGAATTGATTCCGTGGGTTAATATTTGCGTGGGAATGAAGGGGAATAATCTGTGAAATTGCTCACGAGAAAAAGGCTGAACAATAATTTTTAATTATGGAAGTCTGATGTAAACCACGATTTTATTTTTTTATGCAATAAGGAAATGAGGCGATTTTTTTACTTTAGAGGTAAGTGCGCACCGTTGTGAAGCAATAGCGCGGAATCCCGCGCTTGAGTGTGATTATTTGGTTAAGGCGACAATGCCTAGCGTTAGGCCCGCCAGGGCTGCTGCGCCACCGGCGATCGCTCCGGCTGTTTCCCAGTTATCCTGCGTGGTGCCTTTCATGCAGGTGTTGGTATGAACCAGCCGCCCCTGATCGTCATAAACCGGCACGCAAGGTGAATCGTGTGCGCAGCCTGCGAGTAAGGCGGTCAGTAATGCAACTGAAATTAATCTTTTCATGATATTACCTCGAATAAACCGCGGTGACATAAAAATCGGTCTTGCGGAATGACGTTAATTTTACCATTGAGATAAGAACCGCCGGGAGGAGCAAATAATCTCAATTTGTTTGCTCTGTAAACATCGTGAAGGTTTTGGCGAATATTCCGCTAATTATGTAGAAAATGTGCAGAATAAAACTCTGATTTTTCCGCCTGCTATATAGGTATTAATCTGGGTTAAATTAAAAAGGCGCGTTAAGCGCCTTTTTGTTTTACTTATCATTTCGTTGTGTTGAAACGTCGACGGACGACCACAAAGAATACCGGGACAAAGAAGATGGCCAGCAGCGTCGCGGCTAGCATACCGCCCATCACGCCAGTCCCTACGGCATTTTGCGCACCGCTGCCGGCACCGTTACTGATAACCAGCGGCATAACGCCGAGAATGAACGCTAAAGATGTCATCAGAATTGGACGCAGACGCATTCGGGAGGCTTCCAGTGTGGCTTCAATCACCCCTTTTCCTTCTTTGTCCATCAGGTCTTTGGCGAACTCGACAATCAGGATGGCGTTTTTCGCCGACAGTCCAATCGTGGTCAGCAGGCCAACCTGGAAATAGACGTCGTTATGCATCCCGCGCAGCGATGCGGCAAGCAGCGCTCCGATAACCCCCAGAGGCACTACCAGCATGACCGAGAATGGTATCGACCAGCTTTCATAAAGTGCCGCGAGGCACAGGAACACGACGATCAGTGAAATGGCATACAGCGCCGGAGCCTGGTTACCGGACAGGCGCTCCTGATAAGACATACCCGTCCAGTCGTAACCAATGCCGGCAGGCAGTTTGCTGGCCATCTCTTCCATCAGCAGCATCGCTTCACCAGTACTTTTACCCGGCGCGGCTTCGCCGAGAAGTTCCATTGACGGCAGACCGTTGAATCGCTCCAGACGCGGTGAGCCGTAAACCCAGCTTGCGGTAGAAAATGCAGAGAAGGGAACCATTTCGCCATTTGCACTGCGAACGTAAAGGCTATTGATGTCGTTTGGCAGCATACGGAATTTTGCTTCCGCCTGAACGTAAACTTTCTTCACGCGACCCCTGTCGATAAAGTCGTTCACGTAGCTCCCACCCAGCGCGGTCGAGATGGTCTGGTTGATATCAGAAATCGACACCCCCAACGCCTGCGCTTTTTCTTGATCGACATTCAGCTTGTACTGCGGAGTATCTTCAAGGCCGTTTGGACGCACACGGACCAGTACGTCCGGATGTTCTTTAACCATACCGAGCAGTTGGTTACGGGCCTGGGTCAGACCACTGTGCCCAAGGCCAGCCTGATCGACCAGCTCAAAGTCAAAACCCGTTGCCGTGCCTAATTCAATAATCGCAGGCAGGTTAAACGGGAACACCATGGCATCTTTAATATGGCTAAAGCTGGCCGTCGCGCGTTTGATGATCGCTTCAACATGGTTTTCTTCACCGCTGCGTTCATCCCACGGCTTCAGGCTGATAAATGCCATCCCTGAGTTTTGACCCTGGCCGCTAAAGCTGAAACCGTTCACGGTGAAGACGCTCTCGACGTTAGCTTTCTCGTCGTTGAGATAGTAGTTGGTCATGGTATCCAGCACCTTTTGGGTGCGCTCCTGCGTCGCCCCCGATGGTAGCTGAACCATAGTCATGAACACGCCCTGATCTTCTTCTGGCAGGAAGGAGGTCGGCAAACGCATGAACAGAACCGCCATTCCCACTACGATTGCCACATAGATAATTAAATAACGCCCGGTTCCTCTCAGGATACGACTGACGCTGTCGGTGTAGTGATTGACGCTCTGGTCAAACCGGGTATTAAACCAGCCGAAGAATCCGCGTTTGGGGGCGTGATGATCGGCTGAAACAGGTTTCAGCAACGTCGCGCACAGGGCTGGGGTCAGAATTAACGCCACCAGTACGGACAGGGCCATGGAGGAAACAATGGTTATCGAAAACTGACGATAGATTGCCCCCGTTGAGCCGCCGAAAAATGCCATCGGGATGAACACCGCGGAGAGCACCATTGCAATCCCGACCAGCGCCCCCTGGATTTGCTCCATCGATTTTATCGTCGCGTCCTTTGGCGAGAGCCTTTCTTCGGCCATCACACGCTCGACGTTTTCCACCACCACAATGGCATCATCCACCAATAGTCCTATCGCCAGCACCATACCAAACATCGTCAGGGTGTTAATCGAATAACCAAAAGCCGCCAAAATGGCGAAGGTGCCCAGCAATACGACGGGTACGGCGATGGTCGGGATAAGCGTTGCGCGGATATTTTGCAGGAACAGATACATCACAAGGAAGACGAGGACGATCGCTTCGAACAGGGTTTTTACGACCTCGTGAATCGAGATTTTGACGAACGGCGTTGTGTCGTAAGGATAGACGACATGCATCCCCTGTGGGAAGAACGGCTGCAGCTCAGCGAGTTTGGTTTTGATCGCCTCGGCGGTGTTAAGGGCGTTCGCACCGGTGGCGAGTTTAATACCCAAACCGGATGCTGGCTGCCCGTTAATGCGGGCAAGCGTGTTGTAGTTTTCACCCCCGAGTTCAATCTGGGCCACGTCGCGCAGATGCACAACCGATCCGTCCTGATTGACGCGTAGCGTGACGTTGCCGAACTCCTGCGGATCTTTCAGGCGTGTTTGGGCAATAATCGACGCATTAAGCTGTTGGTTGCCGATGGCAGGTGTCCCGCCGAGCTGGCCCGCTGCAATCTGGTTGTTCTGGATTTTCAGCTGGTTTACGACATCGACTGGTGTCAGCTGAAACTTGTTGAGCAGATTCGGATCGAGCCAGATGCGCATGGCATACTGCGCGCCGAACAGTTGGGTATCGCCGACGCCATTCAGGCGGCTGATCGCATCTTTAAGGTTGGAGGCGACATAGTCAGAGATATCATCCTGATTCAGGGCCTTATTATCAGATACAAACCCCGCCACCAGTAAATAGCTGCTGCTCGACTTTTTAACGCTGATGCCCTGTTGCTGTACTTCCTGCGGCAGCAGCGGAGTAGCCAGCTGCAGTTTGTTCTGCACCTGTACCTGAGCGATATCCGGATCGGTACCTGACTGGAAGGTCAGGGTAATGGTTACGCCACCGGCAGAATCGCTGGTGGAGGACATGTACATCAGGTTATCGATACCGTTCATGTTCTGTTCGATAACCTGGGTGACGGTGTCCTGCACGGTTTGCGCATCAGCCCCGGGATAGGTTGCCGAAATGGCTACCGCCGAGGGTGCGATCGTCGGGTACTGTGCGATGGGCAGTTGCAGAATAGCAAGACCACCCGCCATCATCAGAATGATGGCCAGTACCCAGGCAAAAATAGGGCGCTGAATAAAAAAACTGGACATAATGGCCCCTGATTATTTTGCGATTGAGATTGCAGTGTCTGGATCGGCCTGCACCGGCACGCCAGGACGTACCTTCTGCAATCCGCTGACAATGACTTTGTCACCAGGTTTAAGTCCGGCGGTGATAAGCCAATGGTCGCCCACGGCTTGAGCAGCCGTTACGGCGCGAACTTCGGCCTCATTTTTGGCGTTAACAATCATCACCGTAGCATCGCCTCTTGGGGTACGGGTGACGCCCTGTTGCGGAACCAGGATGGCGTCAGGCTGTACCCCTTCATCGATGCGTGCCCGAACAAACATGCCCGGCAGCAGGACATGTTGTGGATTAGGGAATACGGCCCGCAGAGTAATGGAGCCGGTGCTTTCATCCACCGTCACGTCGGAAAATTGCAGCGTGCCTTTCTGGGCATAGGGCTGGCCATTTTCCATCACCACTTCCACACTTTTGGCATCGTTGCCGCGTTCCAGACTCTCCTGTTTAAGGCGCATGAAGTCGTTGCTCGACTGGGTGACATCGACATAAATCGGGTCCAGCTGTTGCACCGTCGCCAGCGCCTCAGCCTGGCCGTTGGTCACCAGGGCGCCTTCGGTCACGCTGGATTTACCGATGCGACCACTGATAGGGGATGAAACTCGGGTGTAGGCCAGATTAATGCGCGCCGTTTCTACCGCGGCTTTCGCGGCGAGGACGCTGGCATCGGCCTGTTGGGCATTGGCGACTGCTTGATCGTAATCCTGACGGCTGACGTATTGTGTCCCGACCAGCGGGATATAACGCTTCACGGTTAAATGGGCGATAGAGGCGGCGGCAACGGCTTTTGCCTCATCGCCTTTGGCGCTTTCCCAGGCCGCTTTGTAGGTAGCAGGATCAATCTGGTAGAGCGATTCTCCAGCCTGAATATCACCGCCTTCGGTGAAGTTACGGTTCAGGATGATCCCGCTGACCTGCGGGCGCACTTCGGCGATACGGAATGCCGAGGTTCTGCCCGGCAATTCGGTGGTCACGGAAAGTGGCGCACTGTTGACCACATGAACTGTGACATGCGGAACCTGAGTTTGTGGCTGCCGATCCCCGGCATTATCGCAGCCGCTAAGCAGCAAAGCCGAAGCGAGCAAACTGGATAAGAGCGTAACCCTTGCGTGAGTCGTCATTGCAATTCCTTAATAACCGATATAGCAAATTCGCCGGAAACCGGTGAAAAAATAAAAAGTGAAGCGCGTTATAGTACAAATAAAAACTTTGAATTGTTAGTCGCGATAATTCAGCTGGAGGGGGTAACAGCACGCATACACAAAAAAGACAGGATTCGTCCTGGCTTGTCAGGAATAGCGAAGGTAATGAGGTATATTTAATATTTATGATTCACTAATAACCATTTCTTATATCAATTATTTGGTGTGAAAGTGAAGTGAGTCCGGCATTGGTAAATAAATAATTATGTATATAATGCCGATGCCCATATATTGATGGGTGAAAATTGTCGATTGTCTTGTAGGGGCACACTTAATGGTAAGAAAAACCAAAGCCGATGCGCTGGTCACTCGCCAGCAGTTGATCGATGCTGCCATTGAGCAGTTTGCGCTACAAGGCGTCTCCAATACCACCTTGACGGATATTGCCGACGCCGCAGGGGTCACGCGGGGTGCGGTGTACTGGCATTTTAATAGCAAGGTAGAGTTATTTAATGAGATATGGCATCAGCAACTGCCGCTGAGTGACATTATTAAACATAGAATGATACAAAACGAAAAAGAAAATCCATTGGGCTGGTTACGTGAAGCATTTGTAACTGGTTTGCAATATATTGCTCAAACGCCGAAACAGCGCGCATTGATGCAAATTTTGTATCATAAATGTGAATTTAATAAAGACATGATGTCTGAAGCGGAGATACGTCAACGCCTGTGCTTTCGTCATGAAAATATGCGACGAATATTAAGCTCGTGCATCCGACAGGGCAGTCTTCCGGCAGATACCAATATCGAATTAACGCTGGTGATGCTACACGGCTTTTTTTCCGGAGTATTGAAAAACTGGCTACTTTCTCCTGAAAGCGTCGATCTTTTCCATCAGGCCCCGGGGCTGGTGGACTACATCATGGCCACGCTACATCCTCATCCGGCGCTGTGGCCGGTCACGTTAGACGCGGCGACGACATTCCAGCGCCAGGGCCTGTGATTATTTCGCTTTCTGATGGCTGGCTGTGATCGCCTCTGCGCTCTCCGGTTTGCCTAACAGGTAGCCTTGCAGCGTGTTGCAGCCTAGCTGGGTAAGAAACTCCAGCTGCGCCTGGGTTTCCACCCCCTCAGCAACAACGCGTAAATTCAGGGTTCGCGCCAGCGCCACAATGGCGGATACGATCGTCGCATCTTCGCCTTCACCCCTTAGCTCTTTCACGAAAGCGCGGTCGATTTTTAACTCGCAGGCGGGTAAGCGTTTGAGATAAAGCAGACTGGAGTAACCGGTGCCAAAGTCATCAATGGATGCCTTTACGCCGAGTTCCGTCAGACGTGTCAGGACCTCAACGCTCTGCTCCGGGTTGTGCATCGCCGTGGTCTCTGTTACCTCGAGAATCAGCATCTCCGGCGGAATGTGATGGCGCTCCAGGCAAGCCAACACGGTGTCGAGAAGCATTGGTTGTTCAAATTGCAACGCAGAAAGATTCACCGCCATGGACCATTCAAGCTGTCCTTGGCTGCGCCATTCGCTGAGCTGGCGGCAGGCCTCGTTGATAACCCAGTTGCCCATGGGAATGATTATTCCGGTTTTCTCCGCCAGTGGCAGGAACACATCCGGAGCCAGCAACCCTTTGGTCGGATGTTCCCAGCGCAGAAGTGCTTCAAAACCCATAATCGTTCCCGACGGCGCCTGGCATTTAGGCTGATAGTGCAGGCGCAATTCCTGGCGCTCAACGGCCATCCACAGATCGTTCATCAGCTGCAGTTGCTGCTGGGCAAAGGTATTCATCGATGGCTGGAAGAAGTGATACCCGTTCCGACCGGTGTGTTTGGTGTGATACATCGCGGCATCGGCGTTAAACATCAGCTCGCGATCGTTCTGCCCGTCGTGGGGATAGAGCGCAATACCGACGCTTAAAGTCACCACCAGTTCGTAGGGATCAATCATAAACGGCGCGTCGATAGCCTGCACCAGTGCGCTGGCAAGGCGGGCAGCGTCATCCGGGGCGGAAATCTCGGCCAGCAGAACAAACTCATCTCCGCCGATACGTGCCAGCGTGAACTGCCCGCTCAGCGGCAACTGCAAACGCCCGGTTACTGCAACCAGCAGCTTGTCACCCACGTCATGGCCAAAGGCATCGTTAACGGCCTTAAACCCATCGAGATCCATAAACATCAGGGCAAACGAGCGTTCTTCCCGGTCGGCTTTACTGATGGCCTGACTGAGGCGATCCTCAAACAGAACGCGGTTAGGTAAACGGGTGAGGGTATCCTGTAATGCCAACTGCGCCAGCTCTTTATTTGCTTCGGCAAGCGACGAGGCGAGCAGGGAGGTGCGTGCCTGCAGGCGCGCATCCAGCATCGAAATCAGCAGCGTTATCCCGAGGATAAACAGTGTCACCACGCTGACCAAAACCGCTAACCAGCTGCCGTTCAGCCCGTGATGGGCCATCGGCATGTGTGACGGAAACTGCGCGGCCATCATGCCGGTGTAATGCATTCCGGCGATGGCTACCCCCATCAGAACCGCGGCGCCAAAGCGCATTAACGCGACTTGGGCGGCTTCGTGCCGTAAGCGGAAAGTGAGCCAGAGGGCGGCAAAAGAGGCCAGCAGGGCGATAACCACAGATAACGCGACCCACTGATAATGCCAGACGATGGAAGCCGATAAATCCATTGCCGCCATGCCAGTGTAATGCATCAGAGCCACGCCGGTGCCCATCACTAGCGCGCCGGGCAGCAGTCGGCGCAGACGCAACTTGTCAACGCTGACCAGCCACAAGGCAAACAGAGAGGAGGCCAGCGCAATAACCATCGACAACGCCGTTAATCCCGGGCTGTAGCGGATGCCCATCGCGCTATCCATCGCCAGCATGCCGATAAAATGCATCGCCCAAATGCCAATGCCCATCGCAATACCGCCCCCGCTGAGCCACATCCATGCTGCTCTTCCGACGCTGGTTGAAACGCGCCCGGCCATGTTCAGTGCAGTCCAGGCGGCGAGAATGGCAATCACAAAGGAAATGGCGACCAGAATCGGGTCGTAATGGCTAGCCAGCATGGTGTCATCAGCTCGTAGGGGGGGTGGTGAGGGCCAAGACATTACCATCGACCTGAAGGGACTCAAAGTGATTTAAATCCCTGCTTTTTGCGTGGAATATCGGCGTGTTCGCCGACGTTCTCGGCAGAGGGTCATTCCAGTTCTGAGCAGTTCACCAGCTTCAATGGGTTCACGGAATTCATATTACGGCATTTATCACTTTCGGTGGACATCAGCTCTATCCATTGCATCAGCAGCCCTTCAAACAAAAACATGAATACAGCAAAGACCACCAGCCATCCGTACTTGCGAAGCATAACTGTACCTGAAAAGTGATTGGGTGAATGGCAGGCAATATACACGAAAAGTGCGGGGAGGAAAGAGGGGAACAGCGAGGGATTTCAGGCAATAAAAAAGGCGCTTCCCCATGCCGAAGAGCGCCTTTTTACCGCCATGAACGAACTTAGTTCATGCCGTACTTTTTCAGTTTCTTACGCAAAGTACCACGGTTGATGCCCATCATCAGGGCCGCACGGGTCTGATTACCGCGGGTGTATTGCATCACCATGTCCAACAGGGGCTGTTCTACTTCAGCCAGTACCAGCTCATACAGATCATTAACATCTTGACCATTCAGTTGAGCAAAATAGTTCTTCAGTGCTTGTTTAACCGAGTCACGGAGAGGTTTCTGAGTCACCTGATCCTGAGAGTTAACGGTAGAAACGGTCAGTACGTCAGAATTTACGCGTTGTTCGAACATAGTTCTGTCAGCTCTTTATTTCTGTTTACGCAAAATTTTCGAAGTATGCCTCCAACGCCTCCAGCTGTACGCTGGCATCCTCAATGGCGTTGAATGTGCGCCGAAACTGGTCATCTGGAGCGTGTTCCTGGAGATACCAGGAGACGTGTTTGCGCGCTATTCGGTACCCTTTTGTATGACCGTAAAAATCATGCAATTCCCGAACATGTGCACAAAGTAAGCGCTTCACCTCTGCCAGAGGCAGTGGCGGGAGCAGCTCCCCAGTGTCCAGATAGTGCTGGATTTCCCGAAAGATCCAGGGTCTTCCCTGAGCTGCACGTCCTATCATCAGGGCATCCGCCCCCGTATAGTCCAGTACGGCTCTGGCTTTAAGCGGGTCAGTAATGTCACCATTCGCGATAATCGGAATGGAAACTTTCTGCTTAACTGCCCGAATACTGTCGTATTCAGCGTCTCCGTTAAACAAGCAGGCGCGAGTGCGTCCGTGAATAGTCAGAGCCTGAATGCCACAATCTTCAGCCAGTTGGGCAATCTCTACACAGTTACGGTGGTCCGGTGCCCAGCCAGTGCGAATCTTGAGAGTGACAGGAACGTCCACTGCCTTCACCACCTCGGTCAGGATAGACTTCACCAAACCGGGATGCTGCAAAAGGGCTGAACCTGCAAGCTTGCGATTCACTTTTTTCGCCGGGCAACCCATATTGATATCAATAATTTGGGCGCCACTTTCAACGTTAATACGTGCGGCTTCCGCCATTTCTTCAGGACAGCTACCGGCAATTTGCACCGTGCGTATCCCGGGCTCGTCAATGTGCACCATCCGTAAACGGGACTTGTCGCTCTCCCATACTTGCGGGTTGGAGGACATCATCTCGGAAACGGTTAAACCTGCTCCCATCTCGTAGCACAGCGTCCGGAATGGTCTGTCAGTAATGCCAGCCATGGGCGCTGCGATCAGGCGATTTCTAAGCTGGTAGTGTCCGATGCGCATGAGTTAAGAAATGACCATACTGTGACTGCAAGGCGGCGTATATTACGCATTTTTTGCACGAGATGAAAGGCCAAACTTTGAGCAATCCTCTGTTGTAGATCAAGGAATCGCCAGTCGGTAAGCGCGAGTAAATTTAATCGTTAATTAAATCATTGCGTTATATTCACGTGGTGGATTTATGCACAGATGCAATTTTGCGAAACTTATCGTTTTTTCCCGCCCAAACAGGAGCAGAAACGGGATAACCTGCTGGTTTTATCAGCAGATTATCCCGATTATTGCGGGCTGGATCTCATTTCAACGCTGGATGAGAAGGCCGTTTTTTTGCACTTATTCGACCATAGCCCGACCATACATCGGCTGAATCGGACGGTCGTTATCGTGATGCATGGTGTCGTTCTGACCATCGAGGGTCATGCTGTCGTTGGCTTTCGGGTCAACCATTGGCTGGATAATGCTCGCGTGACCGGGCGGCCACGCGAGAGGGTAATCAGTGCTTACGACCGGTAATGCGACACCACTCTTCTTTCTCAACCACCGGGTCGAGGGTGAACAGGGGAGCATAGGCTTCGCAAACGCTGTCGGCCTGGCTGGCAAGGATACCGGACAGGCCCAACAGACCGCCCTCAACGGGCAGGACGCTGATTAAAGGGGCCAGCTCACGTAATGGGCCTGCCAGGATGTTGGCGACCACCACATCGGCTTTCATGGCGTCTGGTTGGTCCTGCGGTAAATAGAGTTCAAGCCTATCGGAAACGCCGTTACGCTCTGCATTATCGCGACTGGCCTGAATAGCCTGCGGATCGATATCGATCCCGATCGCTTTTGCAGCACCCAGTTTGAGCGCAGCGATAGCGAGGATCCCGGATCCGCAGCCGAAGTCGATGATCGTCTTCCCGTTCAGATCGAGCCCGTCCAGCCATTGCAGGCACAGCGAAGTCGTAGGGTGCGTCCCGGTTCCGAAAGCCAGGCCCGGATCGAGCATCACGTTGACCGCGTTTTCATCCGGCACATCACGCCAGCTTGGACAGATCCACAGCCGCTCGCCAAAACGCATCGGATGGAAGTTGTCCATCCACTCGCGTTCCCAGTCTTTATCTTCCAGTTGTTCAATCTTATGCACAAACCCGGTGCCGAGCAGCGGATGGTGTTCCAGAATGGCCACCACCTCTTTCATATCGGTTTCGGCATCGAACAGACCAATCACATCGGTATCGCCCCACAGGCGGGTTTCGCCCGGCAGAGGCTCAAACACCGGCGTGTCGTGGGTGTCCTGGAAGGTGATAGAGACAGCACCAGCTTCCATCAGCGCATCGCTAAGCTCTTCAGCGTTCGCGCCAGTGGTGTTCAGTTTCAGTTGGATCCATGGCATGGCAAAACTCTTTTAATGATTAACAGTGATATTCGGGGCTTGCGTGACAGGACGACCAAAACGGTTTCCTGCGACAAAAGCCAGAAGACTTAACAGTAATGACGGGACAATCGGGTGAAAGCCCAGCAACTGAATTTTCAGACTGGCGAGCAAGGCATACAGCACGCCGCCTGTGATCATGGCGCTCAGCGCACCGGCGGCGTTAGCGCGTTCCCAGTACAGACCCAGCACCAGCGGCCACAGGAAGACGGCTTCAAGGCCGCCAAACGCCAGCAGATTCAGCCAGATAATCATCTCCGGTGGACGCCAGGCGGCCAGCAGCAGCAGTGCACCCAGCACGAGGGTGATCAGGGCAGACATACGCTTCAGGCGCTTCTCGTTGTGCATCTGCTCCGGATGCAAATTCAGGTACAGATCTTTGATTATCGTAGCGGAACTCTGCAATAACTGCGCGTTGATCGTCGACATAATGGCGGCCATCGGCGCGGCAAGGAAGATGCCTGCAGCAAACGGCGGCAACACCTTGACCATCAGCGTCGGAATGACTAAATCCGGCACGGTAAGGTCAGGGATGACGGCCCGGCCTAACGCACCCGCCAGATGCATGCCCAGCATCAGAATCGCCACCACTACCGTGCCGAGAATAATACCGCGATGCACTGCTTTACTGTCTTTATAGGAGATACAGCGTACCGCGGTATGCGGCAAGCCAATGACACCAAAGCACACCAGCACCCAGAATGAGGTCATAAAGGTAGGCGACAAAATATCGTCCGCCCCCTGTGGGGACACCAGTTTCGGGTCGATGTGTTCCAGCGTCTGCACCGCATGGCTCAGGCCGCCAGCCGCATGAACGATCCCAACCAGCAGCACAATAGTGCCAATCAGCATCACCATGCCCTGCATTGCGTCGTTCAATACGCTGGCACGAAAACCACCGAAAGCGGTATACAGCGCGATGCTGATACCGAAAATCAGCAGACCCGTTTCGTAAGGAATCCCTGCGGCGGTTTCAAGCAGACGCGCGCCGCCGATGAACTGGACGGTCATTGCGCCGATAAAGGCAACCAGCAGGCTGAGGCTCGCCAGCCAGACCAGCAGACGACTCTGATAGCGGGCAAACAGCATGTCGTTGAGCGTTACCGCGTTATAACGACGTGCCAGGATAGCGAATTTTTTCCCCAACACTCCAAGCGACAACCACACGGCGGGGAGTTGAATCATCGCCAACAGCACCCAACCCAGCCCGTATTTATAGGCTGCACCCGGCCCGCCGATAAACGAACTGGCGCTGATGTAGGTGGCGGTCAGAGTCATGGCCAGCACGAAGCCGCCCATCGATCGGCTGCCGAGAAAATACTCATTGAGGAACGTGCCGGTCGACCGCTTGCGCATCGCATAAATCGACAGGCCAAACACCACCAGTAGGTAGGCGACCAGGGGCAGGATCACTTCAAGCTGCATCGTCGTCCTCCAGTGGAATATCGCGATAAATAAATTTAACCATCGCCCAGCACAGCAAAATGAAAACCAGCGGCATCAGCAGACAGGCCATTTCGAACCAGTGCGGTAAACCGGTAAAGCCCTGCAGTGAATTAGGTATGTAAGCACTCGCTAACCATGCGGCGAGATAGAGGAGGGTTAGCCACAACGCCCATCGGGCTTCTTTGTGTGCCTGAACAAAACGCGCGTCCATAAGGCTCCCAGGGTCAATTTAAAGCGGGGATTGTACCTTAAGGGGCTGGTAAGGGGAGAGAAAAAGAAAAAAGGCCGGAAGATCCGGCCTTTTGCTAAACGTTCAGGATTATTTTTCCTGAAGTCCGAGTTTTTTCTCCAGATAGTGGATGTTGGTTCCACCATGCTGGAAGTTCTCGTCGCTCATGATACGCATCTGCAGCTCAACGTTGGTTTTGATACCGTCGATGATCAGTTCCTGCAGGGCATTTTTCATGCGAGAAATCGCCACGTCACGGGTTTCCCCATAACAGATGAGCTTGCCGATCATTGAGTCATAGTACGGCGGCACGGTGTAGCCAGCGTAGATATGAGATTCCCAACGCACGCCAAAACCGCCTGGGGCGTGGAAGCGGGTGATTTTACCCGGGCTCGGCAGGAAGGTGTTCGGGTCTTCGGCGTTGATACGGCATTCCACCGCATGGCCGCGAACCTGCACTTCGTCCTGTTTGATAGACAGTGGCTGACCGGCAGCGATACGCAGCTGCTCTTTGATCAGGTCTACACCGGTAATCATCTCGGTAACCGGATGCTCTACCTGAATACGGGTGTTCATTTCGATGAAATAGAACTCGCCGTTTTCGAACAGGAACTCGAAAGTACCCGCGCCACGGTAGCCGATATCAACGCACGCTTTAGAGCAACGCTCGCCGATGTAGCGACGCAGTTCCGGGGTGATGCCCGGCGCTGGCGCTTCTTCGACGACTTTCTGGTGACGGCGCTGCATGGAGCAGTCACGTTCTGCCAGATAGATAGCGTTACCCTGACCGTCGGCCAGGACCTGGATCTCGATGTGACGAGGATTTTCCAGGTATTTTTCCATGTACACCATGTCGTTGCTGAAAGCGGCTTTCGCTTCGGCTTTGGTCATGGAGATGGACTGCGCCAGCTCAGCGTCGCTGCGCACAACGCGCATACCGCGACCGCCGCCGCCGCCGGAGGCTTTGATGATAACCGGGTAGCCGATGCGTTTTGCATGGGCGCGGTTAGCGTCCATATCATCGCCCAGCGGGCCATCGGAGCCAGGGACCGTCGGGACGCCCGCTTTTTTCATCGCGGTGATCGCAGACACTTTGTCGCCCATCAGGCGAATGGTGTCGGCTTTCGGACCGATGAAGATAAAGCCGGAACGTTCAACTTGCTCTGCAAAGTTGGCGTTTTCGGACAGGAAGCCATAACCCGGATGGATTGCCACCGCGCCGGTGATTTCTGCGGCGCTGATGATAGCCGGGATATTCAGATAGCTTTTTACGGATGGAGCCGGGCCGATACAGACCGTCTCATCCGCCAGCAGTACGTGTTTTAAATCGCGATCCGCAGTGGAGTGCACAGCGACGGTCTTGATGCCCAGTTCTTTACAGGCACGAAGAATACGCAATGCAATCTCGCCGCGGTTGGCGATGACAATTTTATCCAGCATGTTCGCCTCGTTACTCGATGACGACCAGTGGCTCGTCAAATTCAACCGGTTGACCACTTTCGACCAGAATGGCTTTCACCACGCCTGATTTATCGGCTTCAATCTGGTTCATCATTTTCATGGCTTCAACAATGCACAGGGTATCGCCCGCATTAACCTTCTGGCCCACTTCGATGAACGCTTTAGCGTCCGGGCTTGGGGTGCGGTAGAAGGTACCAACCATCGGGGAGCGTACGATGTGGCCACTGATTTCAGCTTTAGGTGCTTCAGCAGGCGCAACTGCTGGTGCAGCAGCGGCCGGAGCCATCTGCGGCTGCATCATCGGTGCAGCGTAAGCCTGTTGCATAACCGGGAAGCCCGCATTAGCCGAGGTGCGGCTGATGCGTACAGACTCTTCACCTTCAGAAATTTCCAGTTCGGAGATGCCTGATTCTTCAACCAGCTCGATCAGTTTTTTAATCTTACGAATATCCATGAGTGGGTTCCGTACTCTTTGTTTAGTGTGATTGTGACAGGCGTTTTACCGCCGTCTGTAATGCGTATGAATAGCCGTCAGCGCCTAATCCGCAGATGACGCCGGCAGCGATATCAGAGAGATATGAGTGATGGCGGAACGGCTCGCGAGCGTGCACGTTGCTCAGATGAATCTCGATAAACGGGATACTGACCGCCAAAAGAGCATCACGAATCGCCACGCTGGTGTGCGTGAAAGCGGCCGGATTGATCAGGATATAGTCAATGTTGTCTTTAGCCTGATGAATTCGGTCGATAATCGCGAACTCCGCGTTCGACTGCAAATGGTCGAGTGACACATTCAGAGCCTCGGCCTCCGTCGTCAAACGGTTAACAATTTCCGCTAACGTCAGGGTGCCATACTTCTCTGGCTCACGGGTTCCGAGCATATTCAGGTTCGGTCCGTTTAAAAGCAAAATGCGTAACTTGTCAGCCATTGTGCTGCTATCTCCTGCAATTCTCCGGTAAAAAACAAAATATACCTTCGATGCGCGCTTGTCACCTTTTCAGAGGCCAAAAACCCCTGTCAGGAAAACCAAAGTCGCACATTATAACGATTTCGTAGCATTTGGCAGCTAAATACTGGTCTTATCAGGGAAGATTATCAACCTCAATGACGAAAAAGCCTGACGTACTGCGGGAAATCTGCGGGAAACTGCACATAATCGGGGATTAACGCCACCACTGGCGGAACTTCTTATAACGCCACGCTAATAGTGCCAAGGCAGCAAGTGCATACAATACGGGCTGAGGGGACAAGATCTTCACCGACCACAGATAGTGGATGGGTGCCAGGATAGCGACCAGATAAACGAAGTTATGCAACTTTTGCCATTTTGGCCCCAGTTTTCGCTGCGCTCGCTGGAACGATGTTACCGCCAGCGCCAGTAAAATCACCCAGCTTATCAGCCCCAGCGTTAAATAAGGTCGCGTCACCACTTCCTGACCTAACAGACCCAAATTGTGAATGCCGAGCTCCAGCAGCGCATAGCTGGTGAGATGCAGCGTCGCCCAGGCAAAACACCATACGCCTAACAGGCGGCGGGTTCGTATCAATAAAGGCTGTTTAGCGTAGCGCGCTAGCGGGGAGACCAGCAAGGTGGCAAGCAGCAGTTTCAGAGCCATCCGACCGGTAAAGTGCTGAATATCCTTCGCCGGGTCAGCGCTGAAATAGCCCTGAGAACCGGCCCAGAACAACCACACCAGCGGCAAGAAAGCGGCAAGATGCAGCGCCACTTTCAGCCAGACAATCTGTTTAGCGGTTAAGCGCACTCAGAAATTCTCCCGTAAATTGAGTCCGCGATACAGCGACGCGACCTGATCGGCATAGCCGTTAAACAACAGCGTAGGTTGACGCTTCACATCAAGCACGCCGCCGGAACCAATAAAACGCTCTGAGGCCTGCGACCAGCGAGGGTGGTCGACATGCGGGTTCACATTGGCGAAGAAACCGTATTCATTCGGTGCCGCCATATTCCAGGTACAGGGCGGACGTTCTCGGGTCAGCGTGATGCTGACGATGGATTTAATCCCTTTGAAGCCATATTTCCACGGCACGGTCAGGCGGATTGGCGCGCCGTTTTGCGGCGGCAGCGCTTTGCCATACACCCCGGTGGTGAGCAGCGTCAGCGGGTGCATGGCCTCGTCGAGACGCAAACCTTCGACATAGGGATACGCCAGCCCCCCGCCGATAAAGCGGTCTTTCTGTCCGGGCATTTGCTCAGGCGCGTAGAGGGTTTTGAAAGCGACATATTTGGCATCGCTGGTGGGTTCAACCAGCGCTAAAAGCTTATGCAGCGGGAAGCCAATCCACGGCACCACCATCGACCAGGCCTCAACGCAGCGCATTCGATAGATTCGTTGTTCGAGCGGGAAACGCTTGGTTAAATCATCATGATCGAGGGTTAGCGGTTTGGCTACTTCACCATTGATAGTGAGCTTCCACGGATCGGTGACCAGGCTACCGGCATTAGCAGCAGGATCGGCTTTATCCAGACCAAATTCATAATAATTGTTGTAGCGCGTGACCTTATCTTCCGGCGTCAGCGTCAGATGACTCTGCCATTCGGCAGGACGTGAAAATTCCAGCGGCTTGCCGGACGGGGCGGGTGGTCGGTCGTTACCCTTAAACCAGCTGAGTAAATCGGCCTGCGCGGTGGGGGCCAGCGTCATCGCGGTGGCGCTAATCCCTAACATCTTCAGCACCTGGCGGCGCTGGAGCATAAAAACGGATTCTGCCGTTACATCGGCTTCCGTTAGCTTTTTCGACTTCATGGCATCCTCCGTCATGCTTTTTCCTAAGCATGACGGAGGCGCGGGATTAACGCGAATATGTCACGAAAATTTGAAGATTAGGCAATCTTCACCAGCGTACGGCCCTGAATCTGATTATTCATTATCTTGTCAGCAAACTCAGGAGCCTGGGCGAGGGCGATTTCGGTCGCGCTCTGGTTATAATAAGAAGAAGGCAAATCCTGAACCAGACGCTGCCAGGCTTCTGCCCGGCGCGCGGCTGGCGTCATCACAGAATCCACGCCCTGCAAACGGACGTTACGCAGAATAAACGGCATGACGGTGGTTGGTAGAGCAAATCCGCCCGCCAGACCGCAGGCTGCGACGCAGCCGCCGTAGTTCATCTGCGCCAGCACTTTGGCCAACACTTTATCACCGACGGTATCGACCGCACCGGCCCACAGTTGTTTCTCCAGCGGACGGGTTTCTGCGAACTCATCGCGGCTCAGAATGCGGTTTGCGCCGAGGCTGCGCAGGTAATCGTGGGTGCTCTCGCGGCCCGATACCGCTGCCACCTGGTAACCCAATTTATGCAGCAGCGCTACCGCCGTGCTGCCCACGCCACCGCTGGCGCCGGTGACAACAATTTCACCGTCCTGAGGGCGAACGCCTGCGTCTTCCAGCGCCATCACGCACAGCATGGCCGTGAAACCCGCGGTGCCGATGATCATTGCCTGACGGGCATCCAGACCTTTTGGCTGAGCAACCAGCCAGTCGCCCTGCACGCGGGCGCGTTGGGAAAGACCACCCCAGTGATTTTCACCCACGCCCCAACCGGTGAGTAGAACCTGCTGGCCCGCATGGAAGCGCGGATCTTCACTGCTATGAACCACACCCGCAAAGTCGATACCGGGAATCATCGGAAAATTACGGATGATTTTACCTTTGCCGGTAATGGCGAGCGCGTCTTTGTAATTGAGGCTCGACCACTGAATATCGACCGTGACATCACCTTGCGGCAGCTGGCTCTCCTCGATGGCCTGTACCGAGGCGTGAGTTTTACCGTCGTGCTGTTCTAAGATTAACGCCTGCATAATCGTTCCTCAGTTGCTCAATGATTGGAAAATAATTTTCGATGACTATACTCGCTAACTGAAACGCGTTTCCGACTTACCGCAATAAATTGCCAGAATCACTCACTCTGGTAGTATGCAAGGTCTTTTTAGATGCGAGTTAGCACTCACTAATTTTTGAGTTTTAGCGCGGGTGTCCGGTCAACGATCGGGCTGTAATTCATTAACGGAGTTAATACAGGGATGCGATTAACGACGAAATTTTCAGCTTTCGTGACGCTGCTGACGGGCCTGACCATCTTTGTCACCCTCATCGGCTGCTCGCTCAGCTTCTATAACGGTATTCAGTATAAAATTGATTACCGTGCCCGCGCCGTGGCGACGGTCATCGACACCCGCCTGGTCAACACCCCCCTCAGCCAACTCGACAGCCAGCTTGATGAAATTCTGGTTCCCGTCGATATCGTGCGTATCGATCTTATCGTTAACGATAAAACCATTTTTAGCCATTCTCGCACCAACGGCTATCGCCCGGTGGGCAGCAATTATCAGTATCGCGAGCTAAACGTGGAGTCGGTGAAACATCCGGGGATGACCATTCGGATGGAGTATCAGGATCCGATGGCGAACTATTTTCACTCGCTGCTGACTACCGCCCCGCTGACCATTGCCATCGCTTTTATGGTGTTGATTATCTTCTTCTCGGTGCGCTGGCTGCGTAATCAGCTGGCGGGCCAGGAACTGCTTGAGCTACGCTCCACGCGGATCCTCAACGGTGAACGCGGTCATCAAGTGCGCGGGACGGTGCATGAGTGGCCAGCACGGACCAGCAGCGCGCTGGACACGCTGTTGTCAGAAATCCAGTTTGCCGGTGAACAGCGCAGTCGGATGGATACGCTGATTCGCTCGTACGCCGCGCAGGACACCAAGACCGGCCTCAGTAACCGTATGTTCTTTGATAATCAGCTAGCGACACTGCTTGACGATCAGGAGAAAGTAGGGGCACATGGTATTGTTATGCTGATTCGCCT
This sequence comes from Scandinavium sp. M-37, assembly GCF_043558715.1. Taxonomy (NCBI): domain Bacteria; kingdom Pseudomonadati; phylum Pseudomonadota; class Gammaproteobacteria; order Enterobacterales; family Enterobacteriaceae; genus Scandinavium; species Scandinavium sp. M-37. The sequence goes on from NZ_JBIGIN010000039.1 coordinate 23,747, forward strand.
GCCGGAATTCGATCTGGTGCGTGACCAGTGGGGACGCACGGCGGCGGAAGAGCATTTCTTCATGCTCATCAATATGCTCTCAACCTTCATGATGCGTTATCCGGGGGCGCTGCTGGCGCGTTATCACCGCAGCGATTTTGCGGTGTTATTGCCCCATCGCACCCTGAAAGAAGCTGATAGTATCGCCGGGCAGCTGTTAAAGGCGCTGGATGCGCTACCGTCCACCAAAATTCTCGACCAGGACGACATGATGCATATCGGCATCTGTACCTGGCGCAGCGGGCAAAGCACCGAACAGGTGATGGAACACGCCGACGCGGCGGTGCGCAATGCCGTGCTGCAGGGCAGCAACAGTTGGGCCGTATACGATGATACGCTGCCGGAGAAAGGGCGTGGTAACGTGCGCTGGCGGACGCTTATCGAGCAGATGCTCAGCCGTGGCGGCCCGCGTTTCTACCAAAAGCCAGCGGTGCATTACGATGGTCGCGTGCATCACCGCGAGTTGATGTGCCGTATTTACGACGGTAAAGAAGAAGTGATTGCCGCCGAATATATGCCGATGGTGCTCGAATTTGGACTGGCAGAAGAGTACGACCGTTTGCAGGTGACTCGCCTGTTGCCGTTCCTCTCCTACTGGCCTGAGGAAAATCTGGCTTTGCAGGTGACGGTCGAGTCCTTAATTCGTCCGCGTTTTCAGCGCTGGCTGCGGGATTCGCTGATGCAATGCGAAAAAGCGCAGCGAAAACGGATTATTTTTGAACTTGCAGAGGCGGATGTCTGTCAACATATCAGCCGCTTACAGCCGGTGATGCGTTTAATCAACGCATTAGGGGTCAGAGTAGTGGTCATACAGGCCGGTTTGACGCTGGTCGGTACCAGTTGGATCAAGGAACTGTCGGTGGAAATCGTCAAGCTTCACCCGGGTCTGGTGCGCAACATCGAGAAACGCAGCGAGAACCAACTGCTGGTGCAAAGTCTGGTCGAGGCCTGTAAGGGCACCACGACGCAGGTTTTCGCCACCGGGCTTCGCAGCCGAAGTGAGTGGCAGGTATTACGAGAGTGCGGTGTGCTGGGTGGTCAGGGCGATTTTTTTGCTGCTTCACAACCACTTGACACTAGCGTAAAAAAATATTCGCAAAGATACTCTGTTTGATCTGCCGTTTGCCGCGATTTCACGTAGAATAACGCGCGCTGTTTCTCCGGGATGTGCATGATGCCCCCGCCGGGATGTTACAGATAATAAGCCAGTGATCGTCCTTTGACAGATTGCAATGCAGGCGAGGAGTGCTGCGGTCCTGACGGTGTCAGGTCGAAATTGTAACAAAGGAAACGAACTGCACTAATTTTCACCGTTGCAGATGATTTTTGCGCCTTGTCGCTGCTGCGTGTGGTTGGTAAAGTAAGCGGATTTTGTTTCCGCCCCAGCTTTCAGGATTATCCCTTAGTATGTTGAAAAAATTTCGTGGCATGTTTTCCAATGACCTGTCCATTGACCTGGGTACCGCGAATACCCTGATTTACGTGAAAGGACAAGGCATCGTACTTAATGAGCCTTCCGTTGTGGCCATTCGCCAGGATCGTGCCGGTTCACCGAAAAGTGTGGCTGCCGTCGGTCATGAAGCTAAGCAGATGCTCGGTCGTACGCCGGGCAATATCGCAGCTATTCGTCCAATGAAAGACGGCGTTATCGCCGACTTCTTCGTGACTGAGAAAATGCTGCAGCACTTCATCAAACAGGTTCACAGCAATAGCTTCATGCGCCCGAGCCCACGCGTTCTGGTGTGTGTGCCAGTTGGTGCAACTCAGGTTGAACGCCGCGCGATCCGTGAATCTGCTCAGGGTGCAGGCGCGCGTGAAGTATTCCTGATTGAAGAGCCAATGGCAGCAGCAATTGGTGCGGGTCTGCCGGTTTCTGAAGCGACCGGTTCGATGGTTGTGGATATCGGTGGCGGTACCACAGAAGTGGCGGTTATCTCGCTCAACGGCGTGGTGTACTCCTCTTCTGTCCGCATCGGTGGTGACCGTTTCGACGAAGCCATCATTAATTATGTGCGCCGTAACTACGGCTCTCTGATCGGTGAAGCTACCGCAGAGCGTATCAAGCATGAAATCGGTTCTGCTTACCCGGGCGACGAAGTTCTCGAAATCGAAGTTCGTGGTCGTAACCTGGCAGAAGGCGTTCCACGTGGCTTCACCCTGAACTCCAACGAAATCCTTGAAGCGCTGCAAGAGCCGCTGACCGGTATCGTGAGCGCGGTGATGGTTGCACTGGAACAGTGCCCGCCGGAACTGGCATCCGACATTTCAGAGCGTGGTATGGTTCTGACTGGTGGTGGTGCGCTGCTGCGTAACCTCGACCGCCTGTTAATGGAAGAGACAGGAATTCCTGTCGTAGTTGCAGAAGATCCACTGACCTGTGTTGCCCGTGGCGGCGGCAAGGCACTGGAAATGATCGACATGCACGGCGGCGACTTGTTTAGCGAAGAGTAGTCAGCCAGAAGTCTGGGGTAGCGCTGGTGCTGCCCCTTGATTTCCCTGACACGAGAATACGCATAGCCTATGAAGCCCATTTTTAGCCGTGGCCCGTCGCTACAGATTCGCCTTATTCTGGCGGTGCTGGTGGCGCTTGGCGTCATTATTGCCGACAGCCGCCTCGGTACGTTCAGTCAGATTCGAACGTACATGGATACTGCTGTTAGTCCTTTCTATTTTGTTTCCAACGGTCCCCGTGAATTACTTGATGGTATTTCGCAAACTCTGGCTTCCCGCGATCAGCTTGAGCTGGAAAACCGTGCCCTACGTCAGGAGCTGCTGTTAAAAAACAGCGATCTGCTGATGATGGGTCAGTACAAGCAGGAAAACGCCCGTCTGCGTGAGCTGTTAGGTTCGCCGCTGCGTCAGGATGAGCAGAAGATGGTGACCCAGGTTATCTCGACGGTTAACGATCCTTACAGCGATCAGGTGGTTATCGACAAAGGTAGCGTCAACGGCGTCTACGAAGGTCAGCCAGTGATCAGCGATAAGGGCGTGGTCGGCCAGGTGGTGGCGGTCGCGAAACTGACCAGCCGGGTGCTGCTGATTTGCGATGCAACACATGCTCTGCCGATTCAGGTTCTGCGTAACGACATCCGTGTGATCGCTGCCGGTAACGGCTGTACCGATGATTTGCAGTTGGAACACCTGCCTGCCAACACCGATATTCGTGTCGGCGACGTGCTGGTGACCTCCGGTCTAGGCGGTCGTTTCCCGGAAGGTTATCCGGTGGCGGTGGTCTCTTCTGTGAAACTGGATACGCAGCGCGCGTATACGGTTATCCAGGCGCGTCCAACCGCAGGCCTGCAGCGTCTGCGTTATCTGCTGCTGCTATGGGGCGCCGATCGTAACGGTGCGAACCCGATGACGCCGGAAGAGGTACATCGTGTTGCCAATGAACGTCTGATGCAGATGATGCCGCAGGTTCTGCCTGCTGCTGATTCGATGGGCCCTCCGGCGCCTGTACCTCCGCCTGCAACCGGGATAACACAGCCTGCTCCTGCGGCTACCACGCCTGCGCCTTCATCAGGAGGACAGTAGTGGCAAGCTATCGAAGTCAGGGGCGTTGGGTTATCTGGCTTTCGTTTCTGATAGCCCTGCTGTTACAAGTCATGCCCTGGCCGGACGACCTGTTGGTCTACCGGCCAAATTGGGTCCTGCTGATCCTGCTTTACTGGATCCTCGCTCTGCCACACCGGGTCAATGTTGGTACAGGTTTCATTATGGGTGCCATACTGGATCTGATCAGCGGTTCTACACTCGGTGTGCGGGCGTTGGCCCTGAGCATCATCGCCTATCTGGTGGCGCTTAAATATCAGCTGTTCCGTAACCTGGCGCTCTGGCAACAGGCGCTGGTGGTTATGCTGTTGTCGCTGGCAATGGATATCGTTGTTTTCTGGGCAGAGTTTTTAGTGATCAACGTCTCTTTCCGACCGGAAGTGTTCTGGAGTAGCGTTGTTAACGGTGTACTCTGGCCTTGGCTGTTCTTGCTGATGCGGAAAGTGCGCCAGCAATTCGCGGTTCAATAAAGGTTTATATGACAATGCTTTATCTTGCTTCCGGTTCCCCGCGTCGTCAGGAGCTGTTAACACAGTTAGGTGTCAGCTTCGAGCGTATCGTTCCCGGTATCGAAGAACAGCGCGACCCGCAGGAAAGCGCGCAGCACTATGTTGCGCGTCTGGCGCGAGAGAAAGCCCAGGCTGGCGTGGCGCTGGCAGCACGCGATTTACCGGTGCTTGGGGCGGATACCATTGTCGTATTGAACGGTGAAGTGCTGGAGAAACCGCGAGACGCAGAGCACGCCGCAGCGATGCTCCGTCAGCTTTCCGGGCACACTCATCAGGTAATGACCGCGGTGGCATTGGCCGATAGCCAACAGACCGTCGACTGCCTGGTGACCACCGACGTGACGTTCAGAGTATTGTCAGATGAAGATATCCAGGGTTACGTCGCGACGGGCGAGCCGATGGATAAAGCAGGTGCATACGGTATTCAGGGGCTGGGTGGCTGTTTTGTCAGGAAGATAAATGGCAGCTATCACGCCGTAGTCGGCTTACCGCTGGTGGAAACGTATGAGTTGCTGAGCAATTTTAACTCACTGCGTGAGAAAAGAGATAAACATGACGGCTGAATTATTAGTGAACGTAACGCCCTCGGAAACCCGCGTGGCGTATATCGATGGCGGTATTCTTCAGGAAATTCATATAGAGCGTGAAGCGCGACGTGGGATCGTAGGCAATATCTACAAAGGTCGTGTTAGTCGAGTCCTCCCGGGGATGCAGGCGGCATTTGTAGATATTGGCCTGGATAAGGCCGCGTTTCTTCACGCCTCTGACATCATGCCCCACACCGAATGCGTGGCCGGGGAAGAGCAGAAGCAGTTCACCGTACGTGATATTTCCGAGCTGGTGCGTCAGGGCCAGGACCTCATGGTTCAGGTGGTGAAAGATCCACTCGGCACCAAAGGCGCGCGTCTGACTACCGACATCACCTTACCCTCTCGTTATCTGGTCTTCATGCCAGGGGCGTCTCACGTCGGTGTTTCCCAGCGTATCGAAAGCGAAGCCGAGCGCGAGCGCCTGAAGAACGTGGTCACCGCCTACTGTGACGAGCAGGGCGGATTCATCATCCGTACCGCGGCAGAAGGCGTATGCGAAGAGGATTTAGCCTCTGATGCGGCATATCTGAAACGCGTGTGGACCAAAGTGATGGAGCGTAAAAAACGCCCGCAGACCCGCTATCAGATGTATGGCGAGCTGGCGTTAGCCCAACGCGTACTGCGTGATTTTGCCGACGCGCACCTCGACCGGATCCGCGTCGACTCCCGGCTGACCTTCGAAGCGTTGATGGAATTCACCGCCGAATATATGCCGGAGATGAACAGCAAGCTGGAGCATTACAGCGGTCGTCAGCCAATTTTTGATCTCTTTGACGTCGAAAATGAAATCCAGCGTGCGCTGGAACGTAAGGTGGAACTTAAGTCCGGTGGCTATCTGGTTATCGATCAGACTGAAGCGATGACCACCGTCGATATCAACACCGGGGCCTTTGTTGGGCACCGCAACCTTGACGATACGATATTCAATACTAACATCGAAGCGACGCAGGCGATTGCACGTCAGCTGCGTCTGCGTAATCTCGGCGGCATCATCATCATCGATTTCATCGATATGAGTAACGAAGATCACCGTCGCCGGGTGCTGCATTCACTGGAACAGGCCCTGAGCAAAGACCGCGTGAAAACCAGCATCAACGGGTTCTCGCAGCTCGGTCTGGTGGAAATGACCCGCAAGCGCACCCGCGAAAGCGTGGAGCATGTGCTGTGTCACGAATGCCCAACCTGTCACGGGCGCGGCACGGTGAAAACGGTGGAAACAGTGTGCTACGAGATCATGCGTGAAATCGTTCGCGTACATCACGCGTATGATTCTGACCGCTTCCTGGTCTACGCCTCTGCCGCCGTGGCGGAAACCCTGAAAGGCGAAGAGTCGCATGCGCTGGCGGAAGTGGAAATTTTCGTCGGCAAACAGGTAAAAGTGCAGATTGAACCGCTCTACAATCAGGAGCAATTCGACGTGGTGATGATGTAGTTTGCTGGCAGCTACAAGGAGAGATGCGTGAGGCGTTTGCCTGGAATTCTACTGATCACGGTGGCAACATTGATTGTTATCGTCGCGCTACTGGTCAGTGGCCTGCGTCTCGTTTTGCCACATCTCGATAAATGGCGACCACAGCTGCTGGAGAAAATCTCGCACTCTACCGGGCATCCCGTTAACGCCTCACAGTTAAAAGCCAGCTGGGAAAACTACGGTCCGACCCTCGAAGTACGTGATATCAATGCCGAACTAAAAGACGGCGGTCAGATGTCCGTGAAGCGCGTGACCCTGGCACTCGACGTCTGGCAAAGCCTGCTGCATTTCCGCTGGCAGTTTCGCGAGCTGACCTTCTGGCAGCTGCAAATCCGCACCAATTCCCCTTTGCAACACAATGACAGCAGCGGCACGCTGAAAATTGATCGCGTGGGCGATCTGTTCCTGCGTCAGTTCGACAAGTTTACCCTACGCGACAGTCATTTGAGCTTCCTGACCCTTTCGGGCCAGCGTGCCGAACTGGCGATCCCCCAGCTTACCTGGATGAACAGTACCAACCGTCACCGCGCCGAAGGTGAAGTCAGCCTGTCCAGCCTGACCGGGCAGCATGGGGTGATGAAAGTGCGCATGGATCTGCGTGATGAAAATGGCCTGCTGAACGAAGGGCGGCTGTGGGTGCAGGCTGATGAAATTGACGTCAAACCGTGGTTTGGCCGCTGGATGCAGGACAACGTCGCGCTGACCTCGGCTCGCTTTAGCCTTGAAGGGTGGATTGACCTCGATAAAGGCGATATCTCCAGCGGTGACGTATGGCTGAAGAAAGGCGGTGCGAGCTGGAAGGGCGACAAACATCCGCACGATCTGGCGGTCGATAACCTAACGGCGCACATCACCCGTGAAAAGTCGGGCTGGGCATTCCATATCCCGGATACGCGGATCACCATTGACGGCAAACGCTGGCCGCAGGGTGCGCTGTCGATGGCGTGGATCCCGGATCAGGATGTAGGCGGCAAAGATAACGTGCGCAGCGATGAATTGCGTATTCGCGCCAGCAATCTCGAGCTGAGCGGGCTGTCTGGTCTGCTGCCGATTGCGGAAAAATTCTCCCCGTCGCTGGGTGAAATTTGGGACAGCACGCAGCCCGCCGGGCAGATTGATGCCCTGGCGCTGGATATTCCACTCAAAGCGACAGAGAAAACCCGCTTCCAGGCGGCATGGAGCAATCTGGCGTGGAAGCAGTGGAAGTTGCTGCCGGGCGCAGAGCATTTCTCCGGACGGGCGGAAGGGAGCCTTGAAAACGGCGCGCTAAACATCAGCATGGAAAACGCCAAAATGCCTTACGAGACGGTGTTCAGAGCGCCGCTCGAGATTGCCAAAGGCGTGGCTAACCTGTCCTGGGTCAACAACGACAAAGGCTTTATGCTCGACGGCCGTGATATCGACGTGCAGGCAAAAGCGGTTCATGCCCACGGTGGTTTCCGCTGGCTACAGCCGGAAGGGGATGAGCCGTGGTTAGGTATCCTGGCTGGCATCAGTACCGACGACGGCGGTCAGGCATGGCGCTATTTCCCGGAAAACCTGATGGGTAAAGCGCTGGTTGATTATCTCAGCTCGGCTATCAAAGGCGGCCAGGCGGACAACGCTACGTTGGTCTACGGCGGTAATCCTCATCTGTTCCCGTATAAGCATAACGAAGGCCAGTTCCAGGTGTGGGTGCCATTACACAACGCCACCTTCGCGTTCCAGCCAGACTGGCCTGCGCTGACCCATCTCAATATCGACCTTAACTTCCTGAACGATGGCTTGTGGATGCAGGCGGATAAGGTCGCGCTTGGCGGCGTGACAGCACACAACCTCAACGCCGCCATCCCGGACTACTCGAAAGAGAAGCTGATCATTGATTCGCAGATTGCCGGGCCGGGAAAAGCCGTTGGGCCCTATTTTAACGATACGCCACTGAAAGACTCCCTTGGCGCCACGCTCGACGAGCTTCAGCTCGATGGCGATGTGAATGCTCGCTTACATCTGGATATTCCGCTCGACGGCGAACAGGTGTTGGCCAAAGGCGATGTGCGTCTGAATGGCAACAGCCTGTTTATCAAACCGCTCGACAGCACCCTGAAGAACCTCAACGGTGAGTTCAGCTTCGAGAACGGCAACCTGAAAAGTGGGCCGATGACCGCCAACTGGTTCAATCAGCCGTTGAAGGTCGATTTCTCCACCACCGAAGGACAAAAAGCCTATCAGGTGGCGGTCAACATGGACGCCAATTGGGACCCGACCCGCACAGACATGCTGCCCAAGCAGCTTAACGACGCCATTAGCGGCAGCGTTCCTTGGCAGGGTAATGTCGCCATTGAGTTGCCGTACAAAGGCAGCGTCAATTACAAAGTCGATATCACCGGCGATCTGAAAAATGTGAGCAGTCGCTTACCTGCCCCGGTGGATAAGAAAGCGGGCGAGCCGTTACCCGTTAAGTTTAACGTTGAAGGTGGCCTGAACCACTTCGATTTGACCGGCAACGTCGGCAGCAAAAATCACCTTAATAGCCGCTGGTTACTGGGCAAGAAACTGGCGCTCGACCGGGCTATCTGGGCGTCGGACAGCCGCAGCGTGCCGCCGCTACCGGATGCCTCCGGCGTGGAGTTAAACCTTCCGCCGATGGATGGCGCCCAGTGGCTGGCGCTGTTCCGTAAAGGCGCGGTGGATAGCGTGGGTAATGCGGTGGCCTTCCCGCAGCGCATTACCCTGCGCACGCCAGCACTAACCATGGCGGGCCAGCGCTGGAACAACCTGAGCATTGTTTCGCAGCCGATGGCGAACGGCACAAGCGTTGAGGCGCAAGGACGCGAGGTGAACGGCACGTTAACGCTGCGGGACAACGCCCCGTGGCTGGCCTCCATTCGTTATCTCTATTACAACCCATCGGCGACTAACACCACTGGCAGCCAGATAGGCAGCGGTATCATGAGTAATAACCGCATCGACTTCCAGGGCTGGCCTGACCTGCAGCTTCGCTGCGCGGAATGCTGGCTGTGGGGGCAGAAATATGGCCGTATTGACGGTGATTTCGCCATCAAGGGCAATACCTTATCGCTGGCTAACGGCCTGCTGGATACCGGCTTTGCGCGACTGACCGTTGGCGGCGAATGGGTTAACGCACCGGGCAGCGAACGCACCTCCCTGAAGGGGAAACTTCGCGGTAACAAAATTGATGCGGCGGTGAATTTCTTCGGCGTCTCGACGCCTATTCGCGACTCTTCGTTCAACCTGGATTATGACCTGCACTGGCGCGCTGAACCCTGGACGCCGGATGTGGCCTCTCTGAACGGGATCCTGAAAGCGCGGCTGGGCAAAGGCGAATTTACCGATATCAGCACCGGCCATGCGGGTCAGCTGCTGCGCCTGCTGAGCGTCGATGCGCTGCTGCGCAAGCTGCGTTTCGACTTTAGCGATACCTTTACCGAAGGGTTTTATTTCGATTCCATTCGTAGCACGGCGTGGATCAAAGACGGCATTCTGCACACCGACGACACGCTGCTGGATGGCCTCGAAGCGGATATCGGTATGAAAGGCTCGGTTAATCTGGTGCGCCGTGAGCTGGATATGGAAGCTATCGTCGCACCAGAAATCTCCGCCACCGTCGGGGTGGCCACCGCGTTCGTTATCAACCCGATAGTGGGCGCCGCGGTATTTGCCGCCAGTAAAGTGCTCGGACCGCTGTGGAGCAAAGTGTCGATTCTGCGTTACCGTATCAGCGGGCCTATCGATCAGCCACAAATCAATGAAGTGCTGCGCCAGGCGCGCAGTGATAAAACGCAATGATTTGACGGGCGTTACAAATTACCTCACTCTCAATAGATATACCGCGATCATCGCGACAACCAACGAGTAGCAAAACCATGAGTCTCAACCTGGTAAGTGAACATCTGCTGTCGGCAAACGGCCTGAGTCATCAGGACCTGTTTTCCATACTTGGCCAACTGGCTGAGCGCCGCCTCGACTATGGCGACCTCTATTTCCAGTCGAGCTATCACGAATCCTGGGTGTTAGAAGACAGCATCATCAAAGACGGTTCGTACAATATCGATCAGGGCGTCGGCGTGCGTGCCGTTAGCGGTGAGAAAACCGGCTTCGCCTATGCCGATCAGATTAGCCTGCTGGCGCTGGAACAAAGCGCACAGGCCGCTCGCACCATCGTGCGCGATGTCGGTGACGGCAAAGTCCACGCCCTGGGCGAGAAAAGTTATTCCCCGCTGTACACCAGCCTCGATCCGCTGCAAAGCATGAGCCGTGAAGAGAAGCTCGATATTCTGCGCCGGGTGGATAAAGTCGCCCGTGCCGCTGACAAGCGTGTGCAGGAAGTTTCTGCCAGCCTGACCGGCGTGTATGAGCTTATCCTGGTTGCGGCTACCGACGGCACCCTGGCGGCGGACGTTCGCCCGCTGGTGCGTCTGTCGGTTAGCGTGTTGGTGGAAGACGACGGCAAACGTGAACGCGGCTCCAGCGGCGGCGGCGGTCGTTTCGGTTACGACTATTTCCTCGGCGACGTTGATGGCGAAGTCCGTGCCGATGCGTGGGCGAGAGAAGCGGTGCGCATGGCGATGGTCAATCTCACCGCCGTGGCGGCGCCAGCCGGTACGCTGCCGGTGGTGCTTGGCGCGGGCTGGCCGGGCGTACTGCTCCACGAAGCGGTAGGCCACGGTCTGGAAGGCGACTTCAACCGTCGTGGCACTTCGGTATTTAGTGGTCAGATGGGCCAGTTGGTCGCCTCTGAGCTGTGTACCGTGGTCGACGACGGAACCATGGCCGATCGCCGTGGTTCCGTATCCATCGATGATGAAGGGACGCCGGGCCAGTACAATGTGCTGATCGAAAATGGGGTACTGAAAGGCTACATGCAGGATAAGCTGAACGCGCGTCTGATGGGCGTGAAGCCAACGGGCAACGGTCGCCGTGAATCTTATGCGCATCTGCCGATGCCGCGTATGACCAACACCTATATGCTGGCCGGGAAATCGACCCCGGAAGAGATTATCGCCTCGGTGGATTACGGTATTTACGCGCCAAACTTCGGCGGCGGTCAGGTGGATATCACCTCCGGCAAATTCGTTTTCTCAACCTCAGAAGCGTACCTGATTGAGAAAGGCAAAGTCACCAAAGCGGTCAAAGGTGCCACCCTGATTGGCTCCGGGATTGAAGCCATGCAGCAGATCTCGATGGTTGGTAACGACCTGAAACTGGATAACGGCGTCGGCGTCTGTGGCAAAGAAGGGCAGAGTCTGCCGGTGGGCGTGGGTCAGCCAACCCTGAAAGTCGACAATCTCACGGTCGGCGGTACGGCATAACATCCTGTGCCCGCCTCGTGCGGGCATTTTTTTGACGGAGACCGCAGATGAAGGTCGCTCGCCATCAGCGCATCGTTACGCTTCTCGCCCAATCCCGCAGCCTGACTACCGATGAACTGGCCGCCGCGCTCGGCGTCAGTAAAGAGACGGTGCGTCGCGATCTGAGTGCACTTCAGCAGCAGGGAAAAATACAGCGCAGCCACGGGCGGGCGCGTGCCATTCGACGCGACCGCCAGGGCAACGAAGCGCCGTTCCACGCCCGACAGAAAAGCCATTATGCCCACAAGTCAGATATCGCCCGGCACGCGCTGGCATGGATAGAAGAAGGGATGACCCTCGCGCTGGATGCCAGCTCAACCTGCTGGTTTCTGGCACGTCAGCTGCCGGACATTCCGCTGACGGTGTTCACTAATAGCCACTTGGTGTGTACCGAACTCGGCAAACGCGAGCAGATCCGCCTGATCAGTTCTGGCGGCGAGCTCCAGCGCCAGTACGGGTATTACATCAATCCGTCACTCATCTCGGCGTTAAAGTCGCTGGAGATCGATCTGTTTATTTTTTCCTGCGAGGGCGTCGACCACCACGGCGTACTGTGGGATTCAAGTGGTCACAACGCCAGCTATAAATCCTTACTGCTCAAACGGGCGTCACAGTCGCTGCTGCTGGTGGATAAAAGTAAATTCAACCGTTCGAGCGAGGTGCGAATTGGCCCGCTGAGTGACGTCACGCATGTCATCTCTGACGCGGAGCCTGAGCAGGTTCCTTAGTTTTTTCCGCGACCGTTAATGCCCTGGAAGCGGTTAGCAACATCAACAAAATAGTCAGTCAGATAGTTGATGCATACCTGCACCTTCAGCGGCAGCTTATCCTTTTCGGTATACACCGCATACACCGGACGCGGGTCGGACTGATAGCGGGGCAGGAGGATCTCCAGTTCACCGCGGTTGATCTCATTGATCACCCACATCAGCGGCACGAAGGCGATCCCGGCCCCGGCGGTCAGCCAGCGATTGAGGGTCATCGGATCGTTGGTGACGAAACGTCCCTGAGGGATAAGCTTGGTCGATAGCCCTTCCGGGGCGATCAGCTCAAATTCATTGTGCGGGCGAATGCTGTATTCCAGCCAAGAATGACTGGCCAGGTCTGCTGGCTTCTCTGGGGTGCCAGCGTGTTGCAGATAGCTCTTTGCGGCGCAAAGTACCATCGGCATCGAGCCCAGGCGACGAGAAAAGAGGCCCGAATCCTGTAAGGCACCGACGCGGATCACCAAGTCTAACCCATCGGCAATAAGGTCCGGGGCCGGAATGCCGGTCACTAAATTCACTGACAGATCCGGATACTCTCTGAGCATTTCCGAGGTGATTGCAGCGAGGACATTTTGTGCCATAGTTGAAGAACAGCCGACACGCAGTGTGCCAATCGGCGTGTTGTTAAAGGCGTAGAGCTGTTCATGAACGTCCTGCGCTTCGTGCAGCATTCGCCGACAGCCCTGATAGTAAATTTTTCCGGCCTCGGTCAGCCCAATGCTGCGTGTGCTGCGGTTCAGCAGCTTGACCTGAAGTTCGTCTTCAAGTTTTGAAACGGTCTGGCTAATTGAAGAGACGCTCATTTCGAGCTGTCTTGCCGCCGCCGTAAAGGAACCCAGTTCCACGACTTTGGCGAAAACGGACATGCGTTTTAATCGTTCCATTGTTCACTCTGACTTAAAAGTGATTTAGATCACATAATATAGATCACGCAATAACAGTTACGTTAATATACTGTTAGCTGAATAATCAAAGCATCACTACTCTCACCTGCACTCTCTTAATCAAGGTCAACATGAGTCTGTTTCCCGTCATCGTGATTTTCGGTCTCTCGTTTCCGCCGATCTTCGTCGAGTTGCTATTGTCGCTGGCCATCTTCTGGCTATTGCGTCGGGTGCTGGTCCCTACCGGGATCTATGACTTCGTCTGGCATCCCGCGCTATTTAATACCGCGTTGTATTGCTGTTTGTTCTACCTGATATCGCGTTTGTTTGTCTGAGGCCGCCGTGAAAACACTAACAAGAAAAATATCCCGTACTGCCATCACGCTTATCCTGGTCGTGCTGGCCTTTATCGCCATTTTCCGCGCATGGGTGTATTACACCGAATCTCCGTGGACGCGTGACGCGCGTTTTAGCGCAGATGTCGTGGCGATTGCGCCAGATGTGGCCGGGCTTATCACTGACGTGAAGGTCAAGGATAACCAACTGGTCAGCAAAAATCAGGTTCTGTTCACGATTGATCAGCCGCGCTATCAGAAAGCCCTCGAAGAAGCCGATGCCGACGTGGCGTATTACCAGGCGCTGGCTACGGAAAAACGCCGTGAAGCGGGTCGTCGTAATCGGTTAGGCACCATGGCGATGTCGCGGGAAGAGATTGACCAGGCCAACAACATTTTGCAGACCGTTGAACATCAGCTAGCCAAATCACAGGCCACGCGTGACCTGGCGCGTCTCGACCTTGAACGTACCGTTATCCGCGCCCCGGCCGATGGCTGGGTGACCAACCTGAACGTTTACAGCGGCGAGTTTATCACGCGTGGCTCAACCGCCGTCGCGCTGGTCAAAAAAGAGAGCTTCTACGTGATGGCCTATATGGAAGAGACCAAGCTCGAGGGCGTGCGTCCAGGCTATCGGGCTGAAATTACGCCGCTCGGCAGCACCAAAGTGATTAAAGGCACCGTCGACAGCGTGGCGGCAGGCGTGACCAACGCCAGCAGTAGCAGCGATGCCAAAGGCATGGCGACCATTGATTCCAACCTGGAATGGGTCCGTCTGGCGCAGCGCGTGCCGGTACGTATTCGTCTCGATAAGCAGCAGGGCAATCTGTGGCCTGCAGGCACCACCGCGACGGTGATTATCACCGGTGAGAAAGACAGAAACACGCAAGACGCCTCTTTCTTCCAGAAGTTAGGTATGCGCCTGCGTGAGTTTGGATAATCGCTATGGGCATTTTCTCTATTGCCGATAATCACCTGCGCTTTGCGATTAAACTGGCCTGCGCGATTGTGCTGGCCCTGTTTGTCGGCTTTCACTTTGAGCTTGAAACCCCGCGCTGGGCGGTACTGACCGCCGCGATTGTGGCGGCGGGCCCGGCGTTTGCCGCAGGTGGCGAACCCTATTCTGGCGCAATCCGTTATCGCGGAATGCTGCGTATCGTCGGCACGTTTATCGGCTGTATTGCCGCGCTGGTAATAATCATCCTGATGATCCGCGCCCCGCTGCTGATGGTGCTGGTCTGCTGCCTGTGGGCCGGTTTTTGCACCTGGGTGTCCTCGCTGGTCAGAGTCGAAAACTCTTATGCCTGGGGCCTGGCGGGCTATACCGCGCTGATCATTATCATCACCATTCAGAACGCCCCGTTGCTGTCCCCACAGTTTGCCGTCGAACGCTGTAGCGAAATCGTTATTGGTATCGTGTGTGCGATCGTTGCCGATCTGCTGTTCTCCCCACGTTCAATTAAACAAGAGATCGACCGCGAGCTGGATGCTCTTCTGGTGAAGCAATATCAGTTGATGCAATTATGTATCCGCCATGGCGACAGTGAACAAGTGGACGCCGCCTGGAGCGCGCTGGTGCGTCAGACTCAGGCCCTGGAAGGGATGCGCAGCAACCTGCATATGGAGTCTTCCCGTTGGGCTCGCGCCAATCGGCGTCTGAAAGCGCTCAATACGCTGTCGTTGACGCTGATAACCCAGGCCTGTGAAACCTATCTGATTCAAAATTCTCGCCCAGAATTGATCACTCCCGAATGGCGTGAAATGTTTGAGCAGCCCGTCGAAACCGTGCAGGACGTGCATAAACAGCTCAAACGGATGCGGCGTATTCTGTCGTGGACCGGCGAGCACGACACGCCGATTACGTTGTACAGCTGGATAGGCGCGGCGACGCGATATCAGTTACTGAAACGCGGCGTAGCGGGCAATGCCAAGATCAGCGCGCGTGAAGAAGAAATCTTGCAGGGCGAAGTGGTGGTTAAAGTGGAGTCAGCGGAACGCCACCATGCGATGGTGAACTTCTGGCGTACCACGCTTTCCTGTGCGCTCGGCACGCTGTTCTGGCTCTGGACCGGCTGGACATCCGGCAGCGGCGCGATGGTGATGATTGCGGTGGTGACCTCGCTCGCGATGCGTCTGCCGAATCCTAAAATGGCGGCAATCGACTTTTTGTATGGCACCATTGCCGCGCTGCCGATTGGCGCACTGTACTTCCTGGTTATCCTGCCGTCGACCCAGCAAAGCATGCTGTTGCTGTGTATCAGCCTCGCGGTATTGGCGTTCTTTATCGGGATTGAAGTGCAGAAGCGGCGGCTGGGATCGCTGGGTACATTGGCCTCCACCATCAACATTCTGGTGCTGGATAACCCGATGACCTTCCACTTTAGTCAGTTCCTCGACAGCGCGCTCGGTCAGCTGGTGGGCTGCTTCCTGGCGCTGATGATTATCCTGCTGGTGCGCGATAATTCGCAGGCCCGTACCGGTCGCGTGCTGCTCAACCAGTTTGTGTCTGCGGCGGTGTCATCCCTGACCACCAATACCGTGCGCCGTAAAGAGAATCATCTCCCCGCGCTGTATCAGCAGCTGTTTTTACTGCTGAATAAATTCCCGGGGGATATCGCCAAATTCCGCCTCGCTCTGACCTTAATCATCGCCCATCAGCGTCTGCGCGATGCGCCCGTGCCGGTGAACGACGACCTGTCGGCCTTCCATCGTCAGCTTCGACGCACCGCCGATAAGCTGATTTCCGCCAGCAGCGATGATAAGCGCCGTCGCTACTTTGGCCGCTTACTGGAAGAGCTGGATGTGTATGAGGAAAAACTGGTCATCTGGCAAGCGCCTGACCAGGTCACTGAGCCGGTAAAAAGGCTGGTGGGTATGCTGAGGAAATATCAGCATGCGCTGACGGTGAATTAACCGCTTGAAACCGACGCCAAAAGCGTCGGTTTTTTTGTGCACAGAAAACCCCCAGCTAGGCTGGGGGTTCCGTAAAGCTTTCAGCTTTGAGCCAGTTATCAAAACCCCTTTTGATTT
>NZ_JBIGIN010000040.1:0-39809 GCF_043558715.1 Scandinavium sp. M-37
TCTGTTACGTCCGGTCATAATGTCACCTGTTTTTTCTGTGAGGTGATGATATCACCTCTATTCAGGTGGCCAAATTCAGTGTGCCACTACATCCCGCTACATTGCTCAAAGAATCAGACAGTTAGTATTTGGTGTCGCTTTCATCCAGCTCCATCAAAATTCTCCATCGGTGATTAACAGGGTCATCCGATGAAGTCGAAAGCCCGCTAGCGAAAGTTATGCGGGCTTTTTTGTGGGAGCTCCCCGCCTCCTGGAACCACCCTCGCAGCCCCTTTGTAACCGTTGCAACGCACAGAATATCTTTGGAAATCAACTCGCATTCTGTCCGTTAGCGGGTTGGTTAACGTCTGCGATTTGCGATATAGTCAGCCCCGCTGTGGCAAAATCCACAGCCGGGTTTCGCAGCCCGAAACTTACCTTGAGAACACATATATTCCATAATTATGTGTTGCGCCTCCGTTCATCTGTCAAACGCATAGCAGTGTTTGTACAATCAATGGTGGCTCAGGCAGGGCAGCCTTCGGGCTGGCCGGGTCATCTCCAAGGTAACCGGTACTGCGAACCTTGTCTGAGCTACCACCAATCAAGAGTTTCGCAGCTCCATTGGTGGTCAAAACCATTACCTTGGAGAAACCGATGACCCTATCTCACAGCCCCACTTTCCTGCCCTTTCATCAAGACTGGCATCCTGCCGATATCATCGCGGCATTACGTAAAAAAGGGACTTCGCTGGCAGCAGTCTCCCGTGCTGCGGGTTTAAGTTCTTCCACGCTCGCTAATGCGCTGACCCGCCCGTGGGCAAAAGGGGAAATGCTGATCAGTCGAGCCATTGGCGTTCCCGCCGAAAGCATCTGGCCAAGCCGTTATTTTGACGCAAAGACGCGTGAGCGTATCGCCAGACCTATACGCTCACCTTATAAGAAAATTGCTGCAGGTTCGTTGGCAGAATAAGCGGTAACAGCATTATTCAGCGCGGATATCGTAACAGTTTCCGCGCTCATCCCCCTGTATTCAATTCCCAGTAGAAGCATCACTGTCGGTAGTATGGGATGGTATGCCCCCTCGACTCACCTAAAGAGGATTTTTACGGTATTGGTTCCGTTCAAATAGATGAGGTGAATATTGTTTTTATTTAAATCACCTGCACTAATGGTGGTTGATACGTGATCAATAATAATTACATCAGAAAATTCAAAAAGGAGTAGTTTTATAACCTCGTTTTATATCAATGGAGATCTTTTGTATGTCATGGAGTCCAAATGAAGCCGTGAGTTATGCTCGTAGGCATGCGCACGTGCACACAACTCACTATTGTGCCCGAGCTGTTGCAGCAGCGATTAACGCAGGCCCTGGCTACAGAAAGGCCGCGCCCGCGTTTAAAATTTACAGGCATCCATAATGTATAAAATTCTGATAGCACTTCTGCTGACTCCTGCCATTGCATCTGCAGCTGATGATTTCGATACGGCAACCAAACAGGCTATTGAGTTTAACAAATGGTATTTACAGCAAATTAGCCTGGATAAATACCCGCTCACTGATAGTCACAATATTGATAAGTACGTTTCTTCCAGCACGTTGAAAAAGCTGCGGGCAGCTGAAGGTAATGATAATGAATATTACGACGCGGATTATTTTACGCGTTCACAGTACATCGGGGATGACTGGCTACAGAATGTAACAGTGGTAGCGTCGGATTATGAACCTGTTTGCTTTAATGTTTATGTGTCATACGGAAAAAACAAGAAGCACACCATAAGTGATTGCATGGTTAAAGAGAACGGAACGTGGAAAGTAGATCGTGTCACAGACCTGGATATTCACTCTAATCCGCCTCAATAACTGCCCACCTTCAGAAACAGCAAAACCCGCCTTTTGTACGGGTTCATTTTATCTGTACGTCACCCCATTCGGAGGCATGATAGCCCGTCAGTACGGATAGAAATGATACAGCCCAGCCAGCAGCGCAACATTCAATATCACACTGATGATGAACCAGGTTTTAAACGGCTGCTTTTGGGTTTTATGACGAAAGAGCTGCTGGCCGAGGATCGCCCCCGGCCACCCGCCGACAAATCCGAACGTCAGCAAGGTGGACTCCGGCACTCTGCGCCACGCTTTACGGGCGGCCATTTTATCCCCGCCATAAACCACCAGCGTCAGCACGTTCGCCAGCAGGAACCACATCACGACAGGATGCGGTAACAATGCACTGCCAATAGCCGCCAAGGCCAGCAGTAGATAACAGAATCGATTGAGGTTCATACTCGTTGCCGTAACGGCTCTCCACCGGAAAATGCGAACAACTATACCCGATATTCGCCCCGTTTCAGGCAGATATTTGAACTAATGGGCGCCAGATAGTCGCGCCAATGAGCCTACCAACTTTGTTTTAATCAATAGATATTAACCAATTGTTTTAACTAAATAATTCACCATTTGCATAGCATTTTTAGGCTAACATCATTTTAATTTTTGGTTGTTAATTGTCCGGGAAATAACTCTCAAAAAAGGACGTCTCAAATGGCTATTCCCGCGTATTTATGGCTCAAAGATGATGGTGGCGCTTTAATCAAAGGTTCGGTTGATGTAAATAACCGTGAGAACTCGAGAAGGACCGCCGATGGTAAATAATGAGGATGTCATCAAGTGGTATAACGCGGGATGGAACAAGAAGGGGAAGTGGCCAGTAACAATCGACACTAGCCTTACCACTGGGCGTTATGTCTGGGCATGGGAAGCAGGTGAGGAAATTATGGATAACTATTTTCAGACCTTCAATGTTGATCCAATGAACTTTGACTTCTTTAAATACTGGCCTGAAGAACCCTGCATACTGGTGGCTTTGTTGCCTAAATGCCTGCGCAGCAGACATATTGTCGAACCAGTACCGTTAACCCTTAATATGCTGGCCGAGTCGGCCCGCGCAAGTAAGTGGCTCTACGATTGAAAAAGAACTTTAAGAAACGCTATGTTTTAGTGCCTGCGCTTTTTGCGTTTTTGCTAATTGTATGGGCCATAAACTTTCTTAAATTTCCCGTTGAGCATGAGTTGTACAAGAAGGTTAAAGTGAACAACTTGGTCACCTTATATGTCACTCAAGCCAGCGCGGGAGCAATGACTTCATTTTCGTACCACTACTATTTGTATGATACCAGGAAAAGTCAGACCGAGTTTATGGCTCATATTGATGATGAAACACCATTCATGATTACATCTGATAGCAAGGCAACCGCCACAGTTAGCAACGGTCAGTTATATCTTCGCGTCCGCGGGGACATATACTCTTTTCAGAGCGGCAGCTATCAAGCCAGTGTGCATCTCGATGCTGCTCCGTATTGAAAATTGAGTGTAGCGACACACCAATTCTGTGCCCAATCAAGATAAATTCATGACCGCACTTAGACTCATCGTCCTCTGGTTACTACATCTGACTTCATTAATCCCCATTTATAGTGTGCTCTGTTTTTTGCTGCCCGATTCAGAGTTATATCGCTACTACGTCGAGAGGTTCGGTTTTGTACTGGAGCAAGACTGGCTTGCTGGAACACGCTGTTAGTCTTGCTTTCCGCTGTTGCTGTACACTGTATTTTAAAAAAATGAGTTATAAGAAAAAATACGCCCCACAGATCACGTTATCTCATGATTTCGTTGAGATCTCGATTGAGGTTCGAACGATAGAAAGGAACCCATAGCCCTGATAAGTCGCCCTAATTAACTAAAGTTAATCAATTGTTTTAACTGAGTAATTCATCAAATCTATAGCATTTTTAGGTTAACAATAATTCGATTTTTCCTGATTAATAGGCCGGAAATTACCTGAGGCCAACACCCCGTGAACCCACCCCGCCGTTACCAGCGCTCTCTTCGTGCCATCTTCGTACTTCTGTTTTTCGCGTTATGCCTGCTGGCCTATACGCGGATAATGGCCAGATGGGGGCATGCCTCACCACCGGCGTTGCTGCCCGCTGCGCAACAGGCTGATTTAATCGTCATCCATAAGTCAGAGCGCACGCTGACGCTGATGCGTCACGGGGTTCCGCTTGCGAACTATCACGTGTCACTCGGGAAGAATGCTGACGCCGATCCGAAACAGCGTGAAGGAGATAAGAGAACCCCGCAGGGGCATTATTTTATCGACAGCCGCAATTCCCATTCACGATTCAGCCTCAGCCTGCATATTTCTTATCCGGACAAAAATGATATCAACGCAGCAAAATCCGCGGGTTACTCGCCCGGCGAAAATATCATGATTCACGGTCTGCCCAATGGCTGGGCGGGATTAAATCCACTGCTTCAGCTTATCGACTGGACCAATGGTTGCATCGCGGTGACCAATACCGAGATGGACGACATCTGGAGTCGGGTATCAACTGGTACGCCGGTTGAGATTGAACCATGATATCCAACCTCCCTTCCCTGCCCCGATCCTACTCCACCAGCCGATACACCGGCACCCGCCTCACCGTGTCCGTCAGCGTATCGAACGCGTCCACTTCGGCGGTGGAAATCTTCATCCCGGATTTTCGTAAGGTCGAGACATCGGCGGCGATGCGCTGCATTCCAAACCAGAACAGGCCATCCAGCGCGGTCACCGGCAATCCGGCCTCCAGCGCCAGGCGCAGGCGTTCGCGCGGAGCTTTGACCTGTTTGGCAATCTCCTGATATGGAGCATTGCTGACATTGCCCGCTTCCACCCGGCGGATGCGATTGGAGAAGCGGTAGCGAAAGGTGTCGGGAATGTGGCTGATATCGGTTTTGAGGCTATACACACAGCCGTAGCGATTATCGCTGATGGTGACCGCTTTGCGGTTGAGCTGCAGTTCGCCACGTAAACGGTCGATCAGCTGCGGGGCACGAATCAGCTGCAGACGAAAAGGCAGCTCAAAGCTGGTGACGTAATCAACGTTCAGCAACGCCAGACGCAGGCGCGCCTCGCTGCCTGCTTTCTCCTGCCGGCATTCCGCCAGCACTTCGCTCCACTGCTGCACCAGCCGTGGGGGCTCACTCACTTCACTAAACTGGTATTTCTCAATTTCATAATCGACGCGTGCCGTCATGCAGAGTTCCTTACCCACATCCCCTCAATTTTTACTCACTTTAGCGCAAAAAACTTCTCCCGCGCTATCCGTGTGTTGTCTCCTTAATCAACTTATCTGAAAAGTTGAGTGGGGCCAGCGCCCCACTCTGTTATTAATGAAATACTCAAACGGACTGAGTAAACGTCCGCGAAATGACATCCTGCTGCTGCTCGCGGGTCAGGGCGTTAAAGCGCACCGCATAGCCAGACACGCGGATAGTCAGGTTCGGATAGTTGGCCGGGTTCTCGATAGCATCCAGCAGCATCTCGCGGTTCATTACGTTGACGTTCAAATGCTGGCCGCCCTCAATGCTTCGCTCATGGTGGAAATAGCCGTCGAGTAGCCCGACGAGGTTGGTTTTACGGGTTCCATCCTCCTTGCCCAACGCCGCAGGCACGATGGAAAAGGTGTACGAAATCCCGTCCTTGGCGTAGGTAAACGGCAGCTTAGCGACAGAGGTCAGAGAAGCCACCGCACCTTTACGGTCACGCCCGTGCATCGGGTTTGCCCCCGGCGCAAATGGCGTTCCGGCCCGGCGTCCATCCGGTGTGTTACCGGTCTTCTGCCCGTACACCACGTTGGACGTGATGGTCAGGATCGACTGGGTCGGCACCGCATGGCGATAGGTTGGCAGCGCGCTGATTTTCTTCATAAAGCGCTCCACCAGATCACAGGCAATCTGGTCCACGCGGTCGTCGTTATTGCCGTACTGCGGGTAATCGCCTTCGATCACGAAGTCCACCGCCAGCCCGGTGTGATCGCGAACCGGACTCACCTTCGCGTACTTAATGGCCGACAGCGAATCCGCCGCCACCGACAGCCCGGCGATACCGCAGGCCATGGTGCGATAGACATCGCGGTCGTGCAGCGCCATCAGCGAGGCCTCATAGCTATATTTATCATGCATATAGTGAATGAGATTCAGGGCGCTGATGTACTGCGTCGCCAGCCAGTCCATGAAGTGGTCAAGGCTGCTCATCACCGTGTCGTAGTCCAGCACCTCGTCCATCAGCGGAGCGGTTTTCGGCCCGACCTGGATTTTGAGCTTCTCATCCACGCCGCCGTTGATCGCATACAGCAGCGTTTTCGCCAGGTTGGCGCGCGCCCCGAAGAACTGCATCTGCTTGCCGATCACCATCGGGCTGACGCAGCAGGCGATGGCGTAATCATCACTGTTAAAATCGGTGCGCATCAGGTCGTCGTTCTCATACTGCAACGAGGAGGTGACGATCGACATCTGCGCGGCATATTTCTTAAACGCAATCGGCAGCGCTTCCGACCACAGAATAGTCAGGTTCGGCTCCGGCGCCGGGCCCATGGTGTGCAGGGTGTGGAGGTAACGGAAAGCGTTTTTGGTAACCAACGTGCGCCCGTCCAGCCCCATGCCACCGATGACTTCGGTGGCCCAAATAGGGTCCCCGGAAAACAGGGTGTCGAACTCCGGCGTGCGCAGGAAACGCACCATGCGGATTTTCATGATGAAGTGATCGACCAGCTCCTGCGCCTGAGTCTCGTTCAGACGACCGGCCTGCATGTCGCGCTCGATGTAGATATCGAGGAACGCGGTGGTGCGCCCGAGCGACATCGCCCCGCCGTTCTGCGATTTCACCGCCGCCAGATAGGCAAAGTACAGCCACTGCACCGCCTCCTGCGCCGTGACCGCTGGACGGGAAATGTCGTACCCGTATTTGGCGGCCATCTCCTGCATCTGCAACAGCGCCCGCCGCTGTTCTGACAGCTCCTCGCGCAGGCGAATGGTGGCTTCGAGCTGTTCGCCCCGCTCCATTGCGCCCTGTAAATCGGCGAACTGCAGTTCACGTTCGCGCACCAGATACGCGATGCCGTACAGTGCCACCCGGCGGTAGTCGCCGATGATGCGCCCGCGTCCGTAGCCATCCGGCAGCCCGGTCAGCACGCCCGACTTACGACAGCGCATCATCTCCGAGGAGTAAACATCAAATACACCCTGGTTATGGGTTTTGCGCAGCGAGGTGAACTGGTATTCAAACTGCGCATCCATTTCACGACCGTAGGCGTCAAACGAGCTTTTGATCATGTTGATGCCGCCAAACGGATGCAGCGCACGCTTGAGCGGCTTATCGGTTTGCAGGCCGACGATTTTTTCCAACGGCTGGTCGATGTACCCTGCGTCATGGGCGGTGATGGTGGTGGCGACGTTGGTATCAAAATCGACCGGGGCGTGGGTGGCGTTCTCCTGACGGATCCCAGCCATCACCTTTTCCCACAGCGCGGTAGTCGCCGGGGTGGCCTCGGCGAGAAAAGATTCATCCCCGTGATACGGGGTATAGTTGTGCTGAATAAAATCACGAACGTTAATTTCGTCTTTCCATTCCGTGCCGTTAAATCCCTGCCAGGCGTCGGTATACTGCATATCGTGAATATCGATATTGACCTTCATTTATTCGCTCTCTGAATTTCTGTTCAATCGGTTCAGGAAAGTGCAACTTCAGCGGCGACATTCATTTCGCCTATCTGAATCGCATCAAGTGCAATCATTTTTTCTTCATTGGTCGGAATAACGGCGCAGGCCACCGCCGAGCGTTCAGAGGAAATAATGCGTTCCCCGGCGCTGCCCGGTAAGGCGTTCATTTGGTCGTCCAGTTCGACGCCAAATACCCGCAAATGCGCCATCACCAGGCGGCGGATCAGCTGTGAGTTTTCGCCTATGCCGCCGGTAAAAATGATGCCATCGAGGCGATGCAGCGCCGCGGCATGACCCGCAATATGGCGGGCGATGCGGTGGACAAAGGTCTGAATCGCCAGCCTGGCGTGCTGATGCCCCTCGTGCCAGGCCTTCTCCAGCACCCGTAAATCGGACGATAAACCGGAGATACCCAACAGCCCGGACTCCTTATTCACCACCCGTTCCAGCTCGCTGAAACTTTGCCCGGTCTGTTCGGCAATCCACGCCATTGCGCCAAAATCGACGTCGCCGCAGCGGGTGCCCATCATCAGCCCTTCCAGCGGCGTCATGCCCATTGAGGTGTCAACGCTGCGACCGTTGCGCACCGCACAAATCGACGCCCCGTTTCCCAAATGGGCGATAACCAGCCCGGCATCATCTGGATGCAGGCCCAACAACGCCTGGGCCTGCTGGCTGACATAGCGATGCGAAGTGCCGTGAAAACCGTAGCGGCGCACGCCGTGCTCTTCGAAATAGCGCCACGGCAGGCCGTACAAATACGCGTGCGGTTCCAGCGTCTGGTGAAAACTGGTATCAAACACCGCCACCTGCGGCACGCCGGGGAACAGCCGCCGCGCCGCGTCCACCCCGCTGAGGTTGGCGTAGTTGTGCAGCGGGGCCAGGGGCGATACTTCACGGATCTGGGCGATGACCTCGTCGGTTATCAGCACCGACTCGCTGAAAATACTGCCGCCGTGGGCGATGCGGTGGCCAATTAAGGCCACGCTATCGATTAAGGCTCTGTGCTCCAGCTCCCCGGCAATCGCCTGTAAGGCACATTCATAATTCGGGTGGGCTAACGTGGCGGGCTCCCCGCCGTTGACCGTTAAAAATGCGCCTTCGTTATTCAGACCTTCGGCAATTCCCGCCAGCAATACGTCCTGGCTTTGGGCATCCAGCACCGAAAATTTAATCGATGACGATCCACAGTTAATGACCAGCACTACCGGAAACTCAATCATTTTACGACTCCGTAATCCTTTACTCAGAACAGCTTATAAACGATGTTCAGAATGGTCAGTAAGCCAATCGCGGTGACAAAAACGTTGTCCGCTTTGCCTTTATATTTCGCCAGAGACGGCGCTTTACGAATGGCATACATCGGCAGCAGGCACAGCAGCGAGGCAATAATCGGCGCGCCCATCGCTTCGATTAAATCGAGAATGTTCGGGTTGGCATACGCCACCACCCAGGTGGAGCCCATGATGAAAATCATGCTGAGGGTGTTGAGCTTGCGGGCAGAGACTTTATTTTTGTCGCCTTTATAACCGAACTTGAGGATTAACCCATTCAGGCCTTCCAGCGTGCCGAGGTAGTGCCCGAAGAAGGATTTGAATATCGCCACCAGCGCGATAATCGAGGCGCCATATTCCAGCACCGTGGCGAAGGTGGTTTTTTGCCCGGTCATGGAGGCGAAGTGGTTCGCCAGATAGGAGAGCACCGGAATGTTCTGCGCTTTGGCTTCAGCCATATTTTGCGGCGAAAGGGTAAACAGGCAGCTAAAGGCGAAGAACATCACCACCGCCACCATCAGCATACTGGCGCGACCAATGATTTTTGAACATTTGCGCTCGGTGTATTCCCGGCCAAAGTCCGCTTCATACTCTTCGCGTTTGGAAACCACGAAAGAGGAGACAATCGGCGAGAAGTTGAAGGAGAAGACCATAATGGAAATCCCCAGCCACACGGTCACCAGAATACCGTCATGTCCGGTGAAGGCGATATCGCTCAGGTTAACCTGGTCAATCACCGCCGAGTTCCAGTAAGGGATCAACGACAGCGAAATCAGCACCAGGCTGGCGATAAACGGAAACACCAGGAAACTCATCACCTTGACCATCAGGTCTTTGCCGAACCAAATGACGAATGCCATCACCAGCAGCAGAACCAGCGCCACCAGCCCACGGTTAAGCGGCACCAGCTGGAGCTGGTTTTCCCAGAAGGTCATGAAAGTGTTGGTAATGGTGACGCCGTAAATCCACAGCAGCGGGCAAATCGCGAAGAAATAAAGGAAGGTGATCACCACCCCGCCTGTTTTCCCGAAATGCTCTTCGACGGTTTCCGTAATGTTACCCGATGGATTACTCCCCGACAGGCACAGACGCGCCAGCGCCCGGTGGCAGTAAAACGCAATCGGATAGGCCAGTACCAGCATCAGTAATATCGGAATCAATCCGCCATAACCGGCACGAATTGGGAAGAACAAAACGCCCGCCCCGATGGCGGTGCCAAACAGGCCCAGGGTCCAGGTGGTGTCGGATTTACGCCAGCCCGAGGCCTTGTCGGCACTGGCGATGAGGGTTTCTGCGTTGCTCATAGTCGTTTCCTTTGCACAAGAAATTAAGCGTCAACTAAACCGGTAATGTGTGACACGCGGGAGAGGTCGATATTGCCGCCGGAAATAATGCTGACGGTTTTACGCCCACGAATATGTTCATCGAGTTTGCCGCTGAGCAGCGCCGCCGAGGCCAGCGCGCCTGCGCCTTCGGTGATCACCTTGTTGCGCTGGATAAGGGCCACCATGCTGCGGCGAATATCGTCCTCACTGACCAGCACAATGTCGTCCACCAGTTCGCGAACAATTTCGAAGGTCAATGCGCCCGGACGGGCCACGTCGCAGCCGTCGGCCAACGTGGTGCTGGTGCGGTGATTCATGATTTCCCCGGCAAAGAACGAGGCCGCCATGCCGTGGACGTTTTCAGACTGCACGCCGATGATGCGGATAGTCGGGTTGATAGATTTGATGGCCATCGCAATCCCGGCAATCAGGCCGCCGCCGCCAATTGGCACAATCACGTTATCGACATCGTACAGATCCTGGAGGATCTCCAGACCGATGGTGCCCTGCCCGGCGATCACCATTTTGTCGTCATACGGTGGGATGAAAATGCGCCCTTCCATTTCGACGATTTCGCTGGCTTTGGCGATGGTGTCGTTAAAGCTGTCACCGTGCAGTACCACTTCGGCGGAGTAATCGGTGGTGGCGGCAACTTTGGATTTCGGCGCGCTGCGCGGCATCACCACTTTGCCGTCGATACCGAGCATCGCGCAGGAGAGCGACACGCCCTGAGCGTGGTTCCCAGCAGAACACGCCACTACGCCTTTGCGTTTTTCCGCATCGCTAAGCGAGCTTAATTTATTAAACGCGCCGCGAATTTTAAATGAGCCGGTGCGCTGCATATTTTCGAATTTGAGGTATATTTCGCCTTTACAGCACTCGCTCAGATAATTAGAACGCGGCATCCCTGTTTTATATATTTTACCGGCCAGTCGTTGCTGGGCCATTTTAATGTCGTCAAGGGTTACGGGCAGATCGTAGGTAATATGCATATCATCCTCATTTCAGGATTAACAATAAAAGGGGTTAAGCGTCTGTCAGACAGCACGCCAGGCGTATTTTTATAAAAAACTAAATCAGGCTAATTCGATTAATTCTTTTCGCTTTCGACAATTATGCAGAGAATATTGTTTGGCCAGTTCCACTAATACCGAGGCCGATTTTTTAATCCGATAGTTTTTCGACCAGATGGCGGCATAGCGGGCAATTGGCAGCACATCTTCCACCGGTAGAGTGATGAACTGATTTGAACCAAAGGGGGCGGTCATGTCACACGGAATAACGGTCAAGAAATTGGCATTCAGCACCAGGTTATAAATGGTGACCACGGAGTCAGTTTTAACGATGTTTTCAGTGCTGATGTGGTGTTTTTCGAAGGTGGAAAGCAGTTCTTTGTAGTAGCCCATATCGGTTTGCGGCAGGACCCACTGTTCGTTTTGCAACGCTTCCAGCGTGGTCTTGCCGGTGGGTGTTCGGGACTTGCTGGCCACCAGCACAAACTCGGATTCAAACAGCGGTTCGACGTGCAGGTCCTGCAACTGCATTTCATCACTCAGTGTTCCAATGGCGAAATCCAGACGTCCATCACGCAGCGCCGGGAGGAACGACGACAGCTGGGCCTCGTACATTGACACCTGCGCTTTCGGGAACACCTCTTTGAACTTCTTCATCATGCTGGACAGAAAGGTGAAGCCAATCAGCGACGGGAAGCCGAAGGAAACATCGACCACATGGTTGCAGCTCAGGCTGTTTATCTCACTGACCATGTTCTTCATTTCGCGGGTGATGGACTCAGAATAGGACAGCAGCACCTGCCCGGCGTTGGTCAGCGTGACGCCGGTATTTTTGCGCACCATCAGTTCAATGCCAAAGTAGGATTCGATATCGTTAATAATTTTACTGACCGCAGGTTGAGTTAACCCGAGCTGTTTTGCCGCAGAGCCGATAGAGCCACTTCTGATGACTTCCTGAAAAACCACCAGCTGCTGCGTTTTCGGTAAAATGATATTTTCCATCGTCTCCGCCCCTAATTTCCATTTCGCGGTGAATTCTAGGCAATATTGCTACCCGGGGTATGTGCGGTGACTCACAAATCCCCTTCCGCTGTTATTTAACGACACACACAACCCAACAAAAATCATTAAAATCAACGACATGAAAATAACCGATCTGCATTCAGACTGATTTTCATCAATAAACAAAGAGGGTATAAAATAAATTTATGGCTATAAGGCTATTCTCATAAACTTATTTCAAAAGAGGTTTTAAGGTTGTCTTTCAAACAATTATCGAACAGTAATTAGCCACTGACAATTCAATTATATTTGTAATTATCAAAATACCCGATAAAACCCGTGATGATATATTGGTAAACTCCGATCGGGATCGCATAAATTTGTTAATACCAGAGCGTTAGCAGCAGGCCATTATCATTTCATCTTGTTTTTTTTAACATCCAGGCAGATTAAAGAACAAAATTACAACACTGAATTTCACCCCCGTTTCGGGCGAATATTTTACATAAGTTGACATAGGCAGCGACACGAATCGACTCATACACCACATCACAGTGTTTTGTGCTGCACCTCGCAGATCGGACATCTGGTAGGTTTTTGAGCCTGGGTAATAAAACAATATTAAATAACTTCTCGCTTGTCGCATCATCCTGAAATGATTAAGATCCGCGCAATTCCCCTCTATCACTCTCCGCCCATGCGCGGGTGGAACGGCTATGTTTGACACTAAAATGGCTGACCTGCGTCAGAAGCGCTGGAAAAAGCACCTCCCCCTTTTTGTCTCTCAGGATGCACGCAGCGGTAATCCCTATAACTACTACGCCGTGTATCTGGTGGATGTCGATCGTAACCGCTATCAGCTGACCGGCTATCGCAAAAGAGCGGTGACCCTCGCCCGTTGGGATTATGACGCTGGATGCTATCTCGACGAGCAGCGGATTAGCGTGGCGGAACTGGATGCAATGCAGGCGGAAATCATCCATTACCGCAGCTACGGGCCGATTCCTTTCTCCGGGATCCTCAGCTTCAGCTTCAACCACCGCACCCGTCTGATTTACCTGAAAACGTTGCTCAACCGGGGTAAAGGCAAGTTCGTTTCGGCTTTTTTTGCCAACAAAGAGCTAAAAAGTCGCGACCGCATCGCTCTGCTCAATTTACTGGTGAACGAATATGTTCAGCAACGGCCATCCCGTATTCATGCCGGGCTGACGCTGGATGAAGTGATTGAGATGCTGTATGGCAAGCTGTGGTATCAGCATATTCGCAACGAGGAGTTTCGCCGGAAGGTGCGACTGCTGCTGAAATCACTGACCATTACTGGCGATCTGGTGCAGAACGAGGTGCATTACAACGTGCAGCCAAAAGCCGTGGCGACGATTGTCGATTTTGAGAAAGAAGAGCACCGCATTAAGCAGCAGGATAAGATGCAGCGCAATTTTGTGCGCCTGATGCTGGTCATCACCGCCTCGACGGTGTTGATTACCCTTGCCTTATTAGGGCTGGCGGGCGTGGTTGATTTGCATAAAGTCTGGGCGTTCCTCAGTAACCTGAATCCCTTAAGCATGCTGATGAAGCTGGTGTAACCCTGACATCGGAATGCAAATTTGCCAGTGAAGAAATAAATGGGGGAAGATTTCCTCACTGGCAAAAATGTTATTTCTTCAGTTCTTTTTTAATTTCGTCTTTAATTTTAGTCAGCTCACTTTGTGGATGTTTTTTGCAAAGATCGATAGTCAGTGGTACCGCAGTGGTTTCAGTTTCCTGAAAATCAATATAGTCCCCGCCTTTGAAATCCTGGTCCTCATTCAGCATCCAGAAAGTCACTGGCACCAGTGCCTGCGGGTTGAGATCGATAAACTGCTGGCAGTTCATATTCTTCGGCGTCACTTCTTTAGCGACGGCGCCAACGCTGGCAGTCGCCATCGCGGCGGCAATTAAAACACCTGCGGTTGCCAGAGAAAATTTATTGATCATGATGAGCTCCATATATCCTGTTAATGACCAGAGTAGGTTTGTCCGGCGCAATAATATGTCGGATGGCGAGATCATACTGCGTTAAATTAAAAATGGCAGAGTCAAAAAACAAAATAGCCATTCGCGTTATCGGTAGCGCTAATATTTATATTTTTGCCACTTCACGTTGCAGGTGATCGATAAAACCGGTCAGTTTAGGCAACGGGCGTAAATCTTGTCGATACAGAATATGCACCGCCCGAGGGGTGGGCAGAAATGCATCCAGCACGCGTATCAGGCGGCCCTCTCTGAGCTCATCTCGCAGAAGGATTTCCGGCTGGAGCAGCAGTCCAGCCCCGGCCAGGGCCGCCATTTTCAAGCCTAATCCGTCGTTACAAGCCAGCACCGGATCACGCCGCCAGGGGCTTTGCGCCTCACTCCCGGGCAGTCGCCATTCGTTGCGGGCATTCCACACCATATGCGACAGGCAGCGATGAGCGGTTAAATCCGTGGGTGTGAGCGGCGTGCCATAGCGGGTGAGGTATTCCGGCGCAGCGCATATCACCATCCGATACAGACACAGCGGTTTTGCCACCAGGTCGCTATCGCGTAATTCACCGATACGCACCGCAAGGTCAAAACCTTCTTCGACCAGATTGACCAACCGGTTGCTGAGATCGAGTTCGGCACGCACGTCCGGGTATTGCTGTAAAAATGTCGCCACCGCAGGCGCCACAATGCACGCCCCAAGGGTAGAAGGCGCGCTAATTCTCAGCGTCCCTGACGGTGCCGCCCGCAGGCGTTCGACCGACGCATCCGCCGCCGCCACCTGCTCCAGCACCCGGCGGCACTCTTCGACATACACGCGTCCGGCATCCGTTAGGCTCTGGCGGCGTGTGGTTCTGTCGAGCAGCCGCGCCCCAAGCTCTGCTTCGAGCTGATGGATGTATTTCCCCACCATCACCGCCGAGATCTCCAGCCGCGCGGCCGCGTCGGTGAAGCTCCCGCACTCGACCACCGTGACAAAGATTTCGATGCTGCGCAGCTTATCCATATTCCGAACCACTCGTTATTAATGTTCTAACCCTGCGTCACTTTATCGCACAAATAATTAGGTAAAGAATAGCTTTCAGACCAAAACGAGGAGCTTGCTATGAAAATTGTAATTGTGGGTGCCAGCGGTACAGTGGGCCGTGCGGTAGTGACGGAACTGGAAAAAAACGGGCAGCATGCGTTGATTCGGGTCGGCCATCGTCAGGGGGATTTGCAGATTGATATCACCGATGATGCCAGCGTCGAGGCACTCTTTGCCCGTACGGGTAAGGTAGATGCGATTATCGCCACCACCGGCAATCTGTTTTTTGGCCCACTCGGGGAGATGACGACGGACAACTTTTCCATTGGCTTGCAGGACAAGTTACTTGGGCAGGTGCGTCTGACGCTAAAAGGTCAGCATTTCCTCAACGACGGCGGGTCCATCACCTTAACCAGCGGCATCGTTGCCGACGAGCCGATTGCTCAGGGCGTTAACGCCACCACGGTCAATGCTGCTCTCGCCGGGTTTGTGAAGGCCGCCGCCTGCGAATTACCGCGTGGGATACGCATCAATCTGGTGAGTCCTACGCTGCTGACGGAATCGGAAACGGCTTATGGCCCATTCTTCCCGGGGTTTGAAAGCGTTCCCGCCGCACGCGTGGCGCTGGCCTATCGTAAAAGTGTGGAAGGGGTGCAAAGCGGGCAGGTGTTTAAAGTCGGGTATTAATGAGTGGATGACATGCCCGGCAAGCGATAGCGCCACCGGGCAAAAATCACCGCTTAGTCACGGGTCTGAACCCAGAAGGCGTGGATCAGGCCCGGAATATAGCCCAGCAGCGTCAGGACGATATTGAGGATAAACGCCCAGCCAAACCCTTTACCGAGTAACACACCCAACGGTGGGATCAGAATAGTAAAAACAATGCGCCAGAAACCCATATACACTCCATGCAATTAGTAAAAAGAGAAATATCTCTAAGCGTAGCCATTGTCACCCGAGCTGCCATTTCCACCCATCGCTTTTACCCTCTTTTACCTTTGGTTAAGAAGGCGTTATCCCTTATCAGCAGTGGGGGAATAAGGTCCCGGCGAAATAAAACGGTGAGTACAACCTCACCGCTTGAACCGTTTAAATCAGGAAATCGTCAAGCGATTTACCATTAGCAACCGCCTGCGCGATCGGCTTTGGCATTCTGCCCTGACCGGTCCAGGTTTTTTGCTCACCGTTGAAATCGGTGAAGCGATATTTCGCCGGACGTGCAGGACGTTTATTGCGACCCGCTTTCGGTGCCACTGCGTCATTCAGTAATTCATCCGGAGAAATACCTTCTGCTTTCATCAGCTCAAGCAAGGTGTTGATGCGTTGCTGTTTCTCGGCCAGACTCTCACGCAATTCCGCTTCTTCAGCGCGTTTTTCTTCAGTCACGGTCCTGAATTTTTCCAACATCTCTTCAAGAACGTCAATGGAGAATTCCCGCGACATTGCGCGCAGGGTGCGAATATTATTGAGTTTATGTAACATACTGGACATATATTATTAAAATTCCTTTCTACTGGCTAAAAATGAGACTGCAATTACTATTGTATTAGATACGGTAATTATTTTCCACCTTCCCCCCCTTCAATTAGTCTCATCTTAATATTTTTGAATCTAATTATGGCAATAACAGTTATGCACTATTCGTGTATATCAGTGGGCCAGTTTGTTATGTCACTGAATAGAATAGACCGCCCTGGTACCTATTGCGCATAGAAAATCACAAATCGAGCATAGAAAAACAAAACCATTAGCAGCACAAAGCACTAACAATCGCGGACTATGCAACAAAATACACCACATAAAGAGCCAGGAACGTATCCATCTGAAATAAAAAGAGAAATCGTACGACTACAACAAAAATAGCGCCGCGCTGTAAAACCGAGACCATACAGAGTATTTTATTAACAAAACGGCCATAAATAAAAATTTTACGCTAGTTGTCACTTTTGACGCAGATAGATACTCTATTACGTAAAGCAGCACCAACACAAAAGCACTGTTAACAGCGCGATTATCCTGATCACCCTCTTCTCTCAAGGAGCATACCGATGTTCTCTGCGCAGTCACGCCTGCGTCATGCGGCAGCAGACACTTTCGCCATGGTGGTCTACTGTTCCGTCGTGAACATGTTGATTGAAATATTCCTCTCCGGTATGAGCTTTGAGCAGTCACTTTCTTCGCGTCTGGTGGCTATCCCGGTCAACATCTTAATTGCATGGCCATACGGTTTTTATCGCGATTGGGTGATGCAGTACGCACGTCGTTTAAGCCCGTCAAAAGGGATGAAAAACCTGGCCGATGTATTAGCCTATGTGACCTTCCAGTCACCGGTATACATGGTTATTCTGCTGTCGGTGGGCGCAGACTGGCATCAAATTGCTGCTGCGGTAAGTTCAAATATCGTGGTGTCGATGCTGATGGGCGCGGTATACGGGTATTTCCTCGATTACTGCCGCCGCCTGTTTCGCGTCAGTCAGTACGCCTGACGCTAAATGCCACGACTGGCCAATGCCAGTCGTTGGCTTACTGTCCTTCGCCAAACAGTCCATTTAAAAAACGCTCAAGCGCAATGCGGGAGCTGAATCCGTGCGGTATTCCATAATGCTCCCGCGCATCGCCGCCTAAATAAAGCGGGAACTGTTGATAATGGTCGCAGGTTTTAATCTCAGACGCCGGGTCTGCCAGCAAATAGCTTCGCTCTTTCAGGGCCGGATGAATGATAAGCGCCGTTCTGCCCATCCTTGCTTCACGATTCACATAGACATAATTATCGCCACGGCGATAGCCGTAAATTTTCTGCGTCACTTCGTCCATCGTGAATCCGACTTTTTCAAGAACGCGCGCCACCTCATCAGGTCGTAAATACATATTCTTTCCTCGTTATCCTGTACAGCCACGCCACCTTACAGTATTCAGCAATAGCATCGCTTTCAGAAAAATCCATAAACGGGCAAATAAGGCGTGATTCACCTCCGAGGAATAAAATCTGTCCTAAACTTAGAGTCACCGTTAATCAAGGGAGGATGGCATGTTTAACAAACCCAATCGCAAAGATGTAGACGATGGCGTGCAGGATATTCATAACGATGTCAGTCAGTTGGCTGATTCACTTGAAGAGGTTCTGAAGTCCTGGGGCAGCGATGCCAAAGACGAAGCGGACGCGGCGCAGCGCAAAGCCAAATCGCTGCTGCGCGAAACCCGCGCCAGAATGCAAGGGCGTACCCGCGTGCAGCAGGCCGCACGTGATGCCGCCGGCTGTGCAGATACATTTGTGCGGGATAAACCCTGGCAGAGCGTAGGGGCCGCGGCAGCGGTCGGGATCTTTATTGGTGCTTTACTGAGTCTGCGCCGATAAATAAAGCGTGATAGTGAGCATGATAGTGATAGCCCCGGCAGCCTTCTGGCTTGCCGGGGCGTTTATTTGATGGCCTGCCAGAGCATTCGCGCCTGCTGTTGTGCCATCGCCAGGCTGGAAATGTTGGTGAAGCTCATCAGTAGGCCTGATTCCCCCCGGCTATTAATCCGCCAGTCGCTTAACGCCTGTACGGACAGCCGCGCCTGGCGAGCGCGCCGGGCCAGATCGCGATCGTCCCCGTCGACCGCCATCACCAGTTGAATACCGCCCTCCTGCGGCACCACCCTGAACCCCTGCTCCACCAGCGCCTGCTCCAGCCATTGCCGCCGTTGAGCATAGTGCTGACGCATCTTTTTCAGATGCCGCCAGAAATGGCCTTCGCGGATAAAGTCCGCCAGGGTCTGCTGCCACAGCAGTGGTACGCCACACGCCGCCCGTGAAGCCTGCTGGCGAAACGCGGCCACCTGCGGGAGCGGCACCACCAGCCAGGCGGTACGCACGGCGGGAAACATCGATTTGCTGAACGTTCCGGCATAAATCACCCGCTGCGGCGCGTCGAGACTTTTGACCGGCGGCAGTGGTTTACCCTGATAGCGAAATTCACTGTCGTAATCATCTTCGATAATCCACGCGTCCCGATGCGCCGCCCAGTCCAGCAGCTGATGACGGCGTGGCATCGACAACGCCACCCCTAGCGGGCTTTGATGCGCCGGGGTCAACAGGGCAAAATGCGCCTCGGGTGCCAGCCGCAGCCCGTCGTCGATACGCATCCCCTCTTCATCCACCGGCACCGGGCAAAACGCGATCCCCTGCTGCGCAATCAGCGGGCGGATCAACGGAAAGCCGGGATCTTCCAGCCAGATTTTATCCCCGCGCTGCCCCAGGGTTTGCAGGATAAGCGTCATCGAGGCCGCATAACCGGTGGTGATAAACACCTGTTCAGGCTGGCATTCAATGCTTCTGGAAAAACGCAGATAGTCAACCAGGGCTGCGCGCAATGACAGGTCGCCGCACACGTCACCCAACGCCAGATCGAAGCGGGTCTGGGTACGTAGCCGACGACCCATCACCCGCGCCCACTGCGCGCGCGGGAACAAATCCAGGGCGGGTAAGCCCAGCTGAAACGGCTGCGGTTCGGGTTGTTCTCCGCCATACCAAACCGGTTCTGCTGCGGCAGGGCCTGGCACCACGCCTGCGCTGACAAAGGTGCCTGCCTGGCCGCGTCGCTCCAGCCAGCCCTGCGCCACCAGTTCGCCATAGGCCGCTTCCACGGTCGCCCGCGAGACGCCTAACTCCTGGGCGTAGACCCGGCTGGCGGGCAGGCGTTTGCCTGGCGTGAGTTCACCCTTTTCTATAGCCACTTTTAGCTGGCGGGAGATTTGCTGGTAGCGTGGGCCGCTGAAGGCATCATTCATGGTCTGGTTTTTTACTCAAATTATGGCTCTCTTTGGCAGACCATTATAGTGCTAAAGTTTCGCCATCGTTAAGAGGAGAAGCCCCATGACCACATTACGTCAGCCGTACTATGAATTGAGCCCTGAAGTGTATGCCGCCTTTGTACAGGCGAGTAAAGCCCTGGAACGCAGCGACCTGGACCTGTCGTTGATTGAGCTGGTGTATCTGCGTGTCTCGCAGATCAACGGCTGTGCTTTTTGCCTGGAGATGCACAGCAAAGCGCTGCGCAAACAGGGCGTTGAGCAGGTGAAACTGGATGCGCTGGCGGGCTGGCGGGTAAGCCATCAGTTTTCTGACCGCGAGCGTGTGGCGCTGGCGTGGGCAGAAGATGTGACCGACATTGCCCGCACGCGTGCGGAAGATTCAGTGTATGAACCGCTGTTGGCGTATTTCAGCGCGAAAGAGATCAGCGAGCTGACCTTCGCCATCAGTCTGATGAATGCTTTCAACCGTTTGGCGGTCAGTATGCGCATGTAATTGCGGCCAAAGCCCTCACCCTCGCTACGCGCGTTAGCGGGGGCAAAACCATCGCGAAACATCTATATATTGTGTGGTTGAAGTTTTCAATAACTACATCTAGTATTCCTTTTGAAGAGACATCCCATAACCGACGCTGATTTTTGCGCCGCTTTGTCATTTTAAACGGAAATACGAATCATGCGCATTACTATTTACACTCGAAACGACTGCGTTCAATGCCACGCCACCAAACGGGCGATGGAATCCCGAGGGTTGACGTTTGAGATGGTGAACGTTGACCACGATCCTGCCGCAGCTGACGTTCTGCGCGCGCAAGGATTCCGCTCTCTGCCGGTGGTATTTGCAGGCGATGAGAGCTGGTCAGGCTTCCGCCCGGACATGATCAACCGCCTGCGCGTTGAGGCTACCGCGGCGCGCGCATGAGCACCCTCGTCTACTTCTCCAGCAGTTCCGAAAACACGCTGCGTTTTATCGAGCGTCTGGGGCTGCCTGCGGTACGCATTCCGCTCAATGAGCGGGAGCGCATCACGGTGGACGAACCGTACATCCTGGTGGTGCCGAGCTACGGCGGTGGCGGCACTGCGGGCGCGGTGCCCCGCCAGGTCATCCGTTTTTTAAACGATCCGCACAATCGCGCGTTGATCCGCGGCGTCATTGCGGCAGGCAACCGAAACTTCGGCGAGGCCTTTGCCCGCGCCGGAGACGTGATTGCGCAGAAATGCGGCGTGCCCTACCTCTACCGATTTGAGCTGATGGGTACCCCGAACGATATCGACAACGTGCGAACAGGAGTGAGCGAATTTTGGCAACGACAACCGCAGAACGTGTGACCCACAGCGCCCCGGACTACCATGCCCTGAACGCCATGCTGAATCTGTACGACAAAAACGGTCGCATTCAGTTTGAGAAAGATGCCGAAGCCGTTAGCGCATTTATGGAAGGCCACGTAAAACCGCAAACCCGCACCTTTGCTCATCAGGATGCGCGGCTCGACTGGCTGGTCGCCGAAGGCTATTACGATCCCCGTACTCTCGCCCGCTTCGATAGAGCGTTCGTGGTTGATTTATTCGCTCATGCCCACGCCAGCGGCTTTCGCTTCAAAACGTTCCTCGGAGCATGGAAGTATTACACCAGCTACACCCTGAAATCGTTCGACGGCAAACAGTTCCTCGAACACTTTGAGGACCGGGTGGTGATGGTGGCCCTGAGCCTCGCCCAGGGCGATGAAACCCTTGCCCGTCAGCTCACCGACGAGATGCTGTCTGGCCGCTTCCAGCCCGCAACCCCGACCTTCCTCAACGGCGGCAAACAGCAGCGCGGCGAGCTGGTGTCCTGTTTCCTGCTGCGTATTGAAGACAATATGGAGTCGATTGGCCGAGCGGTAAATTCGGCGCTTCAGCTCTCCAAACGCGGCGGCGGCGTGGCCTTTTTACTCTCGAATCTGCGGGAAGCGGGGGCGCCAATTAAACGCATTGAAAACCAGTCCTCGGGCGTTATCCCGGTGATGAAGATGCTGGAAGATGCGTTTTCCTATGCCAACCAGCTCGGTGCCCGTCAGGGCGCGGGGGCGGTGTATCTGCACGCTCATCACCCGGATATTCTGCGCTTCCTCGACACCAAGCGTGAAAACGCCGACGAAAAAATTCGCATCAAAACCCTGTCGCTTGGGGTGGTTATTCCGGACGTGACCTTCCAGCTCGCTAAAGACAACGCGCAGATGGCGCTGTTTTCGCCGTATGACGTCGAGCGCCTGTACGGCAAACCGTTCGGCGATATCGCGGTGAGCGAGATGTACGACACCCTGTTAGCCGACGAGCGGGTACGCAAAACGTTTATTAACGCCCGCGATTTCTTCCAGACGCTGGCGGAAATTCAGTTCGAATCCGGTTATCCGTACATCATGTATGAAGACACGGTCAACCGCGCCAACCCGATTGCCGGGCGAATTAACATGAGCAACCTGTGCTCGGAAATTTTGCAGGTTAACAGCGCCTCGACCTTCGATGAGAATCTCGATTACGCCGCCACCGGGCACGATATCTCCTGCAATTTAGGTTCGCTGAATATTGCCCTGGCGATGGATTCCCCGGATTTTGGCCTGACGGTCGAAACCGCCATTCGCGGCCTGACCGCGGTGTCAGACATGAGCCATATCCGCTCGGTGCCGTCGATTGAGGCCGGAAATGCCGCCTCACACGCCATTGGCCTCGGGCAGATGAACCTGCACGGCTATCTGGCGCGGGAAGGGATTGCCTACGGCAGCCCGGAAGGCCTGGATTTCACCAACCTCTATTTCTATACCGTGACGTGGCACGCGCTGCACACCTCGATGAAGCTGGCGCGCGAGCGTAACCAGCGCTTCGCCGGGTTTGCCGCTTCGCGTTACGCCAGCGGGGAGTATTTCAGTCAGTACCTTGAAAACGACTGGCAGCCGAAAACCGAAAAAGTCCGGACGTTATTTGCCCAGGCCGGTGTCACGCTGCCAACGCGTGAGATGTGGCAACAGCTGCGTGCGGACGTGATGCAGTACGGGATTTATAACCAGAACCTGCAAGCCGTCCCGCCGACCGGGTCGATTTCCTACATCAACCACGCGACCTCAAGCATCCACCCGATCGTGTCGAAAATTGAAATCCGCAAAGAAGGCAAAACCGGCCGCGTGTACTATCCTGCGCCGTTTATGACCAACGACAATCTGGCGCTGTATCAGGATGCCTACGAAATAGGGCCGGAGAAAATCATCGACACCTACGCCGAAGCGACAAAACACGTCGATCAGGGCCTGTCGTTGACGCTGTTCTTCCCGGACACCGCCACCACCCGCGACATCAATAAAGCGCAGATTTACGCGTGGAAAAAAGGCATTAAAACCCTGTACTACATTCGACTGCGCCAGCTCGCACTGGAAGGCACTGAAATTGAAGGCTGCGTGTCATGCGCGCTGTAAGGAGAAAAGGATGAGCCATTTATCACGCGTCAGCGCCGTCAACTGGAACAAGATCCAGGACGATAAAGACCTGGAGGTCTGGAACCGTCTGACCAGCAACTTCTGGTTGCCGGAGAAAGTGCCGCTGTCAAACGACATCCCGGCGTGGCAGTCGCTGAGCCATGAAGAACAGCAACTGACGATCCGTGTCTTCACCGGGCTGACGCTGTTGGACACCATTCAGAATACCGTCGGTGCGCCCGCGCTGATGGTCGATTCGCTGACCCCGCACGAAGAAGCGGTGATGTCGAATATCAGCTTTATGGAGGCGGTTCACGCCCGC
The DNA here is from genome assembly GCF_043558715.1 of Scandinavium sp. M-37. NCBI lineage: Bacteria > Pseudomonadati > Pseudomonadota > Gammaproteobacteria > Enterobacterales > Enterobacteriaceae > Scandinavium > Scandinavium sp. M-37. Next base: position 23,726 of record NZ_JBIGIN010000040.1, read on the forward strand.
TCCTACAGCTCGATTTTCTCGACGCTGTGCCAGACCAAAGATGTGGATGCGGCCTACGCCTGGAGCGAGGTAAACCCACCGTTGCAGCGAAAAGCGCAGCTGATGCTGGAGCAGTACGCCGCCGATGCGCCGCTGAAGAAGAAAATTGCCAGCGTGTTTCTGGAATCGTTCCTGTTCTATTCCGGCTTCTGGCTGCCGATGTATTTCTCGAGCCGGGGCAAGCTCACCAATACCGCCGATCTTATTCGTCTGATCATCCGCGACGAGGCGGTTCACGGGTATTACATCGGGTATAAATTCCAGAAAGGCCTGGAAAAAGTGAGCGCTGAAGAGCGGGAATCGTTGAAAACCTTCGCTCTCGATTTGCTGATGGATTTATACGACAACGAACTCGCCTATACCGACGCGCTGTATGCGGGCACCGGCTGGGAAGAGGATGTGAAAGCCTTCCTGTGCTACAACGCCAACAAGGCGCTGATGAACCTCGGCTACGAGGCGCTGTTCCCGGCGGAAATGGCCGATGTGAACCCGGCAATCCTGTCTGCGCTGTCGCCGAACGCCGACGAAAACCACGACTTTTTCTCCGGATCGGGCTCTTCTTACGTGATGGGGAAAGCGGTGGAGACAACTGACGAAGACTGGAATTTTTGACACAAATGAATGGGGGAAATATTTCCCCTATTCGTCCAGGGATATTCCCTATTAGCGCCAATTTTTCACGCCAAATATCCCTTTCAGCACTTTCGCTATTTTAACCTCATCAACCGCCTGAATTATCCAGATTCAAGCCGCATTTCCTGCCGCTGACAAAAAATATCAGCAAAATTTCGCTTGCGCTCAGCCCTTATATCATGGGGAGATAGCGCCAATCGGCACCGGGAAATGCCCATGCCATTAGGACACTTAGGGTTGTCTCAGAATCTGAGTATGTTAGGGTATGCCCAGTCAATTATTTCCATCAGGTAGCATATCGACACAATTAAATAACAGGAATAAATTTATTGCATGGCAATTAAATTAGAAGTTAAAAATCTTTATAAAATATTTGGCGAGCATCCGCAACGCGCATTCAAATATATCGAGAAAGGTCTGAATAAAGAACAAATTCTTGAAAAGACCGGGTTGTCACTTGGCGTTATTGACGCCAGTCTGGCCATTGAAGAAGGCGAGATTTTTGTCATCATGGGGTTATCCGGTTCCGGCAAATCCACCATGGTACGCCTTCTCAATCGCCTGATTGAACCTACCCGCGGACAGGTCCTGATCGACGGTACTGATATTGCCAAAATATCGGACGCCGAACTCCGTGAGGTGCGCAGAAAGAAAATCGCGATGGTCTTCCAGTCATTCGCGCTGATGCCGCATATGAACGTGCTGGATAATACCGCATTTGGTATGGAATTAGCCGGTACACCACCGCAGGAACGTCAGGAAAAAGCGCTCGACGCCCTGCGTCAGGTGGGTCTGGAAAATTATGCCCACGCGTACCCCGATGAATTATCCGGCGGGATGCGTCAGCGTGTTGGTCTGGCCCGTGCGTTAGCCATTAACCCTGACATCTTATTAATGGATGAAGCATTTTCTGCGCTCGATCCGTTAATTCGTACCGAGATGCAGGATGAGCTGGTGAAATTGCAATCGCGTCAACAGCGTACCATTGTCTTTATTTCCCACGATCTCGACGAAGCCATGCGCATCGGTGACCGAATTGCCATTATGCAAAATGGTGAAGTGGTGCAAATCGGTACCCCGGATGAAATTCTGAATAATCCGGCCAATGATTATGTGCGTACCTTCTTCCGTGGCGTGGATATTAGCCAGGTGTTCAGTGCGAAGGATATTGCGCGCCGAGTGCCGAAAGGCCTGCTGCGTAAAATTCCGGGCTTTGGCCCACGCTCCGCTATCAAGCTGTTGCAGGATGAAGATCGCGAATACGGCTACGTCGTTGAACGCGGAAATAAGTTCGTCGGTATTGTCTCCATTGATTCCCTGAAGGCCGCGCTGGCCGAGGGTCAGGGCATTGACGCCGCGCTGCTGGACGCTCCACAGCCCGTCGACGCTCAGACCGCGCTCAGTGAGTTGCTCTCTCATGTTGGTCAGGCCCCGTGCGCGGTGCCGGTCATTGATGAAGAACAACAGTACGTTGGCATCATCTCCAAAAGCATGCTTCTACAGGCTTTAGATCGTGAGGGTACAAACAATGGCTGATCAATCCAATCCGTGGGCAACCACACCGGCGGCCGATAGCGTCGCACCATCCGCTGATGCCTGGGGCACGCCCGATGCGGCACCCGCTACAGGCGGCGGTGCCGACTGGCTGCACAGCGCGCCTGCGCCGAAAGTCGAACATTTCAACATTCTCGATCCGTTCCACAAGACGCTGATCCCACTGGATAGCTGGGTGACGAGCGGGATCGACTGGGTGGTCACTCACTTCCGTCCGGTCTTCCAGGGCATTCGCCTGCCGGTGGATTACATCCTGAACGGTTTCCAGCAGTTGCTGCTGGGGATGCCTGCCCCGGTGGCGATCGCGGTCTTCGCGATGATCGCCTGGCAAATTGGCGGCGCGGGAATGGGTATCGCCTCGCTTATCTCGCTGATCCTGATTGGCGCGATTGGCGCATGGTCTCAGGCGATGGTAACGCTCGCCCTGGTGCTGACCGCCCTGCTGTTCTGCATCATCATCGGCCTGCCGATGGGGATCTGGCTGGCGCGCAGTCCGCGTGCGTCGAAAATAATCCGGCCCTTGCTTGATGCGATGCAGACCACGCCTGCGTTCGTCTACCTGGTGCCTATCGTGATGCTGTTCGGGATCGGCAACGTGCCGGGCGTGGTAGTGACGATTATCTTCGCCCTGCCGCCGATTGTCCGTCTGACGATCCTCGGCATTAACCAGGTCCCGGCTGACCTGATTGAAGCGTCCCGTTCGTTTGGTGCCAGCCCGCGCCAGCTGCTGTTCAAAGTACAGCTGCCGCTGGCAATGCCGACCATTATGGCCGGGGTTAACCAGACGCTGATGCTGGCGCTGTCGATGGTGGTTATCGCCTCGATGATCGCCGTAGGCGGTCTGGGCCAAATGGTTCTGCGCGGGATTGGCCGTCTCGATATGGGTCTGGCGACCGTCGGCGGCGTGGGGATCGTTATCCTCGCCATTATTCTCGACCGTCTGACACAGGCCGTTGGCCGTGATTCCCGTAGCCGCGGCAACCGTCGCTGGTACACCACCGGCCCTCTCGGCCTGGTGACACGCATTTTCAGCAAGTAATTCTGCATTACCCGGCGGCCATACGCCTGCCGGGTCCACTCCCTGATACCTATAAAGGAACAACGATGCGACAGAGCGTAATTTTTGCCACAGCTTTTGCCACCCTTGTCTCCACCAGCGCGTTTGCCGCTGACCTGCCTGGCAAAGGCATTACCGTTCAACCGGTACAGAGCACCATTTCCGAAGAAACCTTCCAGACCCTGCTGGTCAGCCGTGCGCTGGAAAAACTGGGTTACACCGTCAATAAACCAAGCGAAGTGGACTACAACGTCGGCTACACCTCGATTGCCTCTGGTGATGCAACCTTCACCGCGGTGAACTGGAAACCGCTGCACGACGATATGTATGCGGCCGCAGGTGGCGATAAGAAATTCTACCGCGAAGGCACCTTTGTGACCGGTGCGGCGCAGGGTTACCTTATGGACAAGAAAACCGCCGAGCAGTACCACATCACCAAAATCGATCAGCTCAAAGATCCGAAAATTGCCAAACTGTTCGATACCAATGGCGACGGCAAAGCGGACCTGACCGGTTGTACGCCGGGCTGGGGCTGTGAAGCGGTGATTAATCATCAGATTGACGCCTTCGGCCTGAGCAATAACGTGGTGCACAACCAGGGTAACTATGCGGCGATGATGGCCGATACCATCACCCGTTATAAAGAAGGCAAACCGGTGCTGTATTACACCTGGACTCCGTACTGGGTCAGCGATGTACTGAAGCCGGGCAAGGACGTCGTTTGGCTGCAGGTGCCGTTCTCGGCGATGCCTGGCGAGCAGAAAGATATCGACACCAAACTGTCGAACGGTGCCAACTATGGCTTCCCGGTGAACACCATGCACATCGTGGCCAACAAAGCCTGGGCTGAGAAAAACCCGGCGGCGGCGAAGCTGTTCTCACTGATGAAGCTGCCTATTGCCGATATCAATGCCGAGAATGCGATGATGCATGAAGGTCATGCCTCTGAAGCGGATATTCAGGGTCACGTTGATGGCTGGATTGCCGCTCACCAGCAGATGTTTGACGGCTGGCTGAAAGAAGCGCAGGCCGCGCAGAAGTAAGACTCTCGATTGCCCGGCGGCGCTTGCTTGCCGGGCCTACCCCCTCCCGGCAAAACGCACGATTCGACACCCGTCATTTTTCGCCTTCCCGCAGTTATTGGTTATTATTGCTTACCTGCAAAATAATCACTCACAGAACAACCTATCACCATGACCAAACATTCTCAGGGGCTTACCCCGGCGCTGATTGCGCTGATGTCCGTGGCAACCGGCCTCGCCGTTGCCAGCAATTACTATGCTCAACCGTTGCTGGATACCATCGCCCGCGCCTTTTCACTCAGCGCCGGACAGGCGGGCTTTATCGTGACCGCCGCCCAGTTGGGCTATGCCGCCGGGCTACTGTTTCTGGTGCCGCTCGGCGATATGTTCGAGCGCCGTACCTTAATCGTCACCATGACGCTGCTCGCGGCGGGCGGAATGCTCATCACGGCCACCAGCCAGTCATTGGCCCTGATGATCCTCGGCACCGCCCTTACCGGCCTGTTTTCGGTGGTGGCGCAGATTTTAGTCCCACTGGCCGCCACCCTTGCCAGCCCGGATAAACGTGGCAAAGTGGTCGGCACCATCATGAGTGGCCTGCTGCTCGGCATTTTGCTGGCCCGCACCGTGGCGGGTCTGCTCGCCAGTCTTGGCGGTTGGCGGACCGTGTATTGGGTGGCGTCAGCGTTAATGGTGCTGATGGCGCTTGCGCTGTGGCGAGGCCTGCCGAAGGTAAAACAAGAAACGCACCTTAACTATCCGCAGCTGCTGCGCTCGGTGTTTAGCCTGTTTGCCCACGATAAGCTGCTGCGCACTCGCGCCCTGCTGGGCTGTCTGACGTTTGCCAACTTCAGCATTCTTTGGACCTCAATGGCCTTTCTGCTGGCGGGTGCGCCGTTCCACTTTTCCGAAGGCGTGATTGGTCTGTTTGGCCTGGCGGGGGCCGCCGGAGCATTGGGCGCACGTCCGGCGGGCGGGCTGGCGGATAAAGGCAAATCGCATCTGACCACCACCAGCGGATTAGTGCTGCTTCTGCTTTCGTGGCTCGCAATCTGGTTCGGCCACAGTTCGGTGCTGGCGCTGATTATCGGCATTCTGGTGCTCGACCTCACCGTACAGGGCGTCCACATTACCAACCAGACGGTTATCTATCGCGTGCAGCCCGAAGCGCGTAACCGGCTGACCGCAGGTTACATGACCAGCTACTTCATCGGCGGTGCGGCGGGATCGCTGATTTCTGCCTCTGCGTGGCAGCACTGGGGCTGGGCCGGGGTGTGTCTGGCGGGCGTCACGATGGCGGCGCTGAACCTGTTGGTGTGGTGGCGAGGATTTCATCGACAGGAAGCGGTTGTCTGAAAAGGCTATACATTCATGGCCTTATTCCGGCTTTGGGGTGTCAACACATCCCGGTGTCTGTTAAGGTTATCAACCTGATTAGCCGGGCAACTGTTTCAACGGTAAATAATTCCTCCACGCACTGAAACCTCCCGGAATGCTGGCGGCGAGCGGTATCGTCGCCAGTCGTCACTTTTTTGATTTAATCGCCCGCATGTATGATTTCGGGACATTAATTCATTTACATTATTTGTCACCGTCGTTACTATATCGGCTGTAATTAATGAGGTTATGCCCAAATGGATAGTTCGTTTACGCCCATTGAACAAATGCTAAAATTTCGCGCCAGCCGCTATGAAGATTTCCCTTATCAGGAAATCCTTCTGACTCGCCTGTGCATGCACATGCAAGGTAAGTTGCTGGAAAACCGCAATAAAATGCTGAAAGCTCAGGGGATCAATGAGACGTTGTTTATGGCGTTAATCACGCTTGAGTCTCAGGAAAATCACAGTATTCAGCCGTCAGAACTGAGCTGCGCACTGGGTTCTTCTCGTACGAACGCCACCCGTATCGCCGATGAACTGGAAAAACGCGGCTGGATTGAACGCCGTGAAAGTGACAATGACCGTCGCTGCCTGCATCTGCAGCTCACCGAGAAAGGTCATCAGTTCCTGCGCGAAGTGTTACCGCCGCAGCACAACTGCCTGCACCAACTCTGGTCTTCTTTAAGCGTCACCGAAAAAGAGAGTCTTGAGCAAATTACCCGCAAACTCCTGACCCGTCTCGATCAGATGGAAGAGGAAGGCGTTGTTCTGGATGCACTTCGCTAAGCGTGTGAATCGCTCAATATCCTGATTTCAAAAATAAAACTGACAGGCCAGCAGCGCATAACTGCTGGCCTTTCTGATAAACAAGTCGGCTCAGCCGATGTGAAATAATAAGATCGTGGAGAAAAACATGAGCGCGAATGCGGAGACTCAAACCCCGCAGCAACCGGCAGGCAAGAAAAGTAAACGTAAAGGAACTCTTCTGCTGCTGACCTTGCTCTTTATTCTTATTGCCGTGGCATATGGGATTTATTGGTTTTTAGTACTGCGTCATTATGAAGAAACCGATGACGCATACGTGGCAGGGAACCAGGTTCAAATCATGGCGCAGGTATCGGGTAGCGTGACGAAGGTCTGGGCTGACAATACCGATTTCGTCAAAAAAGGCGATCCGCTGGTCACGCTCGATGAGACCGATGCCCAGCAGGCGTTCGAACGCGCGCAAACTCAGCTTGCGTCCAGCGTGCGCCAGACCCGTCAGTTGATGATCAACAGCAAGCAATTGCAGGCCAGCATCGACGTCAAAAAGACCGCGCTTGAACAGGCACAGACTGACCTCAATCGTCGTATCCCGCTGGGTAACGCGAACCTGATTGGTCGGGAAGAACTGCAGCACGCCCGCGATGCGGTGGCCAGTGCGCAGGCCGAACTGAACGTGACAATCCAACAGTACAACGCTAACCAGGCGATGGTGCTCGGCACCAAGCTCGAAGACCAGCCTGCGGTGAAACAGGCGGCGACCGAAGTGCGTAACGCCTGGCTTGCTCTGCAAAGAACTAAAATCGTCAGCCCGATGACCGGCTATGTCTCCCGCCGTGCGGTGCAGCCGGGTGCGCAAATCAGCCCGAGTACTCCGCTGATGGCGGTCGTACCTGCCACTAATCTGTGGATTGATGCTAACTTCAAAGAGACCCAGCTGGCGCATATGCGTATTGGCCAGCCGGTGACCGTGGTCAGCGATATCTACGGCGATGATGTGAAATACACCGGTAAAGTGGTCGGTCTGGATATGGGGACCGGCAGCGCCTTCTCCCTGCTTCCGGCGCAGAACGCCACCGGGAACTGGATTAAAGTGGTTCAGCGTCTGCCGGTTCGTATCGAACTCGATGCCAAACAGCTGGCCGACCATCCGCTGCGCATTGGGTTGTCGACGCTGGTAGAAGTTGATACTTCCAACCGCGACGGTCAGATCCTGGCGAATCAGGTTCGCACCACCCCAGCGTATGAGAGTAATGCCCGTGAAATCAGCCTGGAGCCGGTGAATAAGCTGATCAACACCATCGTGCAGGCCAACGCCAACTAAACCGGGGTGAACGGAATGCAACAGCAAAAACCGCTGGAAGGCGCGCAGCTGGTCATTATGACCATTGCGCTGTCGCTGGCGACGTTCATGCAGGTGCTGGACTCAACGATTGCCAACGTGGCAATCCCGACCATCGCCGGTAACCTTGGCTCCTCGCTGAGCCAGGGGACGTGGGTCATCACCTCGTTCGGGGTGGCAAACGCCATTTCGATTCCGATAACTGGCTGGCTCGCGAAGCGCGTCGGTGAGGTCAAACTGTTCCTGTGGTCCACCGTGGCGTTTGTTATCGCCTCCTGGGCCTGTGGTATGTCGAACAGCCTGACCATGCTTATCTTCTTCCGCGTTATCCAGGGTGTGGTCGCCGGGCCGCTGATCCCTCTGTCGCAGAGCCTGCTGTTAAACAACTATCCGCCAGCCAAGCGCTCCTTTGCCCTGGCTATCTGGTCGATGACGGTGATCGTGGCGCCAATTTGTGGCCCAATCCTCGGGGGTTACATCAGCGATAACTACCACTGGGGCTGGATCTTCTTTATCAACGTGCCGATTGGCGCGGTAGTGGTGATGATGACCCTGCAAAGCCTGCGTGGTCGTGAAACCCGCACCGAACAGCGGCGTATTGACGGCGTCGGCCTGGCGTTGCTGGTTATCGGCATCGGCAGTCTGCAGGTGATGCTCGACCGCGGGAAGGAGCTCGACTGGTTTAACTCCACCGAAGTGGTGGTGCTGACCATCGTCGCGGTGGTGGCGATAAGCTTCCTGATTGTCTGGGAGCTAACCGACGATAACCCAATAGTCGACCTGTCGTTGTTTAAGTCGCGAAACTTCACCATAGGCACGCTGTGTATCAGCCTGGCCTACATGCTCTACTTCGGCGCGATCGTGTTGCTGCCGCAGCTATTGCAGGAGGTATACGGCTATACCGCCACCTGGGCCGGTCTGGCGTCAGCGCCGGTCGGTATCATCCCGGTATTGCTGTCGCCGATTATCGGCCGCTTTGCGCATAAGCTCGATATGCGACGGCTGGTCACCTTCAGCTTCATTATGTATGCGGTATGCTTCTACTGGCGAGCGTATACCTTTGAGCCGGGGATGGACTTTGGCGCGTCGGCCTGGCCGCAGTTTATTCAGGGCTTCGCGGTGGCGTGCTTCTTTATGCCACTGACCACCATCACGCTCTCTGGCCTTCCACCTGAGCGTCTGGCGGCGGCGTCGAGTCTGTCAAACTTCAGCCGTACGCTGGCAGGTTCAATCGGCACGTCGTTCACCACGACGATGTGGACCAACCGGGAAGCGATGCACCACGCACAGCTCACCGAGGCGGTGACGCCGTATAATCCTAACGCCCAGCAGATGTACGATCAGCTGCAAGGGATGGGGATGACGCAGCAGCAGGCCTCCGGCTGGATAGCCCAACAGATTACTAGCCAGGGACTCATTATCTCGGCCAACGAGATATTCTGGTTATCGGCGGGGATCTTTATCGTCCTGCTGGGGTTAATCTGGGTAGCCAAACCGCCGTTTGGCGCGGGCGGCGGCGGCGGTGGCGCACACTAACTTTCTGGACCCTCTCTTCGCAGAGGGTCTTTTTTTGTCCATTTCTCGCCAGACTCTGTCGCGTTCGCTAAAGCGCCCTGCTCCACACTTCGTCAGGATAAAACCTGACAAGAGGAGAACCCCATGCTGACCCACCCTGCTGAAAAATATCGCCCATCGCCGGTTTTAGCCCTGCCCGATCGTCGCTGGCCAAACAACACCCTGACTCACGCCCCGCGCTGGCTGTCGACGGATTTGCGCGACGGCAATCAGGCGTTGGCGGAACCAATGGACGCCGAACGCAAACTGCAATTCTGGGATCTGCTGCTGCGCTGCGGATTCAAAGAGATCGAAGTGGCGTTTCCTTCTGCCTCACAAACAGATTTCAATTTTGTCCGCCAGTTGATCGACGAGAACAGGATCCCGGAAGATGTGACCATACAGGTCTTAACCCAGGCGCGGGATGACCTTATCCTGCGCACCTTTGAATCATTGCAGGGCGCGCACCGGGCGACCGTTCATCTGTATAACGCCACCGCCCCGCTGTTTCGTCGGCTGGTTTTTGGCATGGAGAAAGCGCAAGTGGTAGCCCTGGCGACCCACGCCACGCGGCTTATTCGACAACAGTGTGAATGTCAGCCGGAGACGCTCTGGCAGTATGAGTATTCCCCGGAAACCTTCTGCTTTACTGAACCGGAATTCGCACTGGAGATTTGCGAAGCGGTAGCGGCAGTTTGGGAACCGTGCAACCGTCGGCCAATGATCATCAACCTGCCTGCCACAGTTGAGGTCAATACCCCCAACGTGTATGCCGATCAGATTGAGTATTTCTGCCGCCATTTCTCTCGCCGCAATGAGGTCTGTATCAGCGTTCATCCGCATAACGATCGCGGCACCGGCGTGGCCAGTGCTGAACTGGCCGTACTGGCAGGCGCAGATCGTGTGGAAGGCTGTCTGTTCGGCAACGGCGAGCGCACCGGCAACGTCTGTCTGGTAACCCTGGCGATGAACCTCTACAGCCAGGGGGTGGATCCGCAGTTAGATTTCAGCGACATGAAACAGGTGGTGGAAGTGGTGGAAAGCTGTAACCAGCTCCCGGTTCACCCGCGCCATCCCTGGGCCGGAAGCCTGGCATACACCGCCTTTTCCGGCTCCCATCAGGATGCCATCAAGAAAGGATTCGATGCGCGCAAACCGGGGCAACGCTGGGAAATGCCTTATTTACCCGTTGATCCACAGGATATTGGTTGCAGCTACGAAGCGGTTATCCGCGTCAACAGTCAGTCCGGAAAAAGCGGCAGCGCATGGCTTATTGAGCAGAACCACGGCTTAACCCTGCCGCGTGCGCTGCAACAGGACTTCAGCCAGCATGTGCAGCGTGAAACCGACGGGCATGGTCGGGAGATGACCCATAACGCGCTGTGGCAGCTGTTCCGTGCCCGTTACGGCCTGGTGCCGCACCCCGCGCTGCTGTTGCAGGATTATAAGACCGAGAGTCAGCACAACGGGGAACTGCTGTTGCAGGCCACGCTGTTGATCAACGGGGAGAACTGGCGTTTGCTGGGCAGCGGGAATGGCCTGCTGTCGGCGGCGGTCAACGGTCTGACACCGCTGCTGAGACAGCCGTGGGTGATTAAGGACTATCACGAGCATACGCTGGGCGAGCGCAGTGACAGCCGATCGGTGGCCTACATTCGCTGCTTACTTCCGGACGGCAGCAGCCAGTGGGGGGTTGGCATTGAGAGCGATGTGTCCCGCGCGTCGCTGCAGGCGCTGCTGAACGCGGTCGGGTCGAAAGCCTAACCGAAGTAGTCGCTGGGTGAGACCCCCATCACCCGGCGAAACATTGCCGTGAACGCGCTGTGACTGCCATACCCAAGATCCAGCGCTACTCTCAGCACTGATTGCCCCTGTGCCAGGCGGACTAACGCTTCCATCAGCCTCGCCCGTCGCACCCATTCGCTCCAGGTCAGCGCCGTCTGCTGCTGAAAGTGCCGGTTGAGCGTCCGTTCACTCATATTCGCCGCCCTCGCCGCCCGGGCACTGTTCCAGTCGTCGGCAGGATGGTCACGCATCTGCTGGCAGAGCGCGCGCAACGCCGCATCTTGTGGTTCGGGCAAACCGAACGGCAGCACCTGCATCCCACGAATTTCATCGAGGATCAGCTCGTAAATGCGCTCATCCCGGCTGGCGGGGGCGTAGTCTTCCTCCAGTCCCAGCGAGGAGACGATCAGCTCCCGGAGCAGCGGTGAGATCTGCACTATCTGACAGATTGCGGGTAAAAAAGCCCTGGCCAGCGGATCGATAAACAACGTGCGCGCCGCCACGTTACCGGTTATACGCAGCGCATGTGGCGTTCCGGCGGGCAGCCAGACGCCCCGCCCCGGCGGCACCACCCAGCATCCGGCCTGCGTATCGACCCTGACGACGCCACTCAGAATGTGCAGTAATTGGGCGCAGTCGTGCTGATGCCACGGCTCGCTATCGCCATGCACATAATCATGGGCAAAAGGGACCAAAGGCCGACGGGTAAAGGAGAACGTTAGGGATGTGGTCATGGGCGCAATCGCGGCGGTAACCTGAGATAAAGGGAGCAGACCCGGCGAGCATGCGCCCGACGGGTCTGAGGAGAGAAAACTAGATGTGCAGTTCCTGCAGTTTCTCTTTCGGCAGCGCCAGCTCATCATTGCTATTCACACGCACACCCCTGTCGATGATGTGGCGGGCAATTTCCTGCGCTTCTTCCAGAGAGTGCATGGTATAGGTGCCACACTGATAGACGTTCAGCTCCGGGATCTGATTCTGCTCTTCCACCTTCAGCACGTCAGCCATCGCCGCTTTCCAGGCGTCTGCCACGCGAGATTCGTCAGGGGTGCCAATCAGGCTCATGTAGAAACCGGTCCGGCAGCCCATCGGTGAAATGTCGATGATTTCCACGCCGTTGCCGTTGAGATGATCGCGCATGAAGCCCGCAAACAGGTGCTCCAGAGTGTGGATCCCGCGCTCTGGCATCACTTCTTTGTTCGGTACGCAGAAGCGCAGATCAAAAACCGTGATTTCATCGCCGTGCGGCGTGTGCATGGTTTTAGCGACGCGAACAGCAGGGGCTTCCATTCGGGTATGGTCGACAGTGAAGCTATCTAATAACGGCATTTTGTCTCCTCCGAACTCTTCATTTTTTCTCGCTCCATCAGGGAGTTGAGAAAAAAACGCTGAAGAGTGTGATTTTTTTTAAAATTAACTGAACTCTTCGTTCCCGGGCGAGTCTGAATATATGAAAGACGCGCATTTGTTATCATCATCTTTGTTTTCAGAGATGAAAGTTTGGCCACCTCGTTGTGGCCTTTTTCTTTTGTATCAGGCGTGACGCGCAACCAGTTCAGAGAACGGCTCGGTATCTGCCGCTTCAATCTGACGCTGACGTGCCCACGAAGCTTCACGCTCCGCTTCAAAATCCGCTTCGTTTAAAATCTCCAGCGGCTCTTCACGCAGCATCGTACGGTATTCATCACCCAGCGCTTTGCCGGTGCCGCCAATGCCACTTTCAAGCATAGAACGCAAAATGCGCGCTGAGAAAGTTAATTCCGGATTATCAAAGCTTGCAACCAGCTCATCACACACTTTCTGATACGCTTCACCGCCGTCAATGCTATCTAACGTCTGTGCGACCCGACGCAAATCGGCGAACAGGTCTTTACCTACCTTCGCCAGCGGGAACTGCGCAGTTTCGCAGCCAATGCCCAGCGTCAGTCCCGGCTTACGCCCTTCCAGAATCACGCGATTCCAGTTAGTGCGCGTACACAGCAGTTCATCGCTGCTCATCTCTGGCGCATCCGCCAGCACGCACCAGACCATAAACAGATCGAGGAAGCGCACCTGTTGCTCGTCCACACCAATCGGCGAGAACGGGTTGATATCCAGCGATCGCACTTCAATGTACTCAATGCCGCCGCGCAGCAGCGCATCCGATGGCGTTTCACCGCTGCGGGTGACACGTTTAGGACGAATCGGGGCGTACAGCTCATTTTCAATCTGCAAAATGTTGCTGTTGATCTGCATAAATTTACCGTCTTTCTCGACGCCAATTTTGGCGTACTCTTCCGACGGCGTTTTGATCGCCCGCTTCAATCCTGCCACATACTCGTGGAGATCGTTAAACGTAATTCCGAGATTGCTTTGCGACTTATTGGTATAACCCAGGTCGCTCAGACGCAGCGAGGTGGCGTATGGCAGGTAGTACATGCCACACTCCGTTTTCTCAAACGGTAGCGTCGTCGGTTTGCCCTGCAGGAACGAGGAACAGATAGCCGGTGAGGCACCGAACAGATACGGGATCACCCAGCCAAAACGATAATAGTTGCGAATCAAACGGAAATAACCGGCTGAGATAGCTTCTTTACCGTCTTCGGTTCCGTCCACACCGCACTTCGCCTGCCAGAATGCCATCGGCAGCGAGAAGTTATAATGCACGCCAGAGATAGTCTGCATCAGCGCGCCATAGCGGTTTTTCAGTCCTTCACGATACAGCGTTTTCAGACGGCCCACGTTAGAGGTGCCGTACTGCGCCAGTTCGATATCCTGACCCGGTGCGATGTAGCACGGCATACTCAGCGGCCACATCCGTTCGTTGCCAATGTGGCGCGCCGTATAGCGATGCACATCACGCATCAGCGTCAGCATATGATCAATGTCGCCGTCCACCGGAGTAATAAACTCCAGCAGCGCTTCGGCAAAATCTGTGGTAATCCATTTATGGGTCAATGCAGACCCAAGCACTTCCGGATGGCCAGTGGTTGCCAGTGAGCCATCTGCGTTTACGCGCAGCGTTTCGCGCTCAAGACCACGTTGGATCCCCTTAATTGCCTGAGGATGCTTTTCCAGCCAGGCCAGCGCCTGTGATACGTCCGGGATCAAATTGACCTCCCGCCTGTCGAAATCATTTTATTAAGCATAATTGTAATGGTTGACGGTCACAATCAATCCAATTAGTGCCACCACGTCATACCCTGTAGCGTCGCTGCGGCAATGGCCACATAGCGCAACGCCTTGCCAAGGCATAAGAAAAAAAGTACCGGTCCCCAGGAAAGACGCATCCATCCTGCCAGGACACACAGTAAATCGCCGATAACCGGCATCCAGCTCAATAACAGTGTGGCCGCGCCGTAACGTCTTAGCCAGCCCACTGCTTTCTCCCGCCAACGCGAATTATCACGCTGCGGAAATAAACGCCCAAGAATAACGTTAGTTACCCCTCCAAGGCTATTACCCATTGTTGCTATTAACACGAGCTGCCAGGGATGACTGACACCTGCGAGTAACATGCCTACCAGGACAACTTCGGAATTACCGGGGAGTAGGGTCGCGCTGAGAAAACTGCTGGCAAAGAGTGAGAGCAGCGACAGAGCGTCACTCACAGTAAGCGCACGTCCACGACATCCATGCCTGCACTCTTCGCCGCCTGAATACCAAAATCAGCATCTTCAAAAACCACGCATTTCTGGGGCGCGACGCCAATCAGGTCGGCGCACAGCAGAAAGGTGTCAGGTGCAGGTTTGTGATGTTTCACATGATCGGCGGCGACCACCGCAGAGAAATAGTGACGCAGGCCCAGATGGTTCAGCAGCGCCTCGGCTATCGCACTTTCGCTCCCGGTGCCAACGGCCATCGGGCGGCGACCATGCCACTCTTTTACCACATCAATTAATGGCAGCGGACGCACGGTGTCCAGTAGCATCACTTTTACAGCATCCGTTTTCTCACGCGCCAGCTGATGCGGGTCCAGGGTGGCCTGATTCAGTTCAATCACCGCCTGCGCAATACGCCACGTTGGCGATCCGTTGAGGGCAGCCATGGCCTGAGCTTCATAGCGCATACCGTAGCGCCCGAGAACGTCATGCCACGCCTTGAGATGAGTGGGTTCGGTATCAAGGATGGTGCCATCCATGTCGAAAATCAGCCCTGCATAACGCTCGTACATCATGTCCTCACTCACCGCAGATCGAAAGGTTACTTTACCGTATAACGGGGCGGTTTGTCGCTGCCCGCTGAAAACAACAAAGGCACCAAACGGTGCCTTTTAGCTTCATTTTCAGACGTTACTTGACCTGCATATCGTTCTCAACAACACGTACGCCGGTGACGTTGCGGGTAATCTCCACCGCACGGTTGGCAATCGCCTGCGAAGAGACAAAACCGCTCAGCTGTACGCGGCCTTTAAAGGTCACCACGCCGATTTCGGAGGATTTGATCTCTTTATCACTGAACAGGGCGGATTTCACTTTGGTGGTAACCACGGTGTCATCGATGTAACCGCCGGTGCTTTCCTTGGTGGAAGACCCTGCACAGCCTGCCAGAGACACGCCAACGATGACAGCTGCACAGAATGCAGAAACAGCTTTAAACCATTTCATGGATTTCTCTCCTTGCTACCTGAAAACAAATTAATCACAGATATAAATTAGCCTGGAAGAAGAAAGATGCCAATAGTAAACAAATGGTTAACGCTTTTTTTGGGGAAAAATCTGAGTTTGAACTTGAGAGGGACACTAGGGAGGATATGGTGTATCCGGGAGGATGACTCACAGAAGGCTCGCCCTAAAGGGCCGTTGCTGAAGCAACGTTATCCTCCCTTATGCTTGCTGAGAGTATTTCTCTCTCTGGCACATTATCATCGCTGATAACCTGGAGGATATGGTGCATCCGGGAGGATTCGAACCTCCGACCGCTCGGTTCGTAGCCGAGTACTCTATCCAGCTGAGCTACGGATGCATCGGGACTGCTG
>NZ_JBIGIN010000041.1:0-39214 GCF_043558715.1 Scandinavium sp. M-37
TCAGAGTCAAGCAATTATTTTCGCTTTTCTCTGTCAGAATTTCCGGAGAAACCCTGCTGACCCGGCGGCTTGCTTGCCGTTGTTCCGTGTCGATGGAGGCGCATTATAGGGAGCTGCCGAGGAATGACAAGCGGAAAAATGCATTTTTATTTCAACCGCTCACCTTTTCGCCTCAACGGCTATTTATTCTGCTTTTTGATAGCCGCGGGCAGGGCTGCCAGGCTATCAATCACCCAATCTGCTGCATTTTCGGTCTCATCGGTAACAGGCTTGCCTGTACGCACTAAGACTTTCGTTCCTACACCTGCAGCTGCGGCGGCCTGCATATCTTCAACTTTGTCACCAACCATAAAGGAGGCATCCATATCGATATGCAGAAAATCACGGGCAGAGATAAGCATTCCAGGGTGCGGTTTACGGCAATCGCATACCTGCCGGTATTCTTCTACTGTTCCCTGTGGGTGATGTGGGCAGTAATAGATGCCATCGAGATCTACACCCCGATCCGCCAGCGACCAGTCCATCCACTCGGTTAATGTTTCAAACTGCGCTTCGGTAAACTTACCGCGAGCAATGCCGGACTGGTTCGTTACCAGTACCAGCGCATAACCCATCTCTTTTAACTCGCGCATGGCATCAATAGCGCCTTCGATAAACTCAAATGCGTCAATTTCGTGAACGTAACCATGATCGACATTAATGGTGCCATCACGGTCTAAGAAAATTGCGGGAACGGTTTTTGCCACCGGTTTGCTCCTGAATAAGGCATGTGAGCCTATTATCTCATGTTTGATGCGCCAATAAAGTGCTCATTATCGCTGCCCCGGATTGATTTAGACGTCTGGATGCCTTAACATCCATTTCATTGACGGTCGCTGCACTCTGCAGCAGCAGAAAATTCCACGGCAAAT
This sequence comes from Scandinavium sp. M-37, assembly GCF_043558715.1. Taxonomy (NCBI): domain Bacteria; kingdom Pseudomonadati; phylum Pseudomonadota; class Gammaproteobacteria; order Enterobacterales; family Enterobacteriaceae; genus Scandinavium; species Scandinavium sp. M-37. Next base: position 912 of record NZ_JBIGIN010000041.1, read on the forward strand.
CACCTTACGATAATAAATAGCTAATGATAAAACTTTCAAACATCACCAAAGTGTTCCAGCAGGGCCACAGAACAATTCAGGCATTGAATAATGTCAGCCTGCATGTGCCTGCCGGACAAATCTATGGCGTCATCGGTGCCTCCGGTGCGGGTAAAAGTACCCTGATCCGCTGCGTCAACTTACTCGAGCGCCCAACCCAGGGAAGCGTGCTGGTTGATGGACAGGATTTAACGGCCCTTTCTGAATCACAATTAACTAAAGCACGTCGTCAGATTGGTATGATTTTCCAGCACTTTAATCTGCTGGCTTCCCGGACTGTATTTGGTAACGTGGCGCTACCGCTGGAACTCGACAATACGCCTAAAGAAGAAATCAAACGCCGCGTGACGGAACTGCTTGACCTCGTCGGCCTGTCGGATAAGCACGATAGCTATCCAGCCAATTTATCTGGAGGACAGAAGCAGCGCGTGGCCATTGCCCGTGCGCTGGCCAGTAATCCAAAAGTATTGCTGTGTGATGAAGCCACTAGCGCCCTGGATCCGGCAACCACCCGTTCTATTCTCGAACTGCTGAAAGACATTAACCGCCGTCTGGGTCTGACCATTCTGCTGATCACCCACGAGATGGACGTGGTTAAGCGCATTTGTGACTGCGTAGCTGTTATCAGCAACGGTGAGTTGATTGAGCAGGACACGGTGAGTGAAGTGTTCTCCCATCCGAAAACACCACTGGCACAACAGTTCATTCAGTCCACCCTGCATTTGGACATTCCGGAAGACTATCTGGCGCGCCTGAAACCAGAAGCGCAGGCAGACAGTGTGCCCATGCTGCGTATGGAATTTACCGGGCAGTCCGTTGATGCCCCGCTGCTCTCGGAAACAGCACGCCGCTTTAACGTCAACAACAACATTATTAGCGCGCAGATGGATTACGCCGGTGGCGTGAAGTTCGGCATCATGCTGACTGAAATGCACGGCACACAAAACGATACGCAAGCCGCGATTGCCTGGCTGCAAGAACACCATGTGAAAGTAGAGGTACTGGGTTATGTCTGAGCCAATGATGTGGTTACTGGCGCGCGGCGTCTGGGAAACGTTGGCAATGACCTTTGTTTCCGGTTTCTTCGGTTTCGTACTAGGTCTGCCGGTTGGCGTACTGCTGTACGTTACACGTCCGGGCCAAATTGCTGAAAACGTGAAGCTGTACCGCACGCTCTCCGCGCTGGTCAACATCTTCCGTTCTATTCCGTTCATTATCCTGCTGGTGTGGATGATTCCATTTACGCGCGTGATTGTTGGCACCTCCATCGGCCTGCAGGCGGCGATTGTTCCCCTGACCGTGGGCGCCGCACCGTTTATTGCCCGCATGGTGGAAAACGCGTTGCTGGAAATACCGACCGGCCTGATTGAAGCCTCACGCGCTATGGGTGCCACGGTCATGCAGATCGTGCGTAAAGTCCTGCTGCCAGAAGCGATGCCGGGTTTGGTGAATGCAGCAACCATCACGCTGATTACCCTGGTGGGTTACTCCGCGATGGGCGGGGCTGTCGGTGCCGGTGGTCTGGGTCAGATTGGCTATCAGTACGGTTACATTGGTTATAACGCTACGGTTATGAATACCGTTCTGGTATTACTGGTGGTTCTGGTTTATTTAATTCAATTCTCTGGCGATCGTATCGTCCGGGCTGTCACTCACAAGTAACGTTACACACAACAAACAACTCTAAGAGTTAAGGAAAGAAAATGGCGTTCAAGATTAAAACCTTTGCGGCCCTGGGTGCCCTGATTGGTTCTCTGGCACTGGTGGGTTGTGGTCCGGATCAGAAAGACCCTAACCACATCAAAGTCGGCGTGATTGTGGGTTCAGAACAGCAGGTCGCTGAAGTTGCCCAGAAAGTGGCCAAAGAGAAGTATGGCCTCGACGTTGAGCTGGTGACCTTCAACGATTACGTTCTGCCGAACGAAGCGCTGAGTAAAGGCGATATCGATGCCAACGCCTTCCAACATAAACCTTACCTGGATCAGCAGATTAAAGACCGCGGTTACAAACTGGTTCCGGTCGGCAGCACCTTTGTTTACCCGATTGCCGGTTACTCTAAGAAAATCAAATCTCTGGACGAACTGCAGCCAGGCTCTCAGGTTGCCGTGCCTAACGATCCAACCAACCTCGGCCGCTCCCTGCTGCTGCTGCAGAAAGTGGGCCTGATCAAACTGAAAGATGGTGTTGGTCTGCTGCCAACCGTTCTGGACGTGACTGAGAACCCGAAAAACCTGAAAATTGTTGAGCTGGAAGCCCCACAACTGCCGCGTTCCCTGGACGATGCGCAGATTGCTCTGGCGGTTATCAACACCACTTACGCCAGCCAGATTGGCCTGACCCCAGCGAAAGACGGCATCTTTGTTGAAGACAAAGACTCCCCGTACGTGAACCTGATCGTCAGCCGTGAAGATAACAAAGACGCGGAAAACGTGAAGAAATTCGTTGAAGCGTATCAGTCTGACGAAGTGTACGAAGCGGCCAACAAGATCTTCAATGGTGGCGCGGTTAAAGGCTGGTAATCTTTTCTCAAAGTAATATCATTCAGGACGGGCTTTACGCCCGTCTTGTCATTTCTGCTGGCACCTGATTCAATAAGCCCCGGTTTTTATATTCATTGAGGAAATACTATGCGTGCTTTACCGGTCTGTTTTTTAGCGCTGATCCTGAGCGGCTGTTCCATGTTAAACAGATCTCCCGTAGAACCTGTACAAAGCACTGCAACTCCGCCAAAAACCGAGCCCGCTAAGCCGAAAGCGCCACGCCCTGCTCCGGTAAGAATTTACAACAGCGCCGAGGAACTGGTGGGTAAGCCGTTCCGCGATCTCGGCGAAGTCAGCGGTGAATCCTGCCAGGCCTCTAATCAGGACTCTCCGCCAAATATCCCAACCGCCCGTAAGCGTCTGCAGATAAACGCCGCAAAAATGAAGGCCAATGGGGTTCTGCTGCACAGTTGTGAAGTCACCAGCGGCACGCCGGGTTGCTATCGTCAGGCCGTTTGCCTTGGAACTGCTCTCAACGTTTCGGCGAAATGAGTGATTTCTCCTTTGAGCAGATAGGCGTTATCTGCTCACCTTATAAAGAGAAGTTTGCCGTCCCACGCCAGCCTGGTCTGGTGCAACACGGCAACGGCGAACTTCACTTGCTCCCGCCCTACAATCAGCCGGATGCCGTGCGCGGCCTGGAAGATTTCAGCCATCTCTGGGTGTTATTCGTCTTTCATCAAACGATGGAAGGCGGCTGGCGACCGACCGTCCGCCCTCCCCGGCTTGGCGGCAATGCCAGAATGGGCGTATTCGCGACCCGTTCCACTTTCCGTCCTAACCCGATCGGCATGTCACTGGTTGAGCTGAAAGGTATTCGCTGTCACAAAGATCAGGTCATTCTACAGTTAGGCAGCCTCGACCTCGTCGACGGCACGCCGGTGGTCGATATCAAGCCTTACCTGCCATTTGCCGAAGCGTTGCCTGAAGCTCAGGCAAGCTATGCCCAGCAGGCACCTGTTGCCAGCGTGAATGTCAGCTTCACCCCCGAGGTGGAACAGCAGTTTCCAGTCCTCGATAAACGTTACCCACATCTGCGCGCCTTTATTACGGATGTACTGGCTCAGGACCCGCGTCCTGCTTACCGGAAAGGGGAGGAAACGGGGAAAGCTTACGCCGTCTGGTTACATGATTTTAACGTCCGCTGGCGCGTTACCGACGCCGGATTCGAAGTCTTTGCATTAGAAGCACGCTAATTTTCTCCTCCTCTCTTTTGACAACTCTGCCAGACTGATAAACTAAACCACATTTTTTGTATCAGGCGGGCATTCTCGCCTGTTCTGCTCGTTCAAATGGAACCGTAATAACATGCGTACTAGTCAATACTTGCTCTCCACGCTGAAGGAGACACCTGCCGACGCCGAGGTTATCAGCCACCAGCTGATGCTGCGCGCCGGGATGATTCGCAAGCTCGCCTCCGGGTTATACACCTGGCTGCCGACAGGCCTGCGCGTCCTGAAAAAAGTCGAAAACATCGTGCGTGAAGAGATGGATAACGCCGGTGCTATCGAGGTGTCAATGCCCGTGGTTCAGCCCGCTGACCTGTGGCAGGAGAGCGGTCGCTGGGAGCAGTACGGCCCGGAACTGCTGCGTATTGTCGATCGCGGCGAGCGCCAGTTTGTCCTCGGCCCAACGCATGAAGAAGTGATCACCGACCTGATTCGTAACGAGCTGAGCTCTTACAAACAGCTACCGCTGAACTTCTATCAGATCCAGACCAAGTTCCGCGATGAAGTCCGCCCACGCTTTGGTGTGATGCGGTCCCGTGAGTTCATCATGAAGGATTCTTACTCCTTCCATACCACTCAGGAATCCTTACAGGAAACCTACGACGCGATGTATGCGGCTTACAGTAAGATCTTCAGCCGTATGGGTCTGGATTTCCGTGCCGTTCAGGCTGATACCGGTTCTATCGGTGGCAGCGCGTCGCATGAGTTCCAGGTTCTGGCGTCCAGCGGTGAAGATGACATTATCTTCTCCAGTGAATCTGACTTTGCAGCCAATATTGAGCTGGCTGAAGCCGTTGCGCCAAAAGAACCCCGCGCGGCAGCGACCCAGGAAATGACCCTGGTCGATACGCCAAACGCCAAAACCATCGCCGAGCTGGTTGAGCAGTTCAATCTGCCAATTGAGAAAACCGTGAAAACCCTGCTGGTGAAAGCGGTAGAAGACAGCGCATATCCGCTGGTTGCCCTTCTTGTCCGTGGCGATCACGAACTGAACGAAGTCAAAGCGGAAAAACTGCCGCAGGTGGCAAGCCCGCTGACCTTCGCGACCGAAGCAGAAATTCGTGCGCTGGTTAACGCCGGTCCAGGCTCACTGGGCCCAGTAAATATGAGCATTCCAGTGGTCGTTGACCGTACCGTCGCCGCCATGAGCGATTTCGCTGCGGGCGCTAACATCGACGGTAAACACTACTTCGGCATCAACTGGGATCGCGACGTTGCCACCCCGGAAGTCGCAGACATCCGTAACGTGGTCGCCGGTGACCCAAGCCCGGACGGCAAAGGTACCCTGCTCATCAAGCGCGGTATCGAAGTCGGCCACATCTTCCAGCTTGGCACCAAGTACTCCGAAGCCATGAAAGCGTCCGTTCAGGGTGAAGACGGTCGTAACCAGACCCTGACCATGGGCTGCTACGGGATCGGCGTTACCCGCGTGGTGGCGGCAGCCATCGAGCAGAACCACGACGATCGCGGTATCGTCTGGCCGGACAACATTGCGCCATTCCAGGTGGCCATCCTGCCGATGAATATGCACAAATCCTACCGCGTTCAGGAGCTGGCAGAGAAACTGTACAGCGAGCTGCGCGCCCAGGGGATTGAAGTGCTGATGGACGATCGTAAAGAGCGCCCAGGCGTGATGTTCGCGGACATGGAGCTGATCGGTATCCCACACACCGTGGTTATCGGCGACCGCAACCTCGACAACGATGAGATTGAATACAAATATCGTCGTAACGGTGACAAGCAGATGATTAAAACCGGCGACGTAGTGAGCTACCTGCTGAGCAACATCAAACGCTAATCTCCGTTCTCACGGACAATAAAAAGGCCCGTCACCGTTGGTGACAGGCCTTTTTTTATGACTATGGGGCGATTACTCTTTGCAGGTCTTCTTCGCGTCAAAGTGCGACGATTTGTCCGCTACCAACGTTGTCACCTTCTCGCCGGTATCCGGATTGGCCTGTAGCGTAAAGTGCGCTTCGACCGTCAGCAAAACAGGCTTACTCTCGTTGCCGCGCGCCGCGGCATAACCACGTTCGAGCTGGGCGTTGTTCGCCACCGACACACGTTTCCCCGTAGCACAATCGGTAAAGGTGGCAGCATCCGCCATGTAAAAATACATACCGCGCATCGCCATTGGGGTCACAGGCAGGCTTGTTTTGACCGGCTCCAGGGTGTAATTCAGCGAGGAAACGATCGGATTGCCTTCGCGATCCAGCATTTCCAGCTTGTCGCCTTTTGCGCGATAGTATGATTTCTCACCCTTAGTGTCGGTCAGAACCAGCTTCTCGGCGGTGCGCGCCCAGGTGCCATACGACGCAAATGAGGACGGTTCACGCTCCACGCCCTGATAGTGCTCGTTCATCACCCAGGTACCGTCCTTTTCAAGGAACAGGGACGTTTCAATGCCTTCGCAGTCCGCACACGGCAGCACGCCGCGCCAGCTCTGCTGCATCGGCTGCAGGGCCGTTTCTTGCCCTTTGTTCACGGTTTGCTCATCTGAACGATTGTTACAGCCGGGCAATGCACAGAGCATTCCAACAGCCGCGAGGGTCACCAGTACCTTCTTCACCTTAATTTCCTTATGCTTTTCATTCAGTCGATCAGTCACCGGCGTTTCTGACTTTGCCACGCATCGCCTTCACTGAGGACTTTTGCGATTTTGACGCCAGTCGACGCTCTTTCGATGCCCGCGTAGGACGCGTTGCCCGGCGATGTTTTTGTTCTACGGTCAGGCTCTGAATCACCGACACCAGACGCGCGACCGCGGCTTCCCGGTTCATCTCCTGACTGCGATATTCCTGCGCCTTGATAATGATAACGCCGTCAGCGGTTAACAAGTGATGACTGGCGGCCAGCAGGCGCTCTTTATAATACTCTGGCAGGCTGGAGGCCCGGATGTCAAAACGCAAATGAATGGCCGTTGAGGCTTTGTTCACGTGCTGTCCGCCGTTGCCCTGCGCCCGAATAGCGGTGATTTCCACTTCTTCGTCAGCCAACGATACCTGACGTGAGATGACAATCATTTTGCCTGCTGCCAATGGGTTGGGATGATTTCCAGATTATTCTTATCATCGGAAAGCCACAGCGTCCCTTCCTGCAAGGTGGCCTGCAGCGTCATATTGCGTGCGGCGAAGGCGGTCAACTGCGCCAGTTGGGTATCATCAAAATACCAGATACTGAGATTGCTAAACCCGGCCAGTGCGGCCTGATTTTGCTGCCACCAGATTTCCGCCGCCCGGCTGTTATAGGTAAACAGCGCGACCTGCTTCGAACGAGAGCAGGCTTTTTTGATCCGGCGTTCTTCCGGTAAGCCTAACTCAATCCACAAATCCACCCCCAGATGATCGTTGAGCAGCCACACTTCCGGCTCGTCATCGGCACTCAGGCCCCGGGTAAATTGCAAACGGTCGTCGGCATACATTATCCATGCCAGCAGACGCAGCATCATGCGCTCTTCGGTTTCGGACGGATGACGAGCCAGCGTCAGGCTGGCATCGAGAAACTGGTTGCGGTCGAGATCGGCAACGTTCACCGTCGCTTTATAAATTGTCGCTTTCAGCGCCATGATTTTACTCCTGAAAATTGGCCGTCATTGTACCTAATTCAGCCACAAAAGGCTGTCGCCAATTCATTGCTGCACAGCTCATCCTGCTGATATTGCTTAAATGAGTATGGTATAGTCACCTTGCTAAACAGAGTTTATCTTCGTAGGCTTAAACTTGCATCCCACAGTTAAGTCAGAACGCTGACAGGAGGGCATGTGGAAAAGTATTGTGAGTTAATACGCAAGCGATATGCGGAAATAGCCAGCGGGGACTTAGGATATATTCCGGATTCGCTGGGTTGTGTGCTAAAAGTATTGAATGAAGTGGCGTCGGACGATGCGATTTCAGAGTCGGTCAGGGAAAAAGCGGCCTATGCGGCGGCAAACTTACTGGTGAGCGATTATGTCAATGAATGAGTCTTATCAACCTATCAACTGTGATGACTATGACAACCTCGAACTCGCCTGCCAGAACCATCTCGTTTTGGCGCTGGAGCTGAAAGATGGCGAAGTGCTGAAGGCGAAAGCCAGTGACTTAGTCTCACGTAAAAACGTCGAGTATCTGGTCGTTGAAGCCTCGGGCGAAAACCGTGAGCTACGACTCGACAAAATAGCCAGCTTCAGTCACCCGGATATCGGTACCGTGGTGGTGAGCGAAGAGTAATCCGTAGACGGGCAGTGTTACTGCCCGTTTTTTTGTCTGACGAGCCGTAAACCGGCTTCCCCTTCCCTGTATTGCCCTTCACGCGTGACGAAATACCCGGCCGCTGCGATTAACGTCTCACCATAAAACAGCAGCGGCGCGGTTTCCCGTAGCCACGGAGCCACACCCATCTCCTGCCAGATTTTTTTTAGCTTACGTCCACCGTGACGCCCAACAATATGCAACGTGCCGGAGGCGGTAAAACGCACACTCACGGGTTCATCGTTCTGCGGCGCACGAATATCGCGGCCCGCCATCAGATGCAATTCACTGGCATCCGGTAACAGCAGCGGATGCGTGATATCTGCCCATTTCATGTTCAGAGAGGCCAGGCGTTCATAAGCCGGGATCCACCACAGCTGCTGCTGAAAGCGGCGGACTTCGAATTGGCCTAAGCAAAGCTGCGGATTGGCATCTTCCCGTGCCAGCGCCACTTCTTGCCAGAGACGCGTCAGCATCGCGCGCGACGGCATCACCGCCTGATGCTGTGCCAGCCAGCGGCGTAACAGCGCTGCCCGCCGAGCTTCACTCACGCTCATCAGCGGTTCGATGGCGAGCTGCCCTTCCGGCCCCATCAACGACATCAACTCTTCGGCAAGCAATTCATCCAGTAGCTGTTCCTGTTCGCCACACAGCGCGGCGCTTCGCGCGGCGGCCTCGGCGAAATGCGGCCAGCGCTGCGTCAACAACGGCACCACGCGCAGGCGCAGAAAATTGCGATCGTAGGCATCGTCCTGATTGCTTTCATCTTCAATCCAGCGCAGCTGATGCGTGACGGCCCAGCGCTCAAGATCTTGCCGTTTTTGGTTTAACAACGGCCGCAACAGTTTACTGCCCGCGAAATCTGACTCTGCCGCCATCGCCGACAGCCCCGCCGGGCCGCTACCGCGTTTGAGTGCCAGGAGCAGCGTTTCGCACTGATCGTCCAGATGCTGCGCGGTGACCAATACCTCACCGGGCTGCAGCGCGGCACGAAACGCGGCATAGCGCGCCTCACGCGCATGGGCTTCAATACCTAACCCTTCCTCTGCCAGGGTGACCTTCACCACCTCAAGCTGCACGCCCCACTGGGCACAAACCTGCTCACAGTGCGCAACCCAGGCATCCGCATAAGCACTTAGCCCATGATGAATATGAATAGCGCGCAACGCGACGCCCGGCGACTGTTCACGCCAGCTCACCAGTTGGTGTAAAAGCACCGTCGAATCCAGGCCGCCGCTGAAGGCAACCAGCAGCGATCGGTGGGAATGTAGGACGTCGATGACAGATTTCAGGCTCATGATTTATTGCTGATACAGCTCCAGCGGCAATCCGTCCGGATCGTTGAAAAAAGTAAAACGACGCTCAGTGAAGGGATCGATTCGAATCGCCTCACACTTCACGCCGTGGCTTTCGAGATGGGTCACGGCGGCATCGATGTCATCCACGCTAAACGCCAGATGACGCAGGCCGCACGCTTCAGGCCGTGACGGGCGCGCAGGTGGAAAAGGGAACGAAAACAGCTCGATAGTATACTGGCCATTCAACGCCAGATCGCCTTTCCAGGAATCCCGCGCCTCACGGTAGAACTCGCTTTGCAGCGTGAAGCCCAGAATATCGCAATAGAACGCCTTACTGTTGGCATAGTTGCTCGCGATGATAGCGATGTGGTGAACCTGTTTTAAACCCAGCATGTTTTCTCCTTATTGGTCTGCGCAGCACGTTACCTGTGGCAGGGCGACTGACGCAAGCAGTCAGGCATCTTTTAAGACTCGTACCCGGTAGACGCCGTCTTCGTCACGCTTAGCGCCATGAATGTCAGTTTCAAAGCCCGGATAATGCCGACCAATCGAGCAAAGCATCAGCAGGAAATCGAGCACGGCGCGGCTTTCTTCGGTGATCATCTCTCCCGGCATCAGCAACGGTACGCCCGGCGGATACGGCAGGATCATGTTAGCCGAGACGCGGCCCACCAGCTGTTCAATCTCAATCGTTTCCACCTCACCTTTGATCTGACGCTGCCAGGCCTGGTGCGGGGTCATTTTCATTTCCGGCAGCACATCGAACGCCCGTAGCATCAGATGCGAGAGCTGATGCTGACGAATAAGCTTATGGATCCCCTGCGCCAGCTCCTGAATGCGCATGTTACGGTAGAAATCAGGATCTTCCGCGTACAGATCCGGCAGCATGTTTTTGACCCGAAGATTCAGATCAAAGGATCGCTTAAACTCGGTCAGGCCACGCAACAGGCCCATCGCCCGGGTTTTGTCGATACCGATACTGAACAGAAACAGCAAATTGTACGGGCCGGTTTTCTCAACCACCACGCCACGCTCGTCGAGGAATTTGGCCACCAGCGCAGCCGGGATCCCCTCGTCGCTCATGGTGCCCTGCTCGTCCATGCCTGGCGTCAGGATGGTGACTTTCACCGGATCGAGGAACATATGATTAGCATCGGCATCCGCGAAGCCGTGCCAGTCTTCACCCGGCGAAACCGGCCAGCACTCGGCCTCATCCACTTTTTCAGGTTGCCAGATATCGAAGAACCAGCCCTCTGACTCCTCGCGCAGCCGCTGTACCTCTTTACGGAAATGCAGCGCACGCTCAACCGAACGGTTGATCAGTCGCTTGCCCGGATTCCCGCGCAGCATCGCCGCTGCCGTTTCGATGGAGGCAACAATCGGATAGCTCGGCGACGTCGAGGTATGCATCATAAAGGCTTCATTGAAGGTGTCTTCGTCGTAATCGCCTTTGATGTGGATAAGCGACGCCTGCGACAGCGCCGCCAACATTTTATGCGTCGACTGCGTTTCATAGATAACCTTGCCCGGGACGCGCTCGCCGCTCATCCCGCTTTTCCCCTGATAAATCGGATGGAAATGAGTATAGGGCACCCACGCAGAATCAAAATGAATCGACGGCACGTCCAGCGTGTCTTTAATCCAGGTAGTGTTGTAAAGCAGCCCGTCGTAGGTGGAATTGGTGATAACGGCATGAACCGGCCACTGCGCGCCCGCTGTCGTCTTCACTTTCTGGCTGATGCTATCGCGAGTGAACTCACGCTTCGGAATACCGCCCAAGATGCCGAGCGCATTGCGCGTGGGCTTCAGCCACAGCGGCACCACGTCGCTCATCATCAGCAAATGCGCCAGCGATTTATGGCAATTACGGTCGATAAGCAGTGTGCTGCCTGACGGTGCTGCGTACATCCCGACAATTTTATTGGAGGTCGAGGTGCCGTTAGTCACCATGTAGCTTTGCTCCGCGCCAAAGGTGCGGGCGATATACTCTTCGGCCTCAAGATGCGGCCCGGTGTGATCAAGCAACGAGCCAAGCTCGGTGACCGAAATAGAGACGTCCGCTTTCAGCGTATTCCCGCCGAAAAAGTCATAGAACAGGCAGCCAACCGGGCTTTTTTGATACGCTGTCCCCGCCATGTGGCCCGGCGTGCAGAAGGTATATTTCCCCTCTTTCACGTAGTTGAATAATGCACGGGTGAACGGCGGGGTGATGTTATCGAGATACTCTTTGGTGTACTGGCCTATGCGCGTGGCGATGTCTTCTTCCGCGCCCAGCGCGTACTCAAAGAACCACAGCGCCATGCGCATATCGTTGATGCTGACGTCCAGCGTCGAATGGGTGTTGATAAATGCATACAGCGGTAGGTATTCATTCAACTGATTGATGTCGCTGCACAGATCCTCGCCGTATTCATCCCAGTCGAAGATGACCCCGCAGATCCGCGGATTCTGCTCAACAAACTTAATCAGATCGGCGCTGTTTTGCGGCCAGATGATTTTGAACCCTTGCTGGGTCAGCGCCGCTTCAAGATCTTTGATCGGCTGATCTTTGTGGTAGACGCCGTGCGGCCCCATGATGGCAATAATATTCACGCTTTCCTCCTGGAAAATTCCTTCCTTAATCTTATACCTAAAATGATACAGAACACGCCAGCGTCAGACGCTGGCGTGTGTATTACTTAAAGTGCAGTCCAGGCATCTGCCCAGGCAATGCCCGCCCCTGGCTCATAGTAGACCGGGGAATTGTTACACCATCCGCTGCTCGGGAACGGCTTACACTGATACAGCGCCCCATGGTTCATCACGATATCACCGGCGTTCCAGTGGTGAGTGGTGCTCCATGACGGATAGCTGGCGGTCGATCCGCCCTCATCCGCTTTGGCCTTCGCCTTCACATTCAAGGTATAGGTGGTGGTCGCAGTCAGTTTACCATCGCTGACGGTCAGACTTATCGCATACTGAGCATCGGCATCTTTCTCCGGTACCGTAAAGCTGATGTTGGCTTTATCTTTACCGGTAATGCTTTGGCCATTCTGGAAAATCCAGGTGTAGGTCAGCGCATCGCCGTTAGCATCCGATGAACCTTCCGCACTCAGCGCAACCTTACTTCCCGCTTCAACTGCACCTACCGGCCCGGAAATAAACGCTACCGGGGCAACATTACTGTCCGGTTTGGGTTCAGGCGTTGGCTCCGGCGTCGGCGCTGGCGTTGGGGTAGGAGCTGGGGTCGAGCCGCCATCGTCAGTCAGGGTGACGTTGAAGTAGTGCTGAACACACTTGGTGTAATCCCCGGCTTTAAATGCGCTGAATGGCGTCTGGTAGCTGACCAGTTGGCAAGCATATGCCAGACCATTAGGATTCCCCTCGGTCCAGTTCCAGCTCTCTTCCCAGTAGATAGGCAATGCGCCTGAGCCACCTTCATCGAACTGTTTCATGTTCTTACAGCCAAGCACTTCATCTGCCGGAACCGGTACTTTCAGGTAGTTAGCGAACTCTTTGTAGTAGGCAATACGGTTTTGCGACTGCGCCATTTCCGATGACCCGCCGCACTCCACGCCCCCGTTGATGATCTGGATGGTGACGCCAAACCCTGGGACTAAGCCATTGGCCTTATCATGACTGTTTGGCTGCCAGGAGCCGTTGATCACATCCAGCATCCCCGGTTTGGGCGGCTGAGGATAGACGAAGAAGAACAGTGCGCTGGCAAGGTTCAGCCAGGTGTCAGCCACCAGCTCCGGTTTATCCAGCAGCGGGCGCACGTCGCCGTACATGGCGTCAGAGAACGGTCCGTAGTTGTAGTTGTAGGAGAGCTGTTTAGCGCCCCGGCCAAAATAGCTCACATAATCGCCGTCTTTATCCTTACCACACGGCCAGGTTTGCCCCTGCCAGGTGTTAGGATTACATTCGCCGTTATAGCCGCCCTTTTGCCCTTCCGTCCAGCCCATCTCGCGCACATAGACCAGCGCCTGTCGCCACTCTGGCTCTTCACGCCAATCCTCATGCCCACCGGTTTCCTGTGCAAAATGGGCAAACATGGTAGCCAGTGATTTACGACAGATGGCATCACTGTCCCGCCCATCGGTGTAGGAATCACAAATTGCCGGGAATTTGCCGACCGCTTTCAGGAAGTTTGTGTAGGTATATTCAGGCGCACGCCGGGGGAACAGATACTCCCAGTCTTTGCTGCTAATGATTTTTTCGACGCGTTTGACGTTGGCCGGATTGCCGGCGCTGCCGGGCGCGATGCGCTCCACGTCTTCATTGCTAATGGTACGAATATCCGCTTTCACCGTCTGCATTTGCGGGAAGTTCGTGAGTTCCTGCTCTTTTTTTTGCAGGTCGCTGGCCTTCATTGCGTAAGGCGCGACCGGTTCCGCTTTCAGATTCGTCGCCCAGGAGGCGGGTGTACAAAGCGTCAGCGCCGCCGCCACGGCGCTCAGCCCTATCGTGTTGTTTACTTTCATTGTTAAATCCCCGTAGTAAAAATACCGCTGCGCCACAAGGCGAAGTCCTTGGTGGCGATAAGGGCATCTTAGGGGAAGCAGAAGAGGGGAATTATCACATTGGCTCACCGCCGCTCTCACGAAATATCAGCAGGTATAAAAACAAAAAAAGGCCGGGATAACCGGCCTTTAGACGTTTTTTTGTGATGCTAAATCAGGCGTAGCCGTAGCTCATCAGACGCTGATAACGGCGGTTGAGCAGGTCTTCAGTGCTCAGCACGTCGAGGTCGGCCAAATCTGCCAGCAGTTGGGCTTTCAGGCTTGCCGCCATAGCTTCAGGTTTACGATGCGCGCCACCCAGCGGTTCCGGGATAACGGTATCAATCAGCTTCAGCTCTTTCAGACGTGGCGCAATGATGCCCATCGCTTCTGCGGCCAGTGGCGCTTTATCGGCGCTTTTCCACAGAATAGAGGCACACCCTTCCGGGGAGATAACGGAATAGGTGCTGTACTGCAGCATATTCACTTTATCGCCCACACCAATCGCCAGCGCACCACCGGAACCGCCTTCGCCGATGACGGTACAGATGACCGGCACTTTCAGGCGAGACATTTCACGCAGGTTACGGGCAATCGCCTCAGACTGACCGCGCTCTTCCGCGCCCACGCCAGGGTATGCGCCCGGGGTGTCGATAAAGGTCACGATAGGCATGTTGAAGCGTTCTGCCATTTCCATCAGGCGCAGCGCTTTACGATAGCCTTCTGGGGCTGGCATGCCGAAGTTACGACGAATTTTCTCTTTGGTCTCACGGCCTTTCTGATGACCAATGACCATCACCGGACGCCCATCCAGACGCGCGATACCCCCAACGATAGCTTTGTCGTCGGCATAAGCACGATCGCCCGCCAGTTCGTCAAACTCATCGAACGCCAGACGCAGATAATCGAGGGTATACGGACGCTGCGGATGGCGCGCCAGTTGCGCGACCTGCCATGCACCGAGATCGGCGAAAATTTTGCGCGTCAGTTCTACGCTTTTTTCGCGCAGACGATGCACTTCTTCGTCGATGTTAATATCCAGTTTTTCATCCTGACGGCCTACGGCGGTCAGAGAATCGATTTTCGCTTCCAGCTCTGCAATCGGCTGTTCGAAATCAAGGAAATTCAGACTCATAGTATTCCTGTATTAGTCAAACTCCAGTTCCACCTGCTCCGACCCAATGAGGCCACGCAAATCGTTGAGTAAACGATCGCTCGGAGAAACACGCCAGGTCGCGCCAAAGCGCAGCCGTGCGCGTGCATCCGCCCTCTGATAGTAGAGATGTACTGGAATTGTCCCCGAACGGTGGGGTTCCAGAGACTGACGGAGACGGTTTAAAAGCTGGTCATCAATTTGCCTGTCCGTCAGCGAGATAGCAAGCCCGCGAGCATATTTTTCACGGGCTTCGTCAATGTCCATGACTTCGCGGGCGGTCATTTTAAGCCCCCCGCTGAAGTCATCAAAGCTGACCTGTCCGCTGACGATAAGTATGCGGTCTTTTTCCAGCAAATGCTGGTATTTATCCAGCGCGTCGGTGAACAACATCACCTCCAGCCGCCCGGAACGGTCATCCAGCGTACAGATGCCGATACGATTGCCTCGCTTGGTGACCATTACCCGCGAAGCAATGACGAGCCCCGCCGCCGTGGTCACTTTACCACGATCGGTCGGATGCATGTCTTTGAGCCGCAGCCCGCCGACATAGCGCTCAATTTCTTTCAGATACTGGGTGATCGGGTGGCCGGTCAGGTACAAGCCTAACGTTTCCCGTTCACCGTCCAGTACGATTTGTTCCGGCCACGGCTGGCAGCTGGCGTAGGATTGTTCTACCTGTTCCGGCTCATCTGCCAGTACGCCAAACATATCCGCCTGACCGATCGCTTCGGCTTTGGCATGTTGATCGGCGGCTTTCAGCGCGTCGGGCAGCGAGTTCGCTAGCGCCGCACGGTGCGGCCCAAGGCGGTCAAACGCCCCGGACATGATCAGTTTTTCGAGTACGCGCTTATTGAGCTTTTTGGTGTCTACGCGGGCGCAGAGGTCAAACAGCTCGCGGAAATAGCCGCCTTCATTACGCGCTTCGAGGATCGCCTCAATCGGGCCTTCGCCCACGCCTTTGATAGCCCCAATGCCATATACGATTTCACCGTCGTCGTTGACGTGGAAATGATACAGCCCGGAGTTGATGTCCGGCGGCAGGATTTTGAGCCCCATGCGCCAGCATTCGTCCACCAGCCCGACCACTTTCTCGGTGTTATCCATATCGGCGGTCATTACCGCCGCCATAAATTCGGCGGGATAGTGGGCTTTCAGCCACAGCGTCTGGTAAGACACCAGCGCATACGCGGCGGAGTGCGATTTGTTAAAGCCGTACCCGGCGAATTTCTCCACCAGGTCGAAGATTTTCATCGACAGCTCGCCGTCGACGCCGTTATTGATCGCGCCCTCTTCGAAGATGCTGCGCTGCTTGGCCATCTCTTCGGGCTTTTTCTTACCCATCGCACGACGCAGCATATCCGCTCCGCCGAGCGTATAGCCCGACAGGACCTGGGCAATCTGCATGACCTGTTCCTGATACAGGATAATGCCGTAGGTCGGCTCCAGAACCGGTTTCAGGCTTTCGTGCTGCCACTGCACGTCAGGATAGGAAATCTCTTCGCGTCCGTGCTTACGGTCGATGAAGTTATCTACCATCCCTGACTGGAGCGGGCCCGGACGGAACAGGGCCACCAGAGCAATCATATCTTCGAAGCAGTCAGGCTGCAGACGCTTAATCAAGTCCTTCATGCCGCGGGATTCAAGCTGGAACACCGCAGTGGTTTCCGAGCGTTGCAGCATGTCGAAGCTTTTCTTGTCATCGAGCGGGATAGCGGCGATATCAATCGGATCTAAGCCCTGCTTCGCCCGGCGCGGGTTGATCATCTTCAGCGCCCAGTCGATGATCGTCAGCGTTCGCAGACCGAGGAAGTCGAACTTCACCAGGCCTGCATATTCCACGTCGTTCTTATCAAACTGGGTGACCGGATGATTCCCGGATTCGTCACAGTACAGCGGCGCGAAGTCGGTAATTTTGGTCGGCGCGATAACCACGCCCCCGGCGTGTTTCCCGGCGTTACGGGTGACCCCTTCGAGCTTGCGCGCCATATCAATCAGCGCTTTAACCTCTTCGTCTGCCTCGTAAATTTCCGGCAGCTGCGGTTCGGCTTCAAACGCCTTGGCAAGCGTCATGCCCGGGTCGGGCGGCACCAGTTTTGAAATACGATCGACGAAACCATACGGATGTCCCAACACGCGGCCCACGTCGCGGATAACCGCTTTCGCCGCCATGGTACCGAAGGTAATAATCTGCGATACCGCATCTCGCCCGTACATATCCGCCACGTGTTCAATAACCTGGTCGCGTTTCTCCATACAGAAGTCAACGTCGAAGTCGGGCATCGAGACACGTTCAGGGTTCAGGAAACGTTCGAACAGCAGGTCAAACTCCAGCGGGTCGAGATCGGTGATTTTGAGCGCATAGGCCACTAATGAACCGGCACCGGAACCACGGCCCGGCCCTACCGGCACACCGTTATCCTTCGACCACTGGATAAATTCCATTACGATCAGGAAGTAGCCCGGGAACCCCATCTGGTTAATCACCTGGAGTTCAATGTCCAGACGCTCGTCATACGGTGGGCGTTTTTCAGCACGCTCTGCCGGATCCGGGAACAGGAACTCGAGGCGCTCCTCAAGACCTTCTTTCGATTTCACCACCAGGAAATCTTCGGTGGTCATATCGCCAGTCGGGAACTGCGGCAGGAAGTATTCGCCCAGGCGCACGGTGACGTTACAGCGTTTGGCTATCTCAACGGTGTTGGCCAGCGCCTCCGGTATGTCGGAGAACAGCTCGCACATTTCGTCTTCGGTGCGCATATACTGCTGCGACGAATAGTTACGCGGTCGCTTTGGGTCATCAAGGGTGAAACCGTCGTGAATGGCCACTCGGATTTCGTGAGCGTCAAAGTCGCCCGCGTCGATGAAACGCACATCGTTAGTGGCCACCACCGGTAAACCGCGCTCTTCAGCCAGTCTCACCGCCGCATGCAGGTAGTTTTCTTCGTCTGCACGACCGGTACGGATAAGCTCGAGGAAATAGCGATCCGGGAAATGTTCTTCATAAAAGGCCGCGCACTGCTCGACCAACGCCATATTGCCGCGTAGCAAGGCTCTGCCCACATCGCCCATGCGTGCGCCGGACAGCAGGAGCAGGCCTTCTTTATGATCAATCAGCCAGTCACGGTCGATATACGGGCCCAACGCACCATATCCCCGCTGATAGGCGCGGGAAATCAGCAGCGTCAGGTTCTGGTAGCCTTCGTTATTGGTGGCAAGAACAGTGAGCTGCGTCAGCTCATCGGCAAACAGCTCGCTTTGTACGTGAAAATCCGCACCGATAATCGGCTTGATCCCGGCCCCGTGCCCTGCGCCATAGAACTTCACCAGACCACACAGGTTGGTGAAATCGGTGATCGCCAGCGCAGGCATACCCAACGCGGCCGCCTTTTTCACCAGCGGCCCGGTCTTCGCCAGCCCATCAATCATGGAGTAGTCGCTATGCACCCGCAGGTGTACGAAACGTGGTTCAGCCATCTTCAGATCCCGCTTTACTTAATCAGGCAATGCCCAGAGCGCGTTTAACAGGCCCGAAACTGCGCCGGTGGTGTTCGGTGGCGCCATGCAGAGCCAGCTTTTCCAGATGGAAAGGCGTGGGGTATCCCTTGTGTTGCGCGAAGCCATACTCGGGGAAAGTGTTATCCAGCGCGGTCATTTCCGCATCGCGGGCCACTTTCGCCAGAATGGATGCCGCGCTGATTTCAGGCACTCGACTGTCGCCTTTGACGACGGCCAGCGACGGCACCGGCAAGGCCGGACAGCGATTGCCATCAATCAGTACGTATTCCGGCGCAATGTGCAGGCCAGCGACCGCGCGCTGCATCGCCAGCATGGTGGCATGCAGAATATTGAGTTCGTCGATTTCGTGCGGCTCGGCACGCCCAAGGCTCCAGCTGAGCGCTTTGTCCTTGATTTCATCGAACAGCGCCAGGCGGCGTTTTTCACTCAGTTTTTTGGAGTCATTCAAACCGATAATCGGGCGGTTCGGGTCAAGAATCACCGCCGCCGTGACGACCGCGCCCACTAACGGACCGCGCCCCACTTCGTCGACACCCGCCACCAGATGAGTATGCGGGTAGATAAATACGTCTGTCATTGTGCCAACTCCAGCACCGCATCGGCTGCCTGCTCGTCGGCATTACAGCGGATCTGCTGGTGCAGTTCGCGGAAGGTGTCATGCATGGCGTGGCTGGTTTTACCATCCGCCAGCAGCGGCAGCAGCGCCTGTGCGAGCAGCTCTGGCTGACACTCATCCTGCAAAAGTTCTTTTACCAGTTCCCGGCCCGCCAGCAGATTAGGCAACGATACATAGTCAGTTTTGACCAACCGCTTCGCCAGCCAGAAAGTAAAGGGCTTCATGCGATAACCCACCACCATCGGGCATTTTGCCAGCATACATTCCAGCGCCGCCGTGCCAGAGGCCAGCAGGGCCGCATCACTGGCTATCATTGCCTCACGTCCCATGCCGTTAAGCATATGAACGTTAAGATCCGGTGCCACTTCGGCTTTAATGCGCTCGAACTGTTCACGGCGTTTGGCATTCACTAGCGGGACAACCACTTCCAGATCGGGATAGTGATTGCGCAACAATCGGGCCGTTTTCAGGAAATCGGCGCTGAGCATTTCCACTTCTGCGCCGCGACTGCCCGGCAGCAACGCCAGGCAATGCACGTCGTGAGCTATGCCGAGGGTGTCTCTGGCGGCGTTTTTATCGGGATCCAGCGGCATGGCATCTGCCATGGTGTGCCCGATAAAACGGCAAGGAACATTGAATCGGTCGTAAAACGCTTTTTCGAAAGGCAGAAAGGCGAGCACCAGATCGGTGGCTCTGCCAATTTTGAAAACACGTTTTTGTCGCCAGGCCCAAACGGAGGGGCTGACGTAATGAATGGTTTTAATGCCCTGCTTTTTCAGATTCCCTTCAAGGGTAATATTGAAGTCAGGCGCATCGATGCCGACGAAAACGTCCGGCTGAAGTTCGGTGAAGCGGCGGGTTAAATCAGCCCGAATGTGCAGCAGACGACGCAGACGACCGAGGACTTCGACAATCCCCATCACCGCCAGCTCTTCCATTTCGTACCAAGCCTCACAGCCTTCGGCCTGCATTAATGGCCCAGCTACGCCGACGAATCGGGCGTTCGGTACACGTGCTTTCAGGGCGCGAATGAGACCCGCACCAAGAATATCGCCGGAGGTTTCTCCGGCGACCAGGGCAATCGTTAGCGGACGTTCAGCCATTAACGAATCAGACCACGAGTAGAGCGTTCGAAGAAGTCATAGAAGGCTTTTACTTCAGGATGCTGCTCTGCAAGTTCAGCGATTTCCGGTTTGGCTTCATCCAGCGTTTTACCGCTGCGGTACAGCAGTTTATACGCATTGCGAATCGCAATAATCGCTTCTCTGCTGAAACCACGACGCTTCAGCCCTTCGATGTTAACACCGTAAGGCGTGGCGTGGTTGCCCTGCGCGATAACGTAAGGAGGGACGTCCTGAGCAACGCCGGAGCAGCCGCCAACCATCACGTGTGCACCAATGATGCAGAACTGATGGACAGCCGTCATGCCACCGACGATAACAAAGTCGTCCAGAGATACGTGGCCCGCCAGCGTTGCGTTGTTGGCGAGGATACAGCGGTTACCTACGGTGCAATCGTGCGCCACGTGGGCGTTGATCATCAGCAGGTTATCGCTGCCCACCTTCGTCAATCCACCGCCCTGTACTGTTCCACGATGAATGGTGACGCTTTCGCGGATGCGGTTGCGATCGCCAATCTCCACACGAGTCGGTTCGCCAGCGTATTTAAGATCCTGGTTAACTTCCCCGATGGAAGCGAACTGATAAATTTCATTGTCGCGGCCAATGGTCGTATGACCGTTTACCACCACATGAGACTTCAGTACGGTTCCTTCGCCAATGCTGACGTCAGAACCTACAATACAAAACGGTCCAATGTGAACGTTGGCACCGATGACGGCACCCTCTTCCACAATGGCGCTAGGATGGATAAAGGCAGTTTTATCAATCACGTATCAGGCCTCCCGGCTACGCGCACACATCATAGTCGCTTCGCAAACCACTTTACCGTCAACCAGCGCCACGCCTTTAAAGCGGGTCAGGCCACGGCGGGTTTTCTCAAAGGTCACTTCCATGATCATCTGATCACCAGGCACCACCGGACGCTTGAAACGCGCTTCATCGATGCCTGCGAAGTAGTAGAGTTCACCAGGTTCCAGTTTACCCACGCTCTTAAATGCCAGAATACCGGTGGCCTGCGCCATGGCTTCCAGAATCAGCACGCCTGGAAAAATCGGCTTGCCCGGAAAATGTCCCTGGAAAAACGGCTCATTTACGGAGACATTTTTAACTGCGCGCAGAAAACGACCTTCTTCAAAGTCCAGCACGCGATCGACCAGTAAAAACGGGTAACGGTGTGGCAGAAGTTCCAGAATCTCTTCAATGTGCAGAGTATGAGTGTCAGTAGTCAAAATACTCTTCCTGTCTAAATATACTAAAAGGCAATAATAACACGGCCTGCCGGATTTTAAGAAATCAGACAGGCCGGGAAGTTTGGCGCGATACCCTTAGATATGGGATGAAACGCTAGTCTTGTTGACTTGTTTTACGCTCGAGTGCTTTGAGACGCTTGCTCATGTCATCAATATTCATCACCAGCGCAGCGGTTTTACGCCATGCTTTGTTTGGCTGCAGCGGAATGCCAGAGGAATATACGCCAGGTTCAGTGATCGGGCGCATAACCATGCCCATGCCGGTCACTGTCACTTTGTCGCAGATTTCCATGTGGCCATTGATAACGCTGGCCCCACCAATCATGCAGTAACGGCCAATTTTCAGGCTGCCCGCCATGATAACCCCGCCCGCAACGGCCGTATTGTCACCGATGACCACGTTGTGCGCAATCTGGCACTGGTTATCGATGATCACGCCATTGCCGATAACGGTGTCATCCAGCGCGCCACGATCGATGGTCGTACAGGCGCCGATCTCAACGCGATCGCCGATAATCACGCGACCCAGTTGTGGGATCTTCACCCAATTACCACGATCGTTGGCATAGCCGAAACCGTCAGAGCCGATCACCGTACTGGACTGGATCAGGCAATTTTCACCAATCTCAATCTCATGGTAAACGGAGACATTCGCCCACAGGCGAGTACCGGCCCCAATAGTTGTATTTTTACCAATGAAACAACCCGCACCAATACGGACGTTATCCCCGAGTACTACCCCGGATTCGATAACCGCATTCGCGCCGATCGAGACGTTCTGACCCAGTTTTGCCGTGGAATCAACCACCGCGCTGGGGGCGATATCCTGCGCCGGTTGCGGCGTGGAATCGAGAATTTGGGCCATACGGGCGTAAATCAGGTAAGGGTTCTTCACTACCAGCGCCGCGCTTTTGGCAAAAGGCAAATCGTCTGCGGTCATCACGACAGCAGAGGCCTGGCATGCGGCCAGGTGTTCACGGTACTTAGGATTCACCATGAACGTGATATGGCCTGCTTTAGCGGATTGCATGGACGCAACAGCGGTGATGACGAGATCGCCATCACCGTGTAATTCTGCATCCAACTGCTGAGCTAAATCAGCCAGTCGAATTGAAGGCATTACTTATTTAACCTGTTTCAGCACATCAGCGGTGATGTCTTTAACGTCACTGCTGTTGTAAGCAACGGTGTTTGCGTCAACAACCAGATCGATTTTCTGGTCAGCCGCTACGCTCTTCACAGCAGCCTGGATACGAGTAACCAGTTTGCCACGTTCTTCGTTAGAACGACGAGCACGATCCTGCTCAAAAGCCTGAGCTTTCTGAGAGAAGGCCTGGCGCTGAGTCATGATGTCTTTTTCCATCTTGCTGCGCTCACTCGCCTTCATGGTAGAACCATCACGCTGCAGACGCTGCATTTTGCTCTGCAGATCGGATTCCTGACGCTGCAGTTCGCTCGCACGACCTTTAAACTCGCCTTCCAGTTTCGCAGAAACACCTGTTTTTTGCGCTACCTGCTGGAACAGACTACCCATGTTAACAATTGCAATTGTATCTGCTGCTTGTGCAGATGCTGCCATTGCCAAACCCAGACCTGCAGCTAATAACCACTTTTTCACAATAAAACTCCTTACCATCCCATGAGTACCCGAAGGCACCGTTCTTTGCGAAGTCATGCAACCACGCGAGTGATCGTCAGATGTCATCGCTACACTGCTACTTGCATTCCTTTGCACAAAGCAATTACCAGGTTTTACCAATGTTAAACTGGAACTGCTCCGCTTTGTCTCCCTCGTACTTTTTAAACGGCTGGGCGTAGGAGAAGACCAACGGCCCCAATGGAGACATCCATTGTAATGCGATACCTGCAGACATACGGATGTTGCTCGGGTCACCATAATCAGGCACCCCGGCAGCTTGCATCTGCGCGGTGTTTTCCCAGTTGGTATCCCAGACGGTACCTGCATCCCAGAAGAAGGAGGTACGGACTGAGTTAGCATATTTATCACTGATAAACGGCGTCGGCACAATCATTTCGGCGCTGATAACGGCCATGGCGTTACCACCCACCGCATCATCAGATTTACACAGGGTAGCGTTGCCGCAGTTATCCTGGTTCGGACCGTAGTACACGGCTTTCGGACCGATGTTGTTCGACTGGAAACCACGTACGGTGCTTGAACCACCCGCATAGAAGTTTTCATAGAACGGCATTTCTTTACCGCCTAAACCGTCACCGTAGCCCCAACGCGTACGACCCAACAGCACCCACTTGTGATCGTCATCGATCGGGAAGTAGGAAGCGGTATCGAGCGTGACTTTGTAGAACTCATTATCAGAGCCCGGGACAGTCACTTTACCGTTCAGGTTGACGCGAGAACCATCCGTTGGGAAGAACCCACGGTCAAGGTGGTTATACGTCCAACCGTAGTTGAAGGTGAAGTCATCCGCCGAGAAGCCCGCATCGTCGTTGGTGGTGCTGGTACCCTGACCGATCGAATCCAGATAGCGGTTCATTGCCACCTGCGGCTGCATGTTGGACAGGTCGTTGTGGACATAACCCAGACCGGCGCGCAGCGTGTTGTATTCATTGATCGGGAAGCCCAGTGTACCGTCAACGCCATAGCTCTTGTTGGTATACGAGGACAGGTCCGCATCATCAGCTTTAAAGTCATTGTAGAAGATACGACCACCGAGGCTCACACCATCCACCGTGAAGTACGGGTTGGTTACAGAAAACTCAGAGTAGGTCTGGTAGTCGTTCTTGGTGCCATTAATGCCGACGGAGTAACCCGTACCGAGCCAGTTATCCTGCTGGACGCCAACCTGGAAGCTGATCCCGCTCTCGGTGCCGTAACCAATACCGAAGTTGAAGCTACCGGTGTTACGTTCTTTCACCTTGTAGACCACGTCAACCTGGTCCGGGCTGCCCGGTACACGCTGAGTGTCAACATCGACGGTTTCGAAGTAGCCCAGACGGTTCAGACGATCTTTACCCGTATCGACTAAATCGCTGCCAAGCCATGCCCCTTCCATCTGGCGCATTTCACGACGCAGAACGGTATCTTTAGAGGTATCGTTACCTTCAAAGCGGATCTTACGCACGTAGTAACGGTTACCCGCATCTACGCTCACGTGCAGCTTAACGGTTTTGTCAGCATCATTAATTTCAGGCTGAGACTGTACGCGCGGATAGGCGTAACCGTAGCGACCGAGAAGTTTCTTGATGTTATCTTCCATTTTGGTCACTTTGGCACCGTTGTAGAGCTCACCCGGCTCCACTTTAGTCAGGCTTTCGATTTCCGCAGAGTGCCCCGCCAGGTTCCCGTTCACCTCAACGCCAGAAAGCTTGTACTGATCGCCTTCGGTGATGTTAACGGTGATGTAGATACCTTTTTTATCCGGCGTCAGGCTAACCTGCGTGGAATCGATATTGAAACGTGCGTAGCCGCGATCCAGATAGTAGCTGCGCAGGGTCTCAAGGTCGCCCGCCAGTTTCTGTTTCTGGTATTTACGATCGCCGACCACGTTCCACCACGGAACTTCGTCACGCAGCTGGAAGTTGGAGATCAGTTCGTCGGTACTGAACGCGTGGTTACCAACGATGTTGATCTGTTGAATTTTGGCCGATACGCCTTCCTGGAAGACCAGTTTGAGGTCAACACGGTTACGCGGCAGCGGAGTCACAACGGCTTTTACGCTCGCGCTGTACTTACCGACGCTGTAATAGAAGTCTTCCAGACCCTTCTCGATATCACCGAGAGTGGTACGGTCGAGGGATTCGCCAACGCGAACGCCAGAGGCTTCGAGGTTCTGCTTGAGCATGTCATCTTTCACCGATTTGTTACCGGAGAAAGTGATGCTGGCAATCGTTGGGCGCTCTTTGACCTGCACCAGCAACGTATCACCATCACGCAGAACACGAACATCCTCGAAGTTGCCGGTGGCAAACAGCGCGCGGATGGTGTTACTGATGTCTTCATCAGTAACCGTATCGCCAGGACGAACTGGCATGCTGAGGAGAGCCGCACCAACAGCGACTCGCTGCAAGCCTTCGAAATGAATATCCTTCACTACGAATCCGTCAGCACCGTATACGGTCGCGCTGCCGAACAGCAGCGACGCTATGAGCAACTTTTTCATCGCCATCGTTATTATGCGTTCTTCCTAACACTCTCGCTTATAGGCGAGAGAAATCATTGAAAAGTGCAAGCCCCATTAACAACACTAGCAATATTGAGCCAATGCGATAACTAAAGTCTTGAACTCGCTCGGATACCGGTCCGCCCTTCAGCTTTTCAATCGCTAAAAAGAGCAGATGACCCCCGTCTAAAACGGGTAGCGGGAACAGGTTGATAATGCCCAGATTCACACTGATGAGCGCAAGAAACATCAGATAGTAAATCAACCCAAACTCCGCTGACATTCCAGCCCCCTGGGCAATCGAAATTGGCCCACTGAGGTTGTTCAGTTTTACGTCACCGGTTATCAATTTCCCCAGCATTTGCACCGTTAACTTCATCAACTGCCAGGTTTTATCCGTGGCCTGAATGATGGCAGCGAACGGTCCGTACTGGCGCACTGTCTTGTATTCATCGGGCAGCGGGATAATTTTAGGTACTACCCCTGCAAACCCCTCAGCTTTCCCTTTACCGGGCTTTGTATCTGGTATCAGCGTTAAAGACAAGGGGCTGCCTTGTCTGTCAATCTCGAGGCGCAACGGCTTGCCGGGATTGTCGCGCACCAGCGTGACAAAAGTCATCCACTGTGTGAGCGGCTGACCATCGACTTTAACGATCCTGTCGCCTGCTTGCAAACCTGCTTTGCGTGCAGCAGAGTCGTTTTGCACTTCAGCCAGCACCGGTTCAACCTGCGCACCGCGTGGTCGAATCCCCAGTGACGCGACCGGATCTTCTTTGTCTGGCTCAAATTCCCAGTGGCGCAGATTGAGAATTCTATCCTGGCGCTGCTGGGTTCCGAAAGGGGCAACGGTGAGCGTGGTTTGCTCGTCACCAATTTTGGTTACCAGCGCCAAACGGACCGCATCCCAATCAGGCGTTTCGATACCATCTACGGCTTTAAGTTCCGTTCCTGGTGCAATTTGTGCTTCCGCAGCAATCGAATTGGGGGTTATTTCACCAATTACTGGGCGTACGCCAGGGACGCCGATGATAAACACCAGCCAGTAGGCAAAGATGGCAAACAGAAAATTCGCAACCGGACCGGCTGCAATGATTGCCGCACGCTGACCGACGGTTTTGTTATTGAAAGCGTAGTGACGCATCTCCGGTGCAACCGGTTCGACACGCTCATCCAGCATTTTGACGTAACCGCCCAACGGGATCAGGGCGATGACATATTCGGTACCTTGACGGTCAACGCGACGCCAGAGCGCTTTACCAAAACCGATGGAAAAGCGCTCAACCCGGACACCGCAGCGACGAGCAACCCAGAAATGACCAAATTCATGCACGGTGATTAAGACACCCAGTGCAACAATGAATGCCGCCAAATTCCAGAGAATGCTCAGCATAAAACCTTCCGTCAAATCGTCCTGAAGACTAAAAGTAGCAGGCAAGCAAAGACCGGAACCGCCGCCGTCAGGCTGTCAATTCGGTCCAGAATCCCACCGTGACCAGGGATCAAATGCCCACTGTCTTTGATACCGGCTTCTCGCTTAAACATACTTTCTGTCAAATCACCCAGTACGGACGCCAGCGCGGCAACCAACGAGCAGGTCAACAGGGTCGCAGGTGCGACATCAAGATTTACGCACAGACCGTAAATCCAGGAAATAACAGCCGCCGTGAACAGCCCGCCGATAAATCCTTGCCAGGTCTTGCCCGGTGAAACTTTCGGTGCCAGCTTGTGCTTACCGAACAGCTTACCAAACATGTAGGCCCCGGAATCCGCGCCCCACACAAGGATCATGACATACAACAGCCACAGCGCACCGCTGTAGTGGTTGTCATCGTAATGCCAGGCACGTAGCGTCAGCATTCCCCAGAAAAAGGGGATAATGGTCAGCAGACCAAACACCAGACGCAGCGTTTTGGAATCACGCCACAGCGCGGCAGAGCCCGGGTAAAACAGAACCAGCAACAGCGCGACAATCCACCATCCTAACGACGCCCAAAGGGCACCTTCAACCAAGGGTTGATGGACGTTATGGTGATATTGCGGAAGCCAAAAGAGCATCGCGGCAAGAATCAGCCCGCAAAGCACCGCCAGCCATACCCGCTGTGAACGGGATTTAAACCCGCTTAATTGACCCCATTCCCACGCCGCCAACATGCACACCAGCAGGGTGACAATCGCAAACGCGACCGGCGGCAATAAAAACAGGGCCGCTATGACAACGGGTATTAAAACGAAAGCAGAGATCAGGCGATACTTCAGCAAGAGCTACCCCCATCAGGCTTAGTCGCCACCAGGCTCGGTGCCGCCGAAACGACGCTCTCGATTGGCAAAGGCATGCAGCGCACCTTCAAAGTCTTGTTCATCGAAATCGGGCCAGAGAACATCTGTAAAGTAAAGTTCGGCGTAGGCAATTTGCCACAGCAAAAAGTTACTTATGCGATGCTCTCCCCCTGTCCTAATTACTAAATCTACGGGAGCCAGTTCATGCATGCAGATCTGCTGACCCAGCAAATCCTCAGTGATATCTTCAGGACGAAGGTGCCCTTCCTGAACCTGTGCAGCTAAATGCTGAACTCCCTGGATGATATCCCAGCGCCCACCATAGTTCGCGGCAATATTTAGCGTCAGCCCGGTATTATTCTGGGTTAACGCTTCTGCCTTGCGAATACGCTCCTGCAAACGGGCGTTAAAGCGGCTGGTATCACCGATAATGCGCAGACGTACATTGTGTCTGTGCAGGCTTTTGACTTCGCTGTCGAGCGCCCAGACAAACAGTTCCATCAGCGCACTGACTTCCTGCGCAGGTCGGTTCCAGTTTTCACTGCTAAAGGCGTAAAGCGTTAACGCCTCAATACCGTTATTTGCCGCAAATGAGACGGCACGGCGCACCGATTTCGCCCCGGCTTTGTGGCCGAAAGCACGGATCTTGCCTTGTCTCTTCGCCCAGCGACCATTGCCGTCCATAATGATGGCCACATGTTGACAGCCGTGGGCAGGCAGGTTCTCGCTGATTGGTTGGTTAGCAGACAACATAACGCGTTATTAGTCCATGAAAAGGAATTAGCGGTACCGGAATACAGACGCTCAGCGCAAAAAAGCCGTGTAAATCCACGGCTCCCCCGTTAACACTTTGTCGTTACAGCGTTATCGGCTGGCGCAGACTATAACACTGAAGCCCAGCGCTAACAAATGCCAGCGCATCCGTTGAACGGATAATCATCAGCTTGCGAAGCGCGTCACCTGTTGGCTCGCAACACTTCTGGCACGTGCATCGACCTCCATGACCTCATCAACGCAACCCGGCTCCTGCAAATCCAGCGTGGACAGCACCGCCAGATTCACGGCGGCAATATCAGTGAAGCGGATCTTCGCGTTCAGAAATGCGTCTACGCTCACTTCGTTGGCGGCGTTCAGCGCGGTCGTTGCCGCCTGGCCCCGATCGAAGGCCTCCATCGCCAGCTTCAGGCACGGGTAACGCTGATAATCAGGCGCGGCAAATGACAACTCGCTCAGCGCATAAAAATCCAGAGGCTTAACGCCGGATTCAACGCGATTTGGCCAGGCCATCGTATGCGCGATAGGGGTACGCATATCGGGTTCGCCCAGCTGCGCCAGCACGCTGCCATCACGGTAGCGCACCATCGAGTGAATCACGGACTGCGGATGGATAATCACCTCCATCTGCTGAGCCGAAGCGTTGAACAGCCAGCGTGCTTCTATGTATTCCAGACCTTTGTTCATCATGGTGGCAGAGTCGACTGAAATTTTACGTCCCATCGACCAGTTCGGATGACGACAAGCCTGATCCGGCGTCATATCGCGCAGTTCAGGCAACGGCGTTTCACGGAAAGGACCACCAGATCCGGTAAGCAAAATCGACGATACGCCATTTTGCTCAAGGGAAGCGTACCCCAGCTGATTTTGAATTGTTTCCGGTAAACTCTGAAAAATGGCGTTATGTTCGCTGTCGACCGGCAACAAGCGTGCCCCGCTCTCTTTCACCGCGTCCATAAAAAGACGACCACAGGTGACCAGCGATTCTTTGTTGGCCAGCAGAATGGTTTTTCCGGCGCGAATCGCCGCCAGCGTCGGCATCAGCCCGGCGGCACCGACAATCGCTGCCATCACATGATCGACATCATCGAGCGCAGCCACGTCGCACGCGGCCTGCTTTCCACTCAGAACTTCCGTCTGGCTCCCATGCTGTCGCAGCGCCACAATCAATGCTGCGGCACTCTGTGCATCATCCATGACGGCGTATTGCGGGGAGAACTCCAGGCATTGCTCGACCATGCGGTCGACGTTTTTCCCCGCCACCAGCGCGGTAACGGTGAAGAGGTCGCGATTGTTACGCACCACGTCCAGCGTGCTGCAGCCGATGGAGCCTGTGGAGCCCAGAACGGTTAAATGCTTCATGAAAAATCCGAGTGAAGAAAGGCTAAAAAGCAAAACGCCGCCAGCAAAACCCGAGGGTTTCCTGTACGGCGTTCATCAGATAACGTCAGAAATCAGAACTGCATCAGTTCTGCTTCTTTCTCTGCCAGCGCCGCGTCTACTTTTTTGATAGCGGCGTCAGTCATTTTCTGTACATCGTCCTGTGAACGACGATCGTCATCTTCGCTGATCTCTTTGTCTTTCAGCAGCGCTTTTACTTTATCGTTAGCATCACGGCGTACGTTACGCACGGAAACACGTGCCTGCTCAGCTTCGCCACGCACGATCTTAGTCAAATCTTTACGACGTTCTTCCGTCAGTGGAGGCAGTGGAACACGGATATCGGTGCCCGCAGAGCTCGGGTTCAGACCGAGATCTGATGCCATGATCGCTTTTTCAACGGCCGGGCTCAGGGAGCGGTCGAACACGTTGATTTTCAGGGTACGGGAATCTTCTACCGTCACGCTTGCCAGCTGGCGCAGCGGAGTCGGGGTACCGTAATATTCAACAATAATGCCGTCCAGCAGGCTAGGAGAAGCGCGACCGGTACGGATTTTGCTGATTTGGTTTTTGAATGATTCTACGCATTTTTCCATGCGCACTTCGGCATCTTTTCTGATATCGCTAATCACGTTACGAATCCTTGAAATCTTGTCTCAGGCTGACCATACGGCACATCCACCTGTTCGCGGGTGTGCTAAGTATAGCCCGTATAATTACTGGCGCCGAAAATGGCAGCCTGGTAAGCATCGCAATAATAAAGCGGAATCTTACCCTTATTTCTCACTGACGGGTATTACTCAGTGATTAAAGTGCCTTCTTTCTCACCCATGACCACACGACGCAGCGCGCCAGGTTTGTTCATGTTGAAAACGCGAATCGGCAGTTTGTGGTCACGCGCCAGCGTAAACGCGGCCAGATCCATCACTTTCAGTTCTTTATCCAGCACTTCAGCGTAGCTCAGCTGCTCGTACATGGTTGCCGTTGGATCGGTTGCCGGGTCAGCGGTAAACACGCCGTCAACTTTCGTGGCTTTCAGCACCACGTCGGCTTCAATTTCAATCCCGCGCAGGCATGCGGCGGAATCGGTGGTGAAGAATGGGTTACCGGTACCCGCAGAGAGGATAACCACGCGGTTATTGCGCAGCAGGCTGATAGCCTCAGCCCAGCTGTAGTTATCACACACACCATTCAGCGGAATGGCGGACATCAGGCGGGCGTTCACATAGGCGCGGTGTAGCGCATCACGCATTGCCAGGCCGTTCATGACCGTTGCCAGCATGCCCATGTGGTCGCCCACAACGCGGTTCATACCCGCTTTTGCCAGACCCGCACCACGGAAGAGGTTACCACCACCAATCACCACACCGACCTGGATCCCCAGTTCGACCAGTTCTTTAATTTCCTGCGCCATACGGTCGAGAATGCTGGCATCGATACCGAAGCCTTCAGTTCCCTGCAGTGCTTCGCCACTGAGCTTAAGCAGAATGCGTTTGTAGACGGGTTTTGCATTGGTAGCCATATTTCTTTCCTGGGACTGTCAACGTTTGAGATGGGTTATTTCTGGCGACAAGGATATATCGCTCATCAGTGCAAGCCTATAGGAGCCTGACTGATTTTCACTTGATGAGGCTCAAAAAGAAGCCGCCCTCAGGCGGCTCCTTTAAGATAATTAAGACTGCTTGGACATTGCAGCAACTTCTGCTGCGAAGTCAGTCTCAACTTTCTCGATACCTTCGCCCACTTCAAAGCGGATGAAGTTAGTCACGGTAGCGTTGTGCTCTTTCAGGAACTGACCAACAGTTTTGCTCGGATCCATAACGAAAGGCTGGCCGGTCAGAGAAACTTCGCCGGTGAATTTCTTCATGCGGCCTTCAACCATTTTCTCTGCGATTTCTTTCGGCTTACCAGACTGCATCGCGATGTCCAGCTGAACCTGGTACTCTTTCTCTACCACGTCAGCAGACACGTCTTCTGGGTTAACGAATTCTGGCTTGCTTGCTGCAATGTGCATTGCAACGTGCTTAACCAGCTCTTCGTCAGCGCCATTAGCGGCAACCAGAACACCGATGCGAGCACCGTGCAGGTAGCTACCCAGTACGTCGCCTTCCAGGGAAGCCACACGACGGATGTTGATGTTCTCACCGATTTTAGCAACCAGAGCAACACGTTCTTCTTCGAACTGCGCTTTCAGAACTTCAACGTCAGTGATTTTGCCAGCCACTGCTGCGTCCAGAACTTTGTTCGCGAAAGCCTGGAAACCGCCGTCTTTAGCAACGAAGTCAGTCTGGCAGTTAACTTCCAGAATGATACCGTAGTTGCCGTCGATCTTAGTGATGATCACGCCGTCAGCAGCAACGTTGCCTGCTTTTTTAGCTGCTTTGATCGCACCAGATTTACGCATGTTTTCGATTGCCAGCTCGATGTCGCCATTCGCTTCAGTCAGTGCTTTTTTGCAATCCATCATGCCTGCGCCAGTACGTTCGCGCAGCTCTTTTACCAGGGAGGCGGTAATTTCAGCCATTCTAAAATCCTCGGGAAATGTGGACCGCCCGGCGTTTAGCCAAACGGTCTTAAAAATGAAAAAGGGGCCGCTAAGAGGGCCCCTATCCATACTCGGTACTAATAAGGGGCTTAAACCTTATTATTCAGCTTCTACGAAGCTTTCTTCCGCCTGAGAAGCCAGATCCTGAGAACGGCCTTCACGTACGGTCAGAGCAACGGCATTCAGATACAGGCTAACTGCGCGGATTGCATCGTCGTTACCCGGGATAACGAAGTCAACGCCGTCCGGATCAGAGTTGGTATCAACGATAGCAAATACTGGGATACCCAGGTTGTTTGCTTCTTTGATAGCAATGTGTTCGTGGTCAGCATCGATAACAAACAGTGCGTCTGGCAGGCCACCCATGTCTTTGATACCGCCCAGGCTGTTTTCCAGCTTGCCCAGCTCACGGGTGCGCATCAGCGCTTCTTTCTTGGTCAGCTTGTCGAAGGTGCCGTCCTGAGACTGAGTTTCCAGATCTTTCAGACGCTTGATAGACTGACGAACGGTTTTCCAGTTAGTCAGCATACCGCCCAACCAGCGATGGTTCACGAAGAACTGGTCGCAGTTCAGTGCAGCTTCTTTGATTGCTTCGCTTGCAGCGCGTTTAGTACCAACGAAAAGGATTTTACCTTTGCGAGAAGAGATCTTGTTCAGTTCAGCCAGAGCTTCGTTGAACATTGGTACAGTTTTCTCAAGGTTGATGATGTGAACTTTGTTACGTGCGCCGAAGATGAAAGGCTTCATTTTCGGGTTCCAGTAACGGGTCTGGTGACCAAAGTGTACACCAGCCTTGAGCATGTCGCGCATGGAAACAGTTGCCATGTTTAAAACCTCTATATAAAAGTTGGGGTTATGCCTCCACGTATCCCATACGACCGACCCCGAAGGGCACCCCGGCGTATGTGCCGATACGTGTGTGTTATTACACAAAGTGAGATTAGTCGCTGCCAGACCGTTTCTGTGTATATCAAACGGAATGGAAGTTCGGCGCGCTTTATACCATAAATCACAGGCAGAAACCAATAAATGTTGGCGCGGCGTGCGGTTAATGATTCTCAGTTTGGCAGTAGCCTGTGACGGCTGTTACCATTGTCAGCACTGACACTTGTATTTATTGCCGATCCCTCGGCCCCGATGGACAGAATTCATGGCTATCTCTATTAAGACCCCTGAAGAAATTGAAAAAATGCGCGTCGCTGGCCGTCTGGCTGCCGAAGTGCTGGAAATGATCGAACCCCATATCAAGCCTGGCGTAAGCACCGGCGAACTGGACAGAATCTGTAACGACTATATCGTTAACGAACAGCATGCTGTCTCTGCCTGCCTCGGCTATCACGGTTTCCCGAAATCCGTCTGCATCTCGATTAACGAAGTGGTGTGCCACGGGATTCCGGATGACGAAAAACTGCTGAAAGATGGCGATATCGTCAACATCGACGTGACCGTTATTAAAGACGAATACCACGGCGATACCTCTAAAATGTTCATCGTCGGTAAGCCAACGATCCTTGGCGAACGTCTGTGCCGTGTGACGCAGGAAAGCCTGTATCTCGCGCTGCGCATGGTAAAACCGGGAATCCGTCTGCGCACTCTCGGCGCAGCGATTCAGAAGTTTGCCGAAGCGGAAGGTTTCTCAGTGGTCCGTGAGTACTGCGGCCATGGTATCGGCCGCGTGTTCCATGAAGAACCGCAGGTTCTGCACTATGATGCAGACGACGGCGGCGTGGTGCTGCAAAAAGGCATGACCTTCACCATCGAACCTATGGTTAACTCCGGCGACTATCGGATCCGTACCATGAAAGATGGCTGGACGGTGAAAACTAAAGATCGAAGCTTGTCTGCGCAGTACGAGCATACTATTGTGGTGACAGACAACGGCTGCGAAATACTGACGTTACGCAAGGATGACACCATCCCGGCGATAATCTCGCACAACGAATAAAGAAAGCCGGCGCGAGCCGGTTTTTTTATGGCGGGCGTCCTGCCCGCCCCCCTTCGGGCCGCCGTTAGCGACGTTAAAAATCGCTCCCGGCGATTTTTTTATGGGTAATCGTTTTTTCTTATGGGTGCCGTGATGAGCAATTCCTTACCTGAGACAGCCTTACCCGTTCTGCCTGGCTTGCCGGATTACCCGGTAAGCTGGTCAGAGTCGGAGCTGAACTGCGCCAGTATCAAGGCGCATCTCGACGCGTTCCAGCGTTGGCTGGGTGTTGCTTTTGACAGCGGCACCTCGGCCGAACAGCTGATGACCGCCCGGACGGAATATATCGACCAGATGCTCCAGCGTCTGTGGCTGCATTACGGTTTCGGTGACGTAGAAGACGCAGCCCTGGTGGCGGTGGGTGGCTATGGTCGCGCCGAACTGCATCCTCTTTCCGATATTGATCTGCTGATCCTCAGCCGTAAGAGACTGCCCGATGAACTGGCGCAGAAAATTGGCGAACTGCTGACGCTGCTGTGGGATCTCAAACTCGAAGTCGGCCACAGCGTGCGCACCCTTGAAGAGTGCCTGCTGGAAGGGCTTTCGGATCTGACCGTCGCCACCAACCTGATTGAATCACGCCTGCTTATCGGCGATGTGGCCCTGTTCCTCGAACTGCAAAAACATATCTTCAGCGAAGGTTTCTGGCCTTCGGAGAAATTCTTTGCCGCCAAAGTCGAAGAGCAAAACGAGCGTCACCAGCGCTATCACGGCACCAGCTATAATCTCGAGCCGGATATCAAAAGCAGCCCCGGCGGCCTGCGTGATATTCATACCCTGCAATGGGTGGCGCGTCGTCACTTCGGTGCCACGTCGCTCGATGAAATGGTCGGATTCGGTTTCCTGACCGAAGCGGAACGTAACGAGCTGAACGAGTGCCTGCATCTGCTATGGCGCATCCGTTTTGCACTGCATCTGGAAATCAATCGCTACGACAACCGCCTGCTGTTTGACCGGCAACTGAACGTGGCCCAGCGCCTCAACTACAGCGGTGAAGGCAATCAGCCGGTTGAGCAGATGATGAAGGATTTTTATCGCGTCACCCGCCGGGTGGGCGAGTTGAACCAGATGCTGCTGCAGCTGTTTGATGAGGCAATTCTCGCCCTAACCGCCGATGAAAAACCGCGCCCTATCGACGACGATTTTCAGCTGCGTGGCACGCTCATCGACCTGCGCGATGACTCGCTGTTTATGCGCGAGCCGCAGGCGATTCTACGCATGTTCCATATCATGGTGCGCAACAGCAGCATTACCGGTATTTATTCGACCACCCTGCGCCACCTGCGCCACGCGCGTCGTCATCTGACCGAACCGCTGTGCTATATCCCCGAAGCCCGCGAACTGTTCCTCAGTATGCTGCGCCATCAGGGGGCGGTCAGCCGTGGTCTGCTGCCGATGCACCGCCACAGCGTACTGTGGGCGTACATGCCGCAGTGGTCGCACATTGTTGGCCAGATGCAGTTCGACCTGTTCCATGCCTACACCGTGGATGAGCACACCATTCGCGTGCTGCTCAAGCTGGAAAGTTTCGCCAAAGAAGAAACCCGTTCCCGCCATCCGCTGTGCGTTGAGCTGTGGCCCCGTCTGAATCACCCGGAACTGATCCTGATTGCCGCCCTGTTCCATGATATCGCCAAAGGCCGCGGGGGCGATCACTCGGTACTCGGCGCGCAGGACATCCTGAAATTCGCCGAGCTGCACGGGCTGAACTCGCGGGAGACGCAGTTGGTCGCCTGGCTGGTGCGCCATCACCTACTGATGTCAGTCACGGCTCAGCGCCGCGACATTCAGGACCCGGAAGTTATTAAGCAATTTGCCGAAGAAGTGCAGACCGAAAATCGTCTGCGTTATCTGGTGTGTCTGACCGTGGCCGACATCTGCGCCACCAACGAAACGCTGTGGAACAGCTGGAAGCAGAGCCTGTTGCGCGAGCTGTACTTCGCCACCGAAAAGCAGCTGCGCCGGGGGATGCAAAGCACCCCGGATATGCGCGAGCGCGTGCGCCATCATCAGCTTCAGGCGCTGGCTCTGCTGCGAATGGACAATATCGATGAAGAGGCGCTACATCAGATTTGGGCGCGTTGCCGGGCCAACTACTTTGTTCGCCACACACCCAATCAGCTGGCGTGGCACGCCCGTCATCTGCTTAAGCACGATCTTAACGATCCGATGATCCTGCTCAGCCCGCAGGCCACGCGCGGCGGCACCGAGATTTTCATCTGGAGCCCGGACCGCCCGTACCTGTTCGCCGCCGTCTGTGCGGAACTTGATCGGCGTAATCTGAGCGTGCACGACGCGCAAATCTTTACCACCCGCGACGGCATGGCGATGGACACCTTTATCGTGCTTGAGCCTGACGGTAGCCCGCTGTCTGCCGATCGCCATGATGCAATTCGTCAGGGCCTGACCCAGGCAATTACCCAGCGCTCATGGCAGCCCCCTGCCCCGCGTCGGCAACCGGCAAAACTGCGGCACTTTACGGTAGATACTGAGGTGAATTTCCTGCCGACGCATACCGACAGAAAATCGTTCCTGGAACTGATTGCCCTCGATCAACCCGGCCTGCTGGCATCTGTAGGCCAGGTCTTCGCCGACCTCGGTATTTCTCTGCACGGAGCGCGAATCACCACAATTGGTGAACGAGTAGAAGATTTATTTATAATCGCGACAGCCGACCGACGTGCCCTTAATAATGTGCTTCAGCAAGAAGTACAACAGCGGTTGACAGCAGCCCTCAATCCAAACGATAAAGGGTAGTGTGTTTTTTTTAATGGAAAGAGTTTAACAATGCAGCAGTTACAGAACGTTATTGAGTCCGCTTTTGAGCGCCGCGCCGACATCACTCCGGCGAATGTAGATACCGTTACCCGTGAAGCGGTTAACCAGGTTATTGCCCTGCTGGATTCCGGCGCCCTGCGCGTCGCGGAAAAGATTGATGGCCAGTGGGTAACGCATCAGTGGCTGAAGAAAGCGGTACTGCTCTCTTTCCGTATTAACGATAACCAGGTTATCGACGGCGCAGAAAGCCGCTACTTCGATAAAGTGCCAATGAAATTCGCTGACTATGATGAAGCGCGTTTCCAGAAAGAAGGCTTCCGCGTGGTGCCACCTGCGGCCGTGCGCCAGGGGGCGTTCATCGCGCGCAACACCGTGCTGATGCCGTCCTACGTGAACATCGGTGCCTATGTTGACGAAGGTTCGATGGTGGATACCTGGGCCACCGTCGGTTCCTGTGCGCAAATCGGTAAAAATGTTCACCTGTCCGGCGGCGTCGGCATCGGTGGCGTACTTGAGCCACTGCAGGCTAACCCGACCATTATCGAAGACAACTGCTTCATCGGCGCACGTTCTGAAGTGGTTGAAGGCGTAATCGTTGAAGAAGGCTCCGTCATTTCGATGGGCGTTTACATCGGTCAGAGCACCAAAATCTACGACCGCGAAACCGGCGAAGTGTTCTACGGTCGCGTACCGGCCGGCTCGGTCGTGGTTTCCGGTAACCTGCCGTCGAAAGATGGCAAATACAGCCTGTACTGCGCGGTTATCGTGAAGAAAGTGGACGCGAAAACGCGTGGCAAAGTGGGCATCAACGAACTACTGCGCACCATCGACTAAATGCATCACTAAAAAGCGGGGGCAACCCTAATGCCGATCGTTTAAGGATCGGTTGACCGATCCGGTGGCTGGTGTAAAAAGGGTTCATGCTTATCATGGACCCTTTTTAAATGG
>NZ_JBIGIN010000042.1:0-36994 GCF_043558715.1 Scandinavium sp. M-37
GAGCCCGGCATTACCCGAGAGCCGTAAAAAAGAGGCCACAACGTTACCCGTTGCGGCCTTCTTCAAAAGCTTAACTGACAAGCATTACGCGCGAGCGGCCTTTTTCTTGTCGGCTGAATTACAGCACGGCGACGATGGCTTCACACAGCGGAGCCATATTGTCAGGGGTCATACCTGCAACGTTGATGCGACCCGACGCCACGGCGTAAACGCCAAACTCTTCACGCAGACGCAGCACCTGATCTTTGGTCAGACCGCTGAAGGAGAACATGCCGTTCTGCTTCACGATAAAGCTGAAATCGCGATCTGCGCCTTTCTCGGCCAGAGTATTCACGAACAGCAGACGCATACGCTGAATGCGCTGGCGCATATCGGTCAGCTCTTGCTCCCAGATGGCGCGCAGAGCGTCATTGCTCAGAATGGTCGCCACCACGGCGGCACCGTGAGCCGGTGGGTTAGAGTAGTTTGCGCGAATAACGGCTTTCATCTGGCTGAACGCACGATCCGCCGTTTCGCTATCGGCACAGACCAGTGTACAAGCCCCAACGCGCTCGTTGTACAGACCGAAGTTTTTCGAGAAGGAACTCGCCACCAGCAGTTCTGTATGAACCGCAGCAAACGCGCGCAGACCTTCAGCATCTTCTTCCAGGCCACGGGCAAAGCCCTGATAGGCGAAGTCAAACAGCGGGAGCCAGCCTTTTTCAACGGACAGTTTTGCCAGCTGTTCCCATTGTTCCAGCGTCGGGTCGATCCCGGTTGGGTTGTGGCAGCAGCCGTGGAAAAGTACCACATCGCCAGCCTGGGCTTGATTCAGGCTTGAAACCAGGCCGTCGAAATCGAGCGCGTGTTGTTCTGCGTCGTAATAGGTATATTCACAGACTTCCAGACCCGCAGAGTTGAACACGCCTTTATGGTTCGGCCAGCTTGGATTGCTGACCCACACGCGTTTCACGTCAGTGTTTTTAGCGAGAAAATCTGCTGCCACGCGCAAAGCGCCGGTCCCGCCCGGGGTCTGTGCCGTACGTGCACGTTTGTCAGAGACAATCGCGCTGCCTTTACCGAACAGCAGCTCCTGAGTGCAGCGGCCGAATTCTGCAATACCATCGATGCCGAGATAGTTTTTGGTGGTTTCGTTTTCCAGCAGATACAGCTCTGCTTTTTTAACGCTGGTCAGTACCGGAGTTTTTCCGGTTTCATCTTTGTAAACACCAATCCCGAGGTTGATTTTTCCGGGGCGGTCATCGGCACGAAACAAATCGGCCAGACCCAAAATGGGGTCGGCTGGGGCAGCGGTAATGTTCTCAAACATGACGAGGTTCCATTGTGGTTACTGAAGGGAAATCCGCTATCAGGTTAACGGGAGAATGACGAAAAGCCAACCGTTTGCGAGAAAAAGCGCGGCGCTTTTCAAAAGTCATTATTAATCACTGCCGGACATAAAAAAAACAGGGCCGAAGCCCTGTTTTTCAAGCATATAACAAAGTGGCGTACTGATTAGAACTGGTAAACGATACCTACAGCAGCCTGGTCGTCGACAGCCTGACCCGATGCTTTTGCATAGGCGTTGTCGTCCAGCAGGTTGAATTTGTATGCTGCGTAGACGTTCATGTTTTTGTTGAAGTAGTACCAGGTACCCACTTCTACGTATTTAACCAGGTCAGCATCGCCGCCCGCGAAGGAGCCGTTGCTGTTGGAACGAGCCAGCAGGTCTTTACCTTTAGACTGCACGTAACCGATGGACGGACGCAGACCGAAGTCGAACTGGTACTGAACCACAGCTTCGATGTTCTGTGTTTTGTTCGCGAAGTTGTTGTCTGGCTCGCGAGTCATGTTGGTGGTTTCAGCATACATTACAGCTGCGTAGACGTTGTTCGCGTCGTATTTGAATGCAGTTGACCACGCTTCAGCGCGGTCACCGCCAGCGCTTGCGTTACCGTAAGTAACACCGTTGATGGTGCGAACTTCTGGATTAACCTGGTCGTTGGTACGGTCAGCAGTTTCATAACCCGCGGCAACGCTGAAGCCTTCGAGGAATTCGTACTGAACGGAGGTGCTCACGCCGTCGCCGTTCGCTTTCGCGCCGTTACCACCCAGAGAGATGTTCTGTACAGTGCCGTTGTTGTCATTGTAGTCAACGGTAACTGGGCTGTTACGCTCATTTTTACCCTGATACTGCAGGGCGAAGCTCAGGCCATCAACCAGACCGAAGAAGTTGTTGTTACGGTAGGTCAGCAGGCCAGTAGAACGACCGTTCATGAAGTTGTCGGTCGCAGCCCAGGAGTCGCCGCCCCACTCAACCAGCATATCGGTGTATGCCGCTACGTCGTAGATGGCACCGTAGTTACGACCGTAGTCGATAGAACCTGCGTCACCAAATTTCAGACCTGCGAATGCCAGACGGGTTTTAGTCCCCTGAGAACCTTCAACGCTGGACGCATCCAGGTTGTATTCCCACTGGCCGTAACCGGTGATCTGATCGTTGATTTTAGTTTCGCCTTTGAAACCGATACGAGCATAGGTGGTGTCATCGCTGGTGGTGTCGCCGTTGGTGGTCCAGATGTGTTCCCCGACTGCTTTACCATAGAAGTCCAGTTTGTTGGCATTTTTGTTATAGATTTCTGCTGCGTTTGCCGCACCAGCTGCCAACAGGGCAGGGATAACCACTGCCAGGATATTGCGCTTCATCATTATTTATTACCCTCATTGGTTTTTTTATGGACACTTGCCACTGCCGCCAATAGTTTTCGTCAATAAATATTTACGGAACTATTGATGAGAGTTTGGTGTCTTTCTGTGTCTGACAGGCATATTTCCATTCATGACAACGTTTCGCTAGCCTGAAAGTGCTACAAATATCGTAAATAGGTAACAAGAAGAAATAATGTGTAATAATTTGTGTAAATTCGGGAACTTTGTGAACCACCTCAAATTTCCTGCCGCATTGCTGAATTAAACGCCATCTCTATATCTATCTATATGAAAAGCTTATCTTTAATTTTAATAACGGCTTTTCTTATCTAAGAATGATTCTCATCACTGTTTTTCTTATGGCTCAAAGTTAGCTATTCGTGCGCGTTGAAGGTGGTTATTTTGTGTGCTAAGCACCAGGGCTTTACTTAAGCGCCAGAGAAGTGTTGCGGGAAATGTGTGCAGAAGTATTGCGTGAAATGGGGTGTAACATTTGGGTTAAAGCGAGGGGTTGACCTTTATGTTTGTAGAAATTTGTACACAAATCCTGACAGAGCCAAAAAAAAGCCAGCTCGATAGCTGGCTTTCATCATAGTTGCGCGCTTAGAAGCTGGCGTTACGCGGTGTACGTGGGAACGGGATTACGTCACGCACGTTCTGAACACCAGTGACATAAGCAATCAGACGTTCGAAACCAAGACCGAAGCCTGAGTGAGGCACGGTGCCATAGCGACGCAGATCACGATACCAGCTGTAGTCTTCTTTATTGAGGCCCATTTCCGCCAGACGTGCATCGAGAACATCCAGGCGTTCTTCACGCTGGGAGCCACCGATGATTTCGCCGATACCCGGAGCCAGAACATCCATTGCGGCAACGGTTTTGCCGTCGTCGTTAAGGCGCATGTAGAACGCCTTGATGTCTTTCGGGTAGTTTTTAACAACGACCGGTGCCTGGAAGTGTTTCTCAGCGAGGTAACGCTCGTGCTCGGAAGAGAGGTCCACGCCCCAGAATACTGGGTTCTCAAAGGTCTGACCGCAGTTTTCCAGAATCGTTATCGCATCGGTGTAATCCACCTGCGCGAAATCGGCTTCGACAAAACGTTCCAGACGGCTGATGGCATCTTTATCCACACGCTCGGCGAAGAATTTCATATCATCGGCACGCTCTTCGAGTACCGCTTTGAAGACATACTTCAGCATCGCTTCTGCCAATGCGGCGTTATCTTCCAGATCGGCAAAGGCCACTTCCGGCTCCAGCATCCAGAATTCAGCCAGATGGCGGCTGGTATTGGAGTTTTCTGCGCGGAATGTCGGGCCGAAGGTGTAAACCTTGGACAGCGCACAGGCATAGGTTTCACCGTTCAACTGACCTGATACGGTCAGGAAAGCTTCACGGCCAAAGAAGTCTTTGTCGTAGTCCACTTTGCCCTGATCGTTACGCGGCAGGTTTTCCATGTCCAGCGTGGAAACGCGGAACATTTCACCCGCACCTTCGGTATCAGACGCGGTGATAAGCGGCGTAGATACCCAGAAATAGCCTTGCTCGTGGAAGAAACGGTGCAGCGCCTGCGCCAGAGTATGACGCACGCGTGCGACCGCACCAATCAGGTTAGTACGCGGACGCAGATGCGCTACTTCACGCAGGTATTCGATGCTGTGACGTTTTGCCGCCATCGGATAGGTATCAGGATCTTCAACCCAGCCGGTCACTTCAACCTGAGAAGCCTGGATTTCGAAGCTCTGGCCCTGGCCCTGAGACGCCACCACTTTGCCGGTGACAATCACTGAACAGCCGGTGGTTAAACGCAGCACTTCCTGATTGTAATTGGGCAGAGAATTATTGATGACGGCCTGTACTGGATCAAAGCAGGAACCGTCATAGACGGCGAGGAAGGAAAAACCAGCTTTTGAATCTCGACGGGTACGCACCCATCCGCGCACGGTGACTTCGCTGTCAACGGCTACGCGGCCCTGGAGTACGTCGGCTACAGGCACAACGCTCATAGTAATCTCTCTGTTAGTAGTCCGGAATAAAGGTATCAATTTCCACCCTGATTAAGGGGGATCCCTATGTTACCTGTCATCTTTCATCAGACAAGAAAAAATCGCTACGAGACGGGACGAATTGAGAAAATAACAAGAAGAAGGGAGCCCGAAGGCTCCCTTTTGTTGATTAACTGGCCTTTTTGACCTGGGGCAGGTCAAACGCTTTGCGCAGGGCACGCACGAAGGCCTTGTCGTGACAGATGGTTTTACCCGGGCTGTCTGACAGTTTGGCGACCGGCTTGCCGTTACATTCCACCAGTTTAATCACGATATTCAGCGGTTTCACCTGAGGGATATCGCAGGTCAGACGCGTGCCAATACCAAAGCTCAAATTCACCCGTGAAGAGAAATGACGGTAAAGGTCGATGGCCTTAGTGAGGTCAAGGTTATCGGAGAACACCAGCACTTTGCTCATCGGGTCGATGCCAAGCTTCTGATAGTGGGCAATAGCCTTTTCACCCCATTCCACCGGATCCCCGGAGTCATGGCGTAAGCCCTGGTAGCGCTCGGCGAATTCTGGCCCAAAATCGCGCAGGAAGGCGTCCATGGTGATGCAGTCGGTAAGGGCGATCCCCAACTGATCCGGATATTCTTCCAGCCAAGCGGCAAGCGCCACACGTTGGCTGGTGGCCAGATCGGGACTGATTTGCTGATGCGCCTGGAACCATTCATGGGCCTGCGTTCCCATTGGGGTCAGCGACAGTCGACGCGCCAAATCATAATTGCTGGTGCCAACAAACCACGGTTCCTGCTTCAGACGTTCAACGATGGCTTGCTGCACTTCACGCGAGAAACGACGGCGGGTACCGAAGTCCATCAGGCGGAAGCCAGACAGGTCGATATCCTGAGTCAACCGATTGAAATCGGTGAGTTTGTGTTCCAGGGCGCTGAGTGCCTGTGTGATGTCGGCCTCGGGCGAGCGGTAACGATGCACCAGCTCGCTGATGACCGCCAGCAGCGGAACTTCCCACATGATGACTTCGCGCCACGGGCCTTCAAGGCGAATGTTTAATTTGCCGTTGTCGTTATGGACCGTGACCTGCTGCGGGTTGTAGCGGAAATCGCGCAGCCAGTCGAGGTAATCCTGCTTGAAGAACGGCAGGCCTGACAGCCACTGGAACTCGTCGTCCTGCAGCCGGAGCGACTGCATCGCTTCGACTTGTTCGCGAATGGCATCTGCATAAATTCCGAGCAGATCGTCACCGCGGCAGCGGAATTCTGCAGCCACTTGCACATCATAGTAATGATGGAAAACGGCCTGCTGCATATGCAGCTTATAAGCATCTGTATCAAGCAGCGTCTGCAGAACAGGGGAAGCGAATTGTCTCATGGTGCGCAATAGCGTCCTCTTAAAGGAGCGTTTAGTACAATAAACAACGGCTGAAACCGCAGGAGTATACCTTGTTTATTGATTTATTGAACCCCGATCACAACACAAGCCGTCAGAAGGGTCGAGGGCAAAACGTGCCGCGTGTTATCGATATGTAGCA
The DNA here is from genome assembly GCF_043558715.1 of Scandinavium sp. M-37. Lineage (NCBI taxonomy): Bacteria > Pseudomonadati > Pseudomonadota > Gammaproteobacteria > Enterobacterales > Enterobacteriaceae > Scandinavium > Scandinavium sp. M-37. Next base: position 6,225 of record NZ_JBIGIN010000042.1, read on the forward strand.
ATTTGCGTGTTTGCCCCTGAAAAGATGAACATTCTGCGTAGCGTGAAAGTAACAACAGGAATAGACTGAACCCGATACTTTACAAAAGATGCTAAAGGTTTTTTATGACACAACAGCCCCAAGCCAAATACCGCCACGACTACCGTGCGCCGGAATACCTGATCAGCGATATCGACCTGACCTTTGACCTGGACGCCGCAAAAACCGTCGTGACCGCCGAAAGCCAGTTTACGCGTCACGCTGCGTCTGCCACACCACTGCGTCTCGATGGCGAAGATTTAACGCTGGTGTCGATTCACGTCAACGACCAGCCGTGGAGTGACTATAAAGAAGAAAACAATCAGCTGGTGATTAACGGCCTGCCGGAGCGTTTTACGCTGCGCATCGTTAACCAAATCAGCCCAGCGGCGAATACGGCGCTGGAAGGGTTGTATCAGTCTGGTGAAGCCCTTTGCACTCAGTGCGAAGCGGAAGGCTTCCGCCACATCACCTGGTATCTGGACCGCCCTGACGTGCTGGCGCGGTTTACCACCAAAATCATCGCGGATAAAAGTAAATATCCTTACCTGCTCTCCAACGGTAACCGCGTGGCGCAGGGCGAGCTGGAAAATGGCCGTCACTGGGTCCAGTGGCAGGATCCGTTCCCGAAACCGTGTTACCTGTTCGCGCTGGTGGCCGGGGACTTCGACGTCCTGAGTGATAAATACATCACCCGTTCTGGGCGTGAAGTGGCACTGGAACTGTTTGTCGATCGCGGCAACCTTGACCGCGCTCCGTGGGCGATGACCTCGCTGAAGAACTCAATGAAATGGGACGAAGACCGTTTCGGCCTCGAATACGATCTCGACATCTATATGATCGTCGCCGTCGATTTCTTCAACATGGGCGCGATGGAAAACAAAGGCCTGAACGTCTTTAACTCCAAATACGTGCTGGCCCGTACCGATACCGCTACTGACAAAGATTATCTCGATATTGAGCGCGTTATCGGTCACGAGTATTTCCACAACTGGACCGGGAACCGCGTCACCTGCCGCGACTGGTTCCAGCTGAGCCTGAAAGAAGGCTTAACCGTTTTCCGCGATCAGGAGTTCAGCTCCGATCTCGGCTCGCGCGCGGTCAACCGCATTAGCAACGTGCGTACCATGCGCGGGATGCAATTTGCCGAAGACGCCAGCCCGATGGCGCATCCGATTCGCCCGGACATGGTTATCGAAATGAACAACTTCTACACCCTGACGGTGTACGAGAAGGGTTCAGAAGTCATTCGCATGCTGCACACGCTGCTGGGCGAAGCCAATTTCCAGAAAGGGATGCAGCTGTACTTTGAGCGTCATGACGGTAGCGCCGCGACCTGTGACGACTTCGTGCAGGCGATGGAAGATGCGTCCAACGTTGACCTCTCGCACTTCCGTCGCTGGTATAGCCAGTCGGGGACACCGGTAGTGACCGTGCATGACGATTACAACCCGGAAACCGAGCAATACACGCTGACCATCAAACAGCACACGCCCCCGACGGCTGAGCAGCAGGATAAACAGCCGCTGCACATTCCGTTCGACATCGAGCTGTATGACAACGAAGGTAAAGTTATCCCGCTGCAGAAGGGCGGTCATCCGGTGCATAACGTCCTGAACGTTACCCAGGCCGAGCAGACATTCATCTTTGATAACGTCTACTTCCAGCCGGTGCCGTCGCTGCTGCGTGAATTCTCCGCTCCGGTGAAACTGGAATACAAATGGAGCGATCAGCAACTGACCTTCCTGATGCGCCATGCCCGCAATGATTTTTCCCGTTGGGATGCCGCCCAGAGTCTGCTGGCGACCTACATCAAGCTGAACGTGGCCCGCCATCAGCAGCAGCAGCCACTGTCGCTGCCGCTGCACGTTGCCGATGCGTTCCGTGCCATTCTGCTGGATGAGAACATTGACCCGGCGCTGGCGGCAGAAATTCTGACCCTGCCTTCAGTGAACGAAATCGCCGAGCTGTTTGAGATTATCGATCCGGTGGCGATTGCGACGGTACGTGAAGCGCTGACCCGCACCCTGGCGAAAGAACTCGCGGACGAATTCCTCGCGATTTACAACGCCAACCAACTGGATGCCTACCGCGTGGAACACGCCGATATCGGCAAGCGTACGCTGCGTAACACCTGTCTGCGCTATCTGGCATACGGTGACGCTGAGCTGGCAGATAAGCTGGTGAGCCATCAATATCATCACGCCGACAACATGACCGATGTGCTGGCCGCGCTGGCTGCCGCCGTGGCGGCGCAGCTGCCGTGCCGTGACGTGCTGATGCAGGAATATGACGACAAGTGGCATCACGACGGCCTGGTGATGGACAAGTGGTTTATTCTGCAGTCCACCAGCCCGGCGGCAAACGTTCTGGAAACGGTGCGCGGTCTGCTGAAACACCGTTCGTTTACCCTGAGCAATCCGAACCGTATCCGCTCGCTGATTGGGGCCTTTGCAATGAGTAACCCGGCGGCGTTCCACGCGGAAGACGGCAGCGGCTATCAGTTCCTCGCCGAGATGTTGACCGAGCTGAACAGCCGTAACCCGCAGGTTGCTTCGCGTCTGATTGAGCCGCTGATTCGCCTGAAACGTTACGATGCGGCGCGTCAGGAAAAAATGCGTGCGGCGCTGGAACAGTTGAAAGGGCTGGAAAATCTGTCCGGCGATCTGTTCGAGAAAATCACCAAAGCGTTAGCCTAAATAATAACGCCCGGAATACCGGGCGTTTTTTAGCCATGTCGCACGCGGGGTTCCGTCAGAGAATCCGATATGCCGCGTTTCATCACCCGATTCAACACCTCAGCCTCCAGCTCCGCCAGGCGCGCGGATCCTTTTCGCCGTGGGCGCGGGATATCCACGGTCAAATCCAGACCGATTTTTCCTTCCTCGATTAACAGCACCCGATCGGCCATGGCCACCGCTTCACTTACGTCGTGCGTAACCAGCAGCACCGTGAAGCCCTGGGTTTGCCATAAGGACTCGATCAAATCCTGCATTTCCAGGCGGGTGAGGGCGTCCAGCGCTCCGAGAGGTTCATCCAGTAACAATAAACCGGGGCGATGGATTAGCGCCCGGGCCAGGGCCACACGCTGTTTCTGCCCGCCGGATAACGCCGCTGGCCACTCGCTTGCCCGACTTTCAAGCCCCACTGCCGCAAGCGCTTCCTGCGCCGCCTCACGCCAGTTGCCATTCAGCCCAAGACCCACATTATCAATAACGCTTTTCCATGGCAGAAGGCGTGCATCCTGAAACATCATCCGCGTTTCATGCTGGCTGGCCGCGAGGGGGCCGTTTCCGGCCAGCAGTTCTCCGGCGTTGGGCTTTTCCAGCCCGGCCAGCAGACGTAACAGCGTGCTTTTCCCGCCGCCGCTCCGACCCACCACCGCGACAAACTGCCCGGCCGGGATATGCAAATCCAGAGCGTTGAGGACCGTATTATTCCCGTACCGCTTGCCGATACCGTTCAGCAGCAGCGGAATACCCGGGTTCAGACGTGCCGTATTCATACGCTTACCTCCTTAACATAATAAGCCGGGTTCCAGCGCAGCCAGACGCGTTCCAGAAACTGGGCGCTGACGTCGGCCAGTTTGCCCAGCAGTGCGTAAAGAATGATAGCGACCACCACCACATCGGTTTGCAGGAATTCGCGGGCGTTCATCGCCAGATAGCCAATCCCGGAATTCGCAGAGATGGTTTCCGCGACAATCAGCGTCAGCCACATCAGGCCCAGTGCAAAGCGCACGCCGACCATAATTGAGGGCAGGGCACCGGGCAGGATCACATGCCAGAACAGTGCGAAGCCGGAGAGTCCATAACTGCGGGCCATTTCCACCAGACCCCGATCGATGTTGCGGATCCCATGCCAGGTATTGATATAAATTGGAAACAGGGTGCCGAGCGCGACGAGAAAAACTTTGGCACTCTCATCAATGCCAAACCACAGAATCACCAACGGGATCAACGCCAGATGCGGCACGTTACGCAGCATCTGAATCGAGGTATCCAGCAGACGTTCACCCCAGCGCGATAACCCGCTAATCAGACCTAACACCAGGCCAATCGAGCCGCCGATGGAGAAACCGACCAGCGCGCGCCACGAGCTAATTGCCAGGTGTTGCCACAGTTCACCGCTCGCCGATAGCGACCAGAACGCTTCGACCACGCCTTCCGGCGAGGGCAGAATGCGACTTGAGAGCCAGCCGGTGACGGAGGCGATTTGCCAGACAATCACGATGCCGACCGGCAACAGCCAGGGGGCAACGCGCAGCAGCCATCTTTTTGCAAGCGTGGGCATAAAACGCTCCTTAACTTTGTGCGACTTTACGCGGCAAAAATTCGTTCGCCACCGCTTCGCCTTGCACCTGTAAAGGCTGCGGCTGCGGGATTTCCGGGATGGCGACGTCTAAGTGCGGGAACAGCAGCTCACCGACTTTGTAGGCCTCTTCGAGGTGCGGATAACCGGACAGCACAAAACTATCGATGCCCAGCGCCGCATATTCATTAATACGTGCCGCGACGGTAGGCCCGTCTCCGACTAATGCGGTTCCGGCCCCTCCGCGTACCAGACCGACACCCGCCCACAGGTTCGGGCTGACCTCCAGTTTATCGCGCTGGCCGCCGTGCAGGGCCGCCATTCGCTGCTGCCCGACCGAGTCCGTTCGGGTAAAGGCCGCCTGGGCTTTGGCGATGGTGTCATCATCCAGACGGGATATCAGTCGGTTGGCGGCCTCCCATGCTTCAGCTGTGGTTTCCCGGACAATCACATGCAGGCGAATACCGAACCGCACCTGGCGCCCGTATTTGGCGGCCTTCTCGCGAACCTGTGCAATTTTCTCTTTTACCTGTTCCGGCGGCTCGCCCCAGGTCAGATACAAATCCACCTGCTCAGCCGCCAGCTCCTGCGCGACCTCCGATGAACCGCCAAAGTAAAGCGGTGGTCGCGGCTGCTGAATCGGCGGGAACAGCAGTTTTGCCCCGCGCACTTTCTGATATTTGCCATCAAAATCGACGGTGTCGCCTTCCAGCAAGCGCCGCCAGATATGGGTAAATTCCGCCGAGGCTTCATAACGTTCGGTGTGATCGAGGAATACACCGTCCGCGGCGAGTTCCTGCGGATCGCTGCCGGTCACCAGATTAAACAGCGCCCGTCCATTCGATAATCGGTCCAGCGTCGCGGCCTGGCGAGCGGCGACGGTGGGCGAAATCACGCTCGGGCGCAGCGCCACGAGGAATTTCAGTCGCTGGGTGACCGGGATCATCGACGCGGCCACCAGCCATGCATCTTCACAGGAGCGCCCAGTGGGGATCAGCACCCCGGTAAAACCGAGCCTGTCAGCGGTTTGGGCGATCTGCTGGAGATAGCCATGATCGACCGGGCGGGCATTCTCATCGCTGCCAAGATAGTGACCATCACCGTGAGTCGGTAAAAACCAGAACATATTCAGGCTCATGATTTTGCTCCTTGTTTTTGTGTAGAAGGTTGTGCGGTGGGCTGCCAAATGCGGCTTCTGATATCGACTTTTTTCGGCACCAGGTGGTTCTCGTAAAACAGATCGGCGGTTTGCTGCTGACGACGGGCGGTTTCATCACTGACTGGGCCAATTGCCGTCGGTGGGCGATGACTTAGGTAACTGGTAATCACCGCTTCCGGCAGACCCATGGTCCTGGCGAGCAGTTCGGTACTTTGCTGACGCTGGCTGATGGTCAACGCATCGGCCTGGCTGAAGGTGTTCAGCACGCCCGCTATAAAGCTGCCGTTTTTCTCGGCGTAGGGGCGGGAAGCCAGATAGAACGAACCAGTTTGTTTCAATTCGCTGCCATCGGTTAATACCCGCACGCCGCCCTGCAGTAATGCAGCGGAATAATACGGATCCCAGATGGCCCAGGCGTCGACATCCCCCTGCTGGAACGCCGCGCGGGCGTCGGCAGGTGTCAGGAACGTCGGCTGGATGTCAGTAAATTTGAGGCCCGCCTGCTGTAGTGCGCGTAATAAGAGGTTGTGTGAACTCGAACCTTTCTGGAACGCAACCTTGTGTCCTTTAAGATCGGCCACGGTTTTGATCGGGCTGTTCTCCGGGACGAGGATCACTTCCGCTTTCGGTTTTGGCGGTTCCACCCCGACATACACCAGGTCCGCCCCGGCGGCTTGGGCAAAAATTGGCGGAATATCGCCGGTGCTGCCCAGATCGATGCTGCCGACGTTCAGGGCCTCAAGCATTTGCGGCCCGGCGGGAAATTCAATCCACGAAATTTTGGTGTTCGGGTAGCGCTTTTCCAGCAACTGATGGCTTTTCGCCAGCACCATACTGATGCTGCCTTTCTGATATCCAATCCGCAAAGCATCGGGGGCCGGTTCAGCAGCCTGACTCCAGGCAGAGAGCGTTAACAAACCGGTCAGGGCTAAGGTGCGAATGCGGGGGCGGAACAAATTAAACATGGGCGACTCCTTGCTTAAGATGAAAAGCCGGGACGCGAATGTCACGGCGATGCAGCGCTTGCCAGAAGGTTTCCAGCGCGCTGTCGAGGCGTTTTTCGAGATTTGGGCTGAACTGCGGCTTGTGTTGGTAATCCTGCACCTGGCTGTCGTCGGCGAAAACGCCGTGCAGGATCTCTTGTGCCTTCAACGCACTGAGCACCGGTTTGAGCGCGTAATCCACCGCCAGCATGTGGGCCACTGTGCCGCCGGTAACCAGCGGCAACACCACTTTGCCTTCCAGCGCGCGTTCCGGTAACAGGTCGAGCAGGGTCTTCAATGCGCCAGAAAATGACGCTTTATAAACCGGAGTAGCAACGATTAAGCCATCGGCCTGCGCCAGCTGTTCTATGAGTGTGAGCAGGGCAGGGCTATCAAAGCGGGCGTAGAGCAGGTCCTCCGGCTCGAAGTTTTGCAGATGCCAGTGGCAAACCTCGACATCCACTCGGGAGAGCGTTTCTCTGGCATATTCCAGCAATGCGCTGGAACGTGAAGGAAAACGCGGGCTGCCCGCTAACGTAATGACACGCATGACCTCTCCTTATAACTAAATGTTTGCTTTTATCTAACATTGATAACATTTAACGGGAGTGTGTCAGAGGCAGGCGCGTTCGCTAAATGATTTTTCTGGCAGTGGATTACCAAAAAACGCATGTAAGTAAACGATTGCGTTTAACCGGGTATTTTTTGCGACAGGTCAATTCCCTTTCGGCGACGGATAGAACATAATACGCCCCCGGTTTGCTACCGGGAATCCAGGAGAGTTCATGTACTACCCCTTCGTTCGTAAAGCCCTTTTCCAGCTCGATCCAGAGCGCGCTCATGAATTAACTTTTCAACAATTACGCCGTGTCACCGGCACGCCATTTGAAGCGCTGGTGCGCCAGAAAGTGCCTGCAAAACCGGTAACCTGCATGGGGCTGACGTTCAAAAACCCGCTGGGTTTAGCCGCAGGACTCGACAAGAACGGGGAGTGTATCGATGCACTCGGGGCGATGGGTTTCGGATCCGTCGAAGTCGGCACTGTCACGCCGCGCCCTCAACCGGGGAATGACAAACCGAGGATCTTCCGTCTGGTCGATGCCGAGGGTTTGATCAACCGTATGGGCTTTAATAACCTGGGTGTCGATAACCTGGTTGAGAACGTTAAAAAAGCCCACTTCGACGGCGTGCTCGGGATTAATATCGGTAAGAATAAAGACACACCGGTCGAGCAGGGTAAAGATGACTATCTGATTTGTATGGAAAAAGTCTACGCCTACGCCGGTTACATTGCGATTAATATTTCATCGCCAAATACCCCAGGTCTGCGCACCTTACAATATGGTGAAGCGCTGGATGATTTGCTGTCGGCGATTAAAAATAAGCAAAATGAGCTGCAATCGATCCACCATAAATATGTCCCGGTGGCGGTTAAGATCGCACCAGATCTTTCGCTCGAAGAATTGATCCAGGTGGCAGACAGTTTGCTTCGCCATAATATTGATGGTGTTATTGCCACCAATACTACACTCGATCGTTCTCTCGTCCAGGGAATGAAACACTGTGATGAAAGCGGTGGTTTAAGCGGTCGTCCATTACAGTTAAAAAGTACGGAAATTATTCGACTGCTGTCTGCCGAATTAAAGGGACGCTTACCTATTATTGGTGTGGGCGGTATCGATTCGGTGATGGCCGCACGTGAGAAGATGGCTGCCGGTGCGTCACTGGTGCAGATCTATTCCGGCTTTATTTTTAAGGGCCCGCCGCTGATTAAAGAAATCGTTACCCACCTCTAATCTTTCCTGCGCAGTTTACAACCAGGGCTTTATTTCCTGCCCTGGTTGTTTTATATTCCACAAGTGTTGCTAATTTAAACTTTATGGTCTTTTCTTAATTCAGACAAATTAACGAAACGGGAATATGAGTTTCGGGCATCGGATGCTTAAGAGAGCGGGGAACAGAAATGCGAATTAAACCTGACGATAACTGGCGTTGGTATTTTGATGAAGAGCACGATCGTATGATGCTCGATTTAGCCAATGGTATGTTGTTTCGTTCTCGTTTCGCCCGCCGGATGCTGACCCCAGATGCCTTTGATCCTACAGGCTTTTGTGTAGATGACGCCGCACTCTATTTCTCTTTTGAAGAAAAATGCCGTGACCTTGAATTAACCAAAGAACATCGCGCCGAACTCATTCTTAACGCGCTGGTGGCCATTCGTTTCCTGAAACCGCAGATGCCCAAAAGCTGGCATTTTGTCGCGCATAGCGACAGCTGGCAGCCGGTAACGGGCGATGCGGCCGCGGTGTGGTTGAGCGACAGTGGCGAACGCGTGAATCTGCTGGTGGTCGAGCCGGGCGATAATGCGGCGCTCTGTTTGCTGGCACAACCGGGTTTGACGCTGGCCGGTCGTACCATGCAGTTAGGCGACGCGATTAAAGTGATGAATGACCGCCTGCAACCGCAGCCGATGTCGGCAACGATGCGCTACGGTCAGGCCGTTTAACGCGCCAGTCGCAGCGCGGTTTTCGGAACGCAGCTGCAGCACAGGATAGTGCCATCGTCCGCCACCGCGCTTTGCTTCATCGGGCTCACCTCTCCCTCGACCAACGTAATCCTGCAACTTCCGCAAATACCGGCCCGACAGGAATAAGGTACGCGGATCCCCTGTTGTTCCAGTTGTTCCAGTAAAATCTGCTGATTGTTCCCTTTAAACACCTGGCCCTGCCAGTCAATATCGACCACCGCGTCCTGCGCGGCTTCAACCTCCAGCACCTCTTCCGTTGCGCCTGCACCATAGACTTTACCTGGGCCGGTGGAGAGAATTTCAACTTCATCACCGACGCGAACCACGCCGCTGTTGCGGGCAATCAGGTTCTGACCAAAATCGACGTCGCCGTTATCCTGGGCGGTACGGAATTTTTGTAAGGTAGCCAGCGGTTCACCTGCCGGGTGTTTTTGTCCGCGCGCCGGGCTGACGGTGGTAAAGATGCAGCGGCTGCAAGGTTTGACCACATCAAAGACCACGTCGCCGATGCGAACCACTTTCCAGTGGTCTTCTTCCCACGCCAGGGTGCCGGTAACCACCAGATTGGGGCGGAACTGTTCCATTTGCACGCTGGCCGCGCAGCGATTTTGCAGATCGCGCAGCGAGGCTTCACTGGTCAATAGATAGGGGAAACCATCGGCGAAGGAGAGCGGTACAGCGTCATAGCGTTTCACCCGACGCGTAGGCTCGGGGCCGACCCAGCGTAGCTGGACATCGCGCTTAAAGAAGCCCGACAGCCACTGATTAATATCTGCGGGCGCGATCAACGCGGAAAAATGGTTGCCCCAGACTTCGGTTGGCGCGGCGTCAGCGGTAAAATCAGCAAAACGCACCATCGCCACGCTGCCATCCGGGGCGGTAAGGTGCAAACCGTCATGCATCGGCACCGGTGTAAAGCGCACCATCTGCGGATATTGACGGGCGGTGATGAAGGTGCCGTCTGGCTCGGTGACCATAAAAATACGGTCAAAAGCCATACCGCTCATGTCAGCCAACGCGTGCGTGACACCGATCCCGCGCATGGATTTTACCGGGTGAATATAGAGCCTTCCCAACGTCGCCATTCCGCAATCCTCTGCGTTTGAAAAAAGTCGCCCTATATGAAGCCCAGATTCGCTATAATGCGCAACAATTTTCTGCGAGTAATAAGTGACGATATGAATTCTCTGTTTGCCAGTACGGCCCGTGGGCTGGAAGAGCTGTTAAAAACTGAACTGGAAAACCTGGGCGCCACGGCGTGTCAGGTGGTTCAGGGTGGTGTCCATTTTGAAGGAGACACGCGACTGCTCTATCAGAGCCTGATGTGGAGCCGCCTGGCGTCCCGTATCATGATGCCGCTCACCGAGTGCAAGGTTTACAGCGATCTGGACCTGTACCTTGGCGTGCAGGCCATCAACTGGACAGAGATGTTCAATCAGGATGCGACCTTTGCTGTGCACTTCAGCGGCGTGAACGAAGAAATTCGTAACAGCCAGTATGGTGCGCTGAAGGTGAAAGACGCCATCGTCGATGCATTCACCCGTAAAAATCTGCCACGCCCGAACGTCGATAAAGAAAATCCTGATGTACGCATTAACGTGCGCCTGAATAAAGAAGTCGCGCACATCTCTCTCGATCTGAGTGGCGAAGGTCTGCATCTGCGTGGCTATCGAGACGCTACTGGTATTGCGCCCATCAAAGAAACGCTGGCAGCAGCCATCGTAATGCGTTCCGGCTGGCAGCCGGGTACCCCGATGCTCGACCCGATGTGTGGTTCCGGTACATTGCTGATTGAAGCCGCGATGCTGGCCACCGACCGGGCTCCGGGCCTGCACCGTGGCCACTGGGGCTTTAGCGGCTGGGCACAGCATGACGAAGCCGTCTGGCAGGAAGTGAAAGCCGAGGCACAAACGCGCGCTCGTGCCGGGCTTGCCGCCTACGAATCCCATTTCTACGGTTCTGACATCGACAGCCGCGTGATTGAGCGTGCGCGCAGCAACGCCCGTCGGGCAGGCATTGCCGACCTCGTCACTTTCGAAGTCAAAGACGTCGCCAAACTTAGCAATCCGCTGCCGAAAGGCCCATACGGCACGGTTATCAGTAACCCGCCTTACGGCGAACGTCTGGACAGCGAACCGGCCCTGATTGCCCTGCACAACCTGCTGGGCCGCTTGATGAAAACCCAGTTTGGCGGTTGGAACCTGTCACTGTTCAGCGCCTCTCCGGAGCTGCTGAGCTGTCTGCAACTGCGCGCCGAGCGCCAGTTCAAAGCCAAGAACGGCCCGCTGGATTGCGTACAGAAAAACTATCATCTGGCCGAAACCGATGGCACCGCCACGGTGATGCTGGCCGATGATTACGCCAACCGTCTGCGCAAAAACCTCAAGAAGCTTGAGAAATGGGCACGTCAGGAAGGCATTGAGTGTTACCGTGTATATGATGCCGACCTGCCGGAATACAACGTGGCGGTCGATCGCTACGGTGAGTGGGTGGTCGTTCAGGAATATGCCCCGCCGAAAACCGTGGATGCGACCAAAGCGCGTCAGCGTCTGTTTGATGTGATTGCGGCGACCATTTCGGTGATGGGCATTGCAGCCAACCGTCTGGTGCTGAAAACCCGCGAACGTCAAAAAGGCAAAAACCAGTACGAGAAAATGAGCGAGAAGGGCGAATTCATGCAGGTTAGCGAGTATAACGCGCGCCTGTGGGTGAATCTGACTGACTATCTCGATACCGGCCTGTTTCTCGACCACCGCATCGCTCGCCGGATGCTGGGCCAGATGAGCAAAGGCAAAGACTTCCTTAACCTGTTCTCGTACACCGGCAGCGCCAGCGTACATGCAGGTTTAGGCGGCGCACGCAGCACCACTACCGTGGATATGTCGCGCACTTATCTGGAATGGGCTGAACGTAACCTGCGTCTCAACGGCTTGACCGGACGTCCACACCGCCTGTTGCAGGCGGATGTGCTTGGCTGGCTGCGTGATGCTGACGAACAGTTTGACCTGATCTTTATCGATCCGCCGACCTTCTCTAACTCTAAGCGCATGGAAGATACATTCGACGTGCAGCGCGATCACCTGAAGCTGATGGCCGATCTGAAACGTTTGCTGCGTAAAGGCGGCACGATCATGTTCTCCAACAACAAGCGCGGCTTCAAACTTGATAGCGACGGCATGGCAAAACTGGGCCTGAAAGCAGAAGAAATTACTCAAAAAACGCTTTCGCCTGATTTTGCCCGTAACCGTCAGATCCATAACTGCTGGCTGATTACTGCAGCCTGAAGGAAAGAATAAATGTCTTTAATTAGTATGCATGGTGCGTGGCTGTCATTCAGCGATGCGCCTCTCCTTGATAACACTGAACTGCATATCGAGGATAACGAACGCGTCTGTCTGGTTGGGCGCAACGGCGCCGGTAAATCGACGCTGATGAAAATCCTCAACCGCGAGCAGGGCCTGGATGATGGTCGCATCATCTATGAACAGGACTTGGTCGTGGCGCGTCTGCAACAGGATCCGCCGCGCAATGTGGAAGGCAGCGTGTACGATTTCATCGCCGAAGGTATCTCAGAGCAGGCGGAATACCTCAAGCGCTATCACGAGATTTCTCATCTGGTGATGACTGACCCGAGCGACAGAAATCTCAACGAGATGGCGAAGCTGCAGGAGCTGCTGGATCACCACGGTCTGTGGCAGATTGAAAGCCGCATTAACGAAGTGCTGGAACAGTTGGGCCTCGAGGCCGACATGGCGTTGAGTTCGCTCTCCGGCGGCTGGCTGCGTAAAGCGGCGCTGGGCCGCGCACTGGTCAGCGGCCCGCGGGTGTTGCTGCTCGACGAACCGACGAACCACCTGGACATCGAAACCATCGACTGGCTGGAAGGGTTCCTGAAAACGTTTAAAGGCACCATTATCTTCATCTCGCACGACCGTTCGTTTATCCGCAATATGGCCACGCGCATTGTCGATCTCGATCGCGGCAAGCTGGTGACCTATCCGGGTAACTACGATCAGTATCTGTTGGAAAAAGAAGAGATGCTGCGCGTGGAAGAACTGCAAAACGCCGAGTTCGACCGCAAGCTGGCGCAGGAAGAAGTCTGGATCCGCCAGGGCATCAAAGCCCGTCGTACCCGTAACGAAGGCCGAGTCCGTGCGCTGAAAGATATGCGCCGTGAGCGTAGCGAGCGTCGCGAAGTGTTGGGCAGCGCGCGTATGCAGGTCGAAGAAGCCAGCCGCTCAGGCAAAATCGTGTTTGAGTTGGAAAACGTCGATTACCAGGTCGATGGCAAAGTGCTGGTGAAGGATTTCTCTGTCCAGGTTCAGCGCGGCGACAAAATTGCGCTGATCGGCCCGAACGGCTGTGGTAAAACCACGCTGTTGAAACTGATGCTGGGTCAGCTGCAGGCTGACAGCGGTCGCGTGCATGTGGGCACCAAACTGGAAGTGGCCTACTTCGATCAGCACCGCGCCGAACTCGATCCGGACAGAACGGTGATGGACAACCTGGCCGAAGGCAAACAGGAAGTGATGGTCAACGGTAAACCGCGCCACGTGCTCGGTTATCTGCAGGACTTCCTGTTCCATCCGAAACGCGCCATGACGCCGGTACGCGCGCTATCCGGCGGGGAACGTAACCGCCTGCTGCTGGCACGCTTGTTCCTCAAACCCAGCAACCTGCTGATCCTCGATGAACCCACCAACGACCTGGACGTTGAAACCCTCGAACTGCTCGAAGAGCTGATCGACGGCTATCAGGGTACGGTTATGCTGGTCAGCCACGATCGTCAGTTCGTCGATAACACCGTCACCGACTGCTGGATCTTCGAAGGCGACGGCAAAATTGGTGCCTACGTTGGCGGCTATCACGATGCCCGTGGGCAGCAATCGCAGTCATTGGCGAGAAAACAGACTGTCGACACGAAGAGTCCCAAAGAGCAGGCGAAAGCAGGAACTGTCAAACGCGCGCCCAGCAAACTAAGCTATAACCTGCAGCGCGAATTAGAGCAGCTTCCTCAACGGCTTGAGGAACTTGAAGCGAACCTGGAAGGATTACAGGCGCAGGTAGCAAGCCCGACTTTCTTTAGTCAATCTCATGACCACACGCAACAAGTGTTGGCGGATATGGCGCAAGCGGAAAAGGCACTGGAAGAAGCCTTTGAACGCTGGGAATATCTTGAAGCGTTAAAAAACGGCGGTTAATGAGAGGAACGTTCATGTGCGAGCATCACCCTGCGACCGGGCACATTCTGTGCCCACAATGCGATATGCTGGTGGCGTTACCGCACCTTGAGCACCGCCACAAAGCGTTGTGTCCTCGTTGTCACACAACGCTTACCACGGAATGGGATGAGCCGCGACAGCGGCCCACCGCCTATGCGCTGGTGGCGCTGTTCATGCTGTTGCTGGCTAACCTGTTTCCCTTCGTTAATATGAGCGTGGGCGGAATTAACAGTGAAGTCGAACTGCTGGAAATTCCCCGCGTATTATTCACCCAAGACTATGCCAGCCTTGGCACCTTTTTCCTGCTGTTTGTCCAGTTGGTCCCGGCGTTTTGCCTGCTGACCATTATCTTGCTGGTCAATCGGGTGCCGCTGCCGGAAAAAATCCAGGCCTTTCTTGCCCGCATCCTGTTCCATTTAAAAAGCTGGGGAATGGCGGAAATCTTTCTCGCCGGGGTGTTAGTCAGTTTTGTGAAGTTGATGGCTTACGGGGATGTTGGTGTCGGCAGCAGTTTTATCCCCTGGTGTCTGTTCTGTTTGCTGCAGCTGCGCGCCTTTCAGTGCGTTGACCGCCGCTGGCTGTGGGAAGATATCGCCCCAATGCCGAAACTGGATCAGCCGCTAAAAGTGGGCGTGCCGGGCATTCAGCAAGGCCTGCGGTCATGCTCCTGCTGCACGGCTATTTTGCCCGCTGACCAGCACGTATGTCCGCGCTGTGAATCGAAGGGCACGGTCAGGCGTAAAAACAGCGTACAGTGGACGCTGGCACTGTTAGTGACCTCTATCCTGCTCTATTTCCCTGCCAATATTATGCCGATCATGATTACGGATCTGTTGGGCGATAAAATGCCCTCGACCATTATCGCGGGTGTCATATTGATCTGGAGTGAAGGATCGTATCCGGTCGCCATGGTGATATTTATTGCCAGTATTATGGTGCCGACGCTGAAAATGATCGCCATCGCCTGGCTGTGCTGGAATGCCAACGGGAAAGGGAAGCGAGACAGCGAGCGGCTGCATTTACTGTATGAGGTGGTTGAATTCGTTGGCCGCTGGTCAATGATTGATGTCTTTGTGATAGCAGTGCTGTCAGCGCTGGTACGCATGGGAGGGTTAATGAATATCTATCCGGCGATTGGAGCAGTGATGTTCGCGCTGGTGGTTGTGATGACAATGTTCTCCGCCATGACCTTCGATCCGCGTCTGTTATGGGATCGTGAGCCAGAATCAAGCCATGAGGAAAAGCAATAACATGGAAAATAAGAGTGGAGAGGCCAAAGTGCAGAAGGTGAAAAACTGGTCGCCGGTGTGGATCTTTCCCATCGTCACCGCACTGATTGGCGCCTGGATAATCTTTTATCACTACAGCCATCAGGGCCCGGAAGTGACGCTGATGACGACCAACGCGGAAGGTATTGAAGGCGGAAAAACCCGCATCAAGAGCCGCAGCGTGGACGTCGGGGTGGTGGAAAGTACCACATTGACCGATGACCTGACGCACGTCGAAATTAAGGCGCGTCTGAACACCGGCATGGAAAAACTGCTGCATGGCGATTCCGTGTTCTGGGTGGTCAAACCGCAGGTAGGGCGCGAAGGGATCAGCGGCCTTGGCACATTGCTGTCAGGAGCGTACATCGAACTGCAACCGGGTAAAAAGGGCGCTCAGCCTGCCCAGTTCTCGCTGCTGGATGCACCGCCGCTGGCACCGCCAGATGCGAAGGGCATCCGCATAAACCTCGAAAGCAAAAAGGCGGGACAGCTTTCTCCGGGTGACCCGGTGCTGTTCCGGGGTTATCGCGTTGGCTCGGTGGAAACCAGCAACTTTAATCCGGAAAAACGCACCATCAGTTATCAGCTGTTTATCAATGCGCCGAACGATCGACTGGTCACCACCAACGTACGCTTCTGGAAAGACAGCGGTATTGCGGTGGATCTGACCTCGGCCGGGATGCGTGTCGAGATGGGTTCCCTGTCCACGCTGTTTGGCGGGGGCGTGAGCTTTGACGTGCCGGAAGGGCAGGAACTTGGCGAGCCGGTGGCGAATAAAACGGAATATCACCTGTTTGATGATCAGCGCACCATTCAGGATGCGATGTACACCGAGCATATTGATTACGTGATGTTCTTTAAAGATTCGGTTCGTGGGCTTCAGCCTGGCGCTCCGGTAGAATTCCGCGGTATTCGTCTTGGGACCGTCGGTAAAGTGCCGTTCTTTATTCCAGGGCTGCATCAGCGTCTGAATGACGATTATCGCATTCCGGTACAGGTGCGCATCGAGCCTGAACGCCTGATTAATCAGCTCGGCGGCGATCCGGATATTCGTAAACATCTGGATACCCTGGTTGACCGGGGACTGCGGGGTTCTCTGAAGTCAGGGAATCTGGTCACCGGCGCGTTGTATATCGATCTCGATTTCTATCCGAAGGCTGAACCGCGCGGCAAGTTCCGTGAATTCGGCGGTTTCGCTATCATTCCAACCGTGAGTGGTGGCCTGGCGCAGATTCAACAGCGTCTGATGGATGCTCTCGATAAGATCAACAACCTGCCGTTGAACCCGCTGTTACAGCAGGCAACCAATACGCTGCAAGAAAGCCAGACCACGATGAAGCATATGCAGGCCACGTTGGATAATCTGAATAAGATTACCGCCAGCCAGTCGATGCAGGACCTGCCAGCCGACATGCAGAAAACGCTGCGTGAGCTGAACCGCAGTATGCAGGGCTTCCAGCCGGGCTCCGCGGCCTACAATAAGATGGTCGGTGATATGCAGCGTCTGGATCAGGTTCTGCGTGAACTCCAGCCGGTACTGAAAACGCTCAACGATAAGAGCAACGCACTGGTGTTCGAAGCGAAGGATAAAAAGGATCCGCAGCCGAAGAGGGCAAAAGAATGAAAAAATGGCTACCCGCCGTAGCGATGGTCTGCCTGCTGTCGGCATGCAGCAGCGGCACTGAAAGCAAAACGTACTATCAACTGCCACTCCCGCAAACGGGAGTACAAAGCACGGCCAGCCAGGATGGACGCCTGCTTTGGGTGGAGCAAGTGAGCATTCCTGATTACCTCGCCGGAAACGGCGTGGTGTATCAGACCAGCGACGTGCAGTACGTGATTGCCAATAATAATCTGTGGGCCAGCCCACTGGATCAGCAGCTGCGTACCACGCTGGTGGCGAACCTGAGTAACCAGCTTCCGGGCTGGGTAGTGGCCTCGCAGCCGTTAGGCAGCAGCCAGGATACGCTGAACGTCAATGTCAGCGGTTTTCATGGCCGTTACGATGGGAAGGTCATTGTCAGCGGTGAGTGGCTCCTGAACCATCAGGGGCAGCTCATCAAGCGTCCATTCCACATTGAAATCAAGCAGCAGCAGGACGGCTATGATGCGATGGTGAAAACGCTGGCGCAGGCCTGGAGTCAGGAAGCCGCCGCGATTGCTCAGTCGATGAATCGCTTGCCATAAGTAAAATTCATCACCGTTAAAACCGCAGCAGACATGTTTCTGCTGCGGTTTTTTTTGCATTTGGCCTCAGGCGGTTAGTTGTGCCGCTTCACACTTTTTGTACAAATGAACTTCTGAGTAGCTCACAAATATGACACTGGCGTGAATTTTGCGCATTGACGCTGCGCCCGATTCAGGTTATCCCTAATGTGTGGTTGCACATTTGGTGACCATTGTTTTCTTTTCCACCAGATCAAAAAATGAGGGAAACGAGGCATGAAGAGACAAAAACGTGATCGCCTGGAACGGGCACATCAACGTGGATACCAGGCTGGCATCGCTGGTAAATCAAAAGAAATCTGTCCTTATCAGACCTTAAACCAAAGGTCACACTGGCTGGGAGGCTGGCGAGAAGCCATGGAGGACAGGGCAGTTATCGCCTGATGCTGTCTCTTTAAAACAAAGAAGCCTCTGCATGCAGAGGCTTCGCCGTTTCTGAAAGCCCTAAAGGGCAATGAAACGAATTAGAACGCAGAGGTGTCCTGGAACAGGCCAACCTTCAGGTCGGTCGCTTCATAGATGCGATGACCGTCAACCAGCACTTCACCATCCGCGATACCCAGAATCAGACGACGGTTGATAACGCGTTTGAAGTGGATGCGATAGGTCACTTTTTTCGCCGTCGGCAGGATCTGACCGGTGAATTTCACTTCACCCACGCCCAGCGCACGGCCTTTGCCTTCACCGCCGAGCCAGCCCAGATAGAAACCAACCAGCTGCCACATGGCATCAAGGCCGAGGCAGCCAGGCATTACCGGGTCGCCAATGAAGTGGCAACCGAAGAACCACAGGTCTGGATTGATATCCAGTTCTGCTTCCACGTAGCCTTTATCGAAGTTACCGCCTGTTTCGGACATTTTAACGACACGGTCCATCATCAGCATGTTGGCTGACGGCAGCTGTGGGCCTTTTTCGCCAAACAGCTCGCCGCGTCCGGAGGCAAGAAGATCTTCTTTTGTATAGGATTCGCGTTTATCTACCATGTTTTCAGTAAGCCTTATTTTGAGTTCGCGACGCAGGATAGCTAACACGTGTACGCTGAACAAGTCCGATCAGTTTGAATGAAACCAGTTCATCCAGCGTAACGCCCACGGGCGATGACGTGTATCCTGCTGATTTGCCTGAGCTATACGTTCCTGAATAGTTTGCAGAAGCGTGGTTTGACCTTCCCCATCCCAAATCAACTGCGTCAGGAGTGGAAGGGCATCGGTCACATCATCTATCGCCCACAGTGAAAATTCACCCGCTTCTACGGCCTGCTGCACATCCTGCGCGAGGCTAAGATGACGCACGTTGGCGGCAGGAATAATGACGCCCTGCTTGCCCGTTAAGCCGCGTTGCTGACAGATGGCGAAGAAGCCTTCAATTTTTTCATTAAGGCCACCGACCGGCTGCGCACGACCGAACTGATCAACGGAGCCGGTAATCGCCAGGCTCTGATTGACCGGCACGTTCGACAGCGCGCTGATGAGCGCACAGAGTTCAGCCATTGACGCGCTGTCACCGTCCACTTCACTGTAGGATTGTTCGAACGTCAGTGAGGCAGAGAAGGGGATTTGTTGATCCAGCCCGAGCTCTGACATCAGGAACGCCTGCATGATCATCATGCCTTTGGCATGGATGTTTCCGCCGAGTTCCGCTTTCCGCTCGATATCGGTGAACTCACCATCGCCAATATGCACTACGCAGCTGATTCGTGAAGGCTCACCGAAGGCTCGCGGGTGACCCGGGAACTCAACCACTGACAGAGCGTTGATCTGCCCAATCTGTTCACCTTCGGTTTCAATCAGGATCTGCTCAAGCAGAATTTCGTCCTGCATGCGCTCGGCAAGGTAGCCTTCACGCCACTGACGCTGATTGAGCATCGTTGCCAGCTGCTCTGCGTTAAAGCGTTTACCCTCACAGAAAGCCGCGGCTTCACGCAGCTGGCGACCAATCCACAGCGGACACAGCGGCAATGCCTGCTGGTCGCCAGTGTAGCGAGCGCCTTCCTGAATCAAAAGCGGCCAGGCATCGGTATCCGGGCCCGGTAGGTTCAGGCCACGAGCGATATGCCACACCCACTGACACCAGAGTTTCTGCGCGTCTTCATCGACTATCTGCAGATTATCTTCATATTCACTGTAGATGGCTTTTTCGCACAGCTCCGGTTCCATCTCCTGGAAGTCCGCCAGCGATTCGCGTTCACCGACCAGCATCACCTTCAGCGACAACGGCATGGAGGGGATTGTGACCGGGAGGGGGCGAGCGTCATCAAAGGTCAGCCAGTCAAAGCGCTGGCGGGAAACGATGTTTTTCAGACGCATCCACAGCAGTGGATGCGAGAGCAGGCTGCGCAATGACAGGATCAGCACGCCGCCGTTAGCCTGATGTACCAGACCTGGCTGGAGCGTGATTTCGCCGTTAAATTGACGGACGCAGCCGAACAGTTGCTCGGCTTCAACCCAATCGGCCTGAATCACCGGGCTCAGGCTTGCGAAGTTGTCTTCTGGCGCTGAGGCGGGGGTCAGGCTGACGGCGTTGCCATTAACCGTGTACTGAACGCCACACAGCGTTGTCGGGCTCTTTCGCAATTCGCGCGTCGCATCCGCCAGCAGTTGCAGGTATTCCGGCTCCTCTGGGGCTTTAACAAGCAGGATGTCAGAGATAGCCTGAGGATAAAGGAATTGATCCAGCGCGTAGTGCAGACGAGCCTGCAGTTCGCTGGGTAAGGAATCGGTTTCGGTGGCTAAATCAGGCTGGGCTAACAGCGTCTGATAAGCTTCAAGGTCAGGGGCTAAATCGCGCCGTGAAAGTTTTGTAATCGTCAAAGTCGCTGTTTTTTAGTCAGATGTAAAGCGGGTGATTATACCTCAAGGCGTCAGTCAGCACACGGGGATTAGCGGGCTACTTTTGTGACGGCGTTAGCCTTGCGAGACAAGGGTGATTTCTTCTCAGCACATCAGCAAAAACCTGTTATCCTGAAATGAGTTACACGGTCACATTGAGATCGCAATGAAATATCAACAACTGGAAAACCTTGAAAGCGGCTGGAAATGGAAGTACCTGGTGAAAAAGCACCGGGAAGGTGAGCTCATCACCCGCTACATTGAGGCCAGCGCGGCACAGGACGCGGTAGATACCTTGTTGACGCTCGAAAACGAACCTGTACAGGTAAACGACTGGATTGAGCAGCACATGAACCCCGGGTTGTTCAATCGTCTCAAACAGACGATTCGGGCGCGGCGCAAGCGGCACTTCAACGCTGAGCATCAGCATACTCGCAAGAAATCTATCGACCTGGAATTTATCGTCTGGCAACGGCTGGCGGGTCTCGCACAACGTCGTGGTAAAACGCTGTCAGAAACGATTGTGCAGCTGATTGAAGATGCGGAAAACAAAGAGAAGTATGCCACTAAGATGAGCACGCTGAAGCAGGACTTGCAGGCTATGTTAGGGAAAGAGTAACAGGGAATAATTCAGGTAAGTTGTAGCCTCAGGCTTATCTATTTCAGATTCGCAGGACAAAAAAAACCCCGCATCGCGGGGTTTTTTATTAGACGATAACTTAAGCCTGTGGCTGAGTTACAACGTCTTTGATGCCTTTAACTTCGATCTCTACGCGACGATCTGGTGCCAGGCAGTCGATCAGTGCAGCGCGAGCTTTCACGTTGTCACAGGTGTTGCCTGTAACTGGGTTGGATTCACCCATACCACGTGGGGAGATCTTGTTAGACGGGATACCTTTAGATACGAGGTAATCGACAACAGACTGTGCACGCTGCTCAGACAGTTTCTGGTTGTAGGAATCAGAACCGATACGGTCGGTGAAGCCCAGAACCACTACGGAACCGTCTTTAGGATCCAGGTTGCTCAGCTGGGAGTACAGCTGATCCAGTGCCTGCTGACCTTCTGGTTTCAGAGTAGATTTGTTGAAGTTGAACAGAACATCAGACTTCAGAGTGAAGTGCTTGGTCTGTACTTCTGGAGCTGGAGCTGGAGCCGGAGCTACAACTGGAGCAACGTCGTTCTGACCGAAACGGTAAGAAACACCTACGCTCAGCATGCCGTTGTCTGGACGAACACCTACAGTGCCAGCGTCGCCGATGTTGTTAACCCACTGGTATTCCAGACGGGTAGCGATATCACGGGTCATAGCCCACTCAACGCCACCAGCGAATACTGGGGAAACACCGGTGTCGTGGTTGTCGCCAGCAACGTTGTTGCTGGAGTCAGCGCGCCATACCATGCCGCCCAGACGGGTGTAAACATCCAGATCGTCGGTTACCGGGTAACCCAGTTTAGCAGTCAGCTGAACGCCCTGAGCTTTGAATGCACCGTTAACCTGGTCGCCTTTATAAGGCATACGGCCCAGCCAGTCATAACCCATTTCGAAACCAACATACGGGTTTACCTGGTAACCACCGAAAGCACCAGCGCCAAGCTGACTTTCGTGGGTTGGACCGTTGTTGTTCAGGGAGCTGTCATACCAACCGGTATCGTGGAACTGAGACCAGCCCAGCTTACCACCAGCATACCAGGTGTTATCTTTCGGTGCGGCCTGCGCTACGGTAGCGAAGCCAGCCAGTGCCACTGCAATCGCGATAGCTGTCTTTTTCATTTTTTGCGCCTCGTTATCATCCAAAAATCGCCATGAATATCCATGTAGAAGTTCACGGTTAAATCCTTCACCGGGGGCGGGACCTAACTATAAGTACGCCATAATCTGTGGCTTAAGCCGATCACCCCTGGCGATGTAAAGTCTACAACGTACTTGGAAACTTACAAGTGTGAAGTCCGTCAGGCATATGAAAAAAAAAGAGTTGTATACACATTATTTAACATTTATGTTGAATTTTTGTTCCGAACAAAATGCTGAGAACCGCACCACACAAGCACTTTCCTAAAATAACCCGTATATAATCATGGCTTATCGATCGCGCAAAAAAAATACCAGGAAAAATCCTAAATTTACTTAATGATACAAATTCGAGTGAATTTTTAGCCCAGGAAACTGTCTCGATGGCTGAGAAGAGGTTCGAACCGGACGCATAATGAACCCCATGGCGTGACCTTCTTCGGCTGCATTAGCGAGCCGATGTTGATCTTCTTCGCTCAATTCTTCAGCAATCCAGCCAATGACAACGCTATAGTTTCCGGTACGCAGTGCACGAATCATTGAATCAAGCGTAGCACCTGGCAGCATCTGACTCACCTGCATCACTTTTGATAGTGGAAGGCCCGAGGCCTGAACCCACTGACGGCTCAATTTTTGCTGCGGGGTGAGCCACAGCTGCCAGCGATCCTGCTGGCCGAGCTGCTGCAAAAGAGGGAGCAGCAGCAGTTGAGTCATCATCGGCTGATCCTCACGATAAAGCACTTCGCTGATAAGCCCAGTGGAACTCTGCTGGGGTTGGTTGACTGCGGTTGCAGAAACCATTGCTTTGCGATTTGCATAACCTGAAGTGTACATTGTGAATCCCGCCCTGTGGGTTACTGTATGAATATACAGTATACCTGGTGGGTTTAAAGATCAACCTCATTTTCTGAAAGCACCTCGCAAAATTGCACAGAATTCCTCCCCTCCGTGAAGAACCTCTTGCCCCCGCAAATGAAGTTGCCTATGGTCGTTTCTAACGGATCCGTTACCCGAACTCTTTCATCTAACTGCATGATTACAGGATATAATCATGGGAAAACTATCATATAAACGGATCTATCAATGTGAGGAATGTTTGTCCTCATTAGGCACCATTCATCACCGCGCATTATTTGGCGGATACAGCCTTTCAATCGATGACACCGTGTTTGCCATGGTGGCGCATGGCGACCTTTATCTCAGGGTGTGTGAGCAAAGTGCGGTCTATCATGCCGCAACGCCGCCACGATTATTAACGCTAGCTAAGCGTGGGCGGCCGATTTCACTGAACTACTACTGGGTGGATGACACACTTTGGCATAACCAACCGCTCTTATTGCGATTGTCTGCGCTGTCCTTACGGGGAGCGCAAAACGAAAAGAGCCTGCGCTGTGATTCGCAGCGGCTGCGTAAGTTGCCCAACATAACTTTTCAGCTTGAGCTCCTGCTGTTTGAGGCGGGAATTCACGATGAGGTGACGCTGCGGCGGTTGGGGGCGATGGCGGTCTGGACTCGTCTTCGCGGCATTCGCAAAGATCTCAGTATCAGCGTGTTATTTGCGCTGGAGGGGGCCATTCAGGGGATCCATGCGGCCATCGTTCCGATGCAACGCCGTCAGCATCTCCAGGAGTGGGCGGAGATGATGACGGCGAAAAGGAAAGTCAGGCCGACTGAGGAGTAACCTGCTGCTGCAGGCGGCAAAACTCAGGTAACAGGCTCACCATTAATCCAATCTGCTGCAGGACCAGCGGCGCTTTGATATCAGACCCGGGTTCAAGATGACGGATCCGTTCCATTAATCCCGCTAACGCACTTTGCACACGCTGCTCGTCTGAGGGCGTGTGATGGAACGCGTCATCGACGTAGCACACCGCATCATCCAGCAGGGCGAGGATATCGGGATTGGTTAACTTTTCCCGGTGGGCGCCCAGCGCCGAAATATAGCTGGTAAAGGTGTGGTTCAGGCACAAAAGTCGGAAAGCGGTTTCACGCATGTCCGCGGTTACCCGAGGCTCGGTCGACATATTAGAAACCACCGACGCCAGTTCCGCATCCCGGTTATGAGCATCGCGACGGGCAATCCGGTAAGCCAGACGGTTATCACGGCCCTGGTGATACTGCTCCAGAATCGCATCCAGATAACGGCAGTTGGCATCGACTGCTCGCGCCATCACCGTCGGCAAGTTACGGAACTTCCAGTCGGGCCAGATAAAGCTGACCGCAGCCCAGGCGATGGCACAGCCTATCAGCGTGTCGATAACACGCGGCAAGGCTACCTCAAAACCTTCGCCCAACAGGTTAAAGCACAGTAGCACCAGCAGGGTGATAAACATGGTGGCATGGGCGTACTGCACGTTGCGGAAAGCGAAAAACAGCACGCCGGTCAGCACAATCAGCAACAACTGACCTTCCACTGACGGCACCAGTAACAGCACTGGCAGCCCAATTGCCACACCTATTAGGGTGCCGATAACGCGCAGCGCCAGACGGTGGCGCGTCGCGTTATAGTTCGGTTGGCACACGAACAGGCTGGTGAGCAAAATCCAGTATCCGTGATGCATCCCGGTAAACTGAATAAAGGCATAGCCGGCGCACAGGACCAGCGACATTCTCACCGCGTGGCGGAAGAGGGCGGAGTCAGATGAAAAGTTGCGCTTCAACCGCAGCCAGACATCGCTGAATCCGTGCAAACGATCGTCGGCCAGCTGCGTCTCGGTTTCACTCTGCGGCATCGCCATTTGCTGCTCAGACTCGATGGTTGCCAGTTGGGCGTCGATGGCGCGCAGGTTGTTCAGTAAAAAGCCCAGCGCTTTCATCTGTTCTTTATCTGCCCCGCTGGCGCTCACGCGTTCCAGGGCTGCATCCAGATGCGCAAAAACACGCTCAAAGCGTGAATCGTGCTGATACGGCGTGCGTAAAAGAATGGAGCGAGAGAGCTGCTGGCAAGCCTGAGACTGCATCGAAAGCAGGCGCTGGAAACGGAACATCACGTCGCTGTAACGGAAGGTATCGCGCAGCGAAGGGTAATGCACATGCGAGGAGCTGGCGCGTTCGTGGATATCCTGGGCAGCAAAATAGTAGTGCAGGGTACGACGTGTCCCGCGCTGGCCACGGTCTCCACGCAGACGGGTCAGCAACGACGCTTTGGTCTGATTAAGCGTCGCGACCAGTTGTCCGTTAGCCATTGCCAGTTCAACCAGCGGGGCCTGGGTTTCATTTTCGATATCCGGATCGAATAATCGGGATTTAAGTTCCAGATAGTGAGCCAACTGTTCATAGCTGCGGGCGAGATTATCCTGCAACGGACGGATCGGGAAAATCAGATGCCCGGTTAAGGTCAGCAGGTTGTACCAAATGGCGCCCGCGAGCAGCAGCAACGGCTGCTGATACCAGTGCTCATACAGCGACACACCGAGCATGGTGTAGATGGCAATCAGCAGTGCGCCAAACGCGATAGTGGCGTAACGCTGACCCAGGCCGCCCAACAGAATAAACCCGCTGGTGGACAGCGTCAGGCCCAGCGCGAATGCCCATGGCCAGGGAAATAGCAGTTCTACCGATGCCGACGCAATGAAAAAGCACACCAGCGTAATCAGCAGATTACGCAGGCGACCTGCCAGTCTGTCGTCGAGGTCCGCCAGCGCGGCGGCAACCACGCCAAGTGTCAGTGGGATGGTGAGTTTTACTTCGCCCAGCCACCACGGCAGGGCGGCGGTCCCGCACAGAGCGATGAAGATTCTGGCGTTATACAGCCAGGCGCTGTTCCAGGTATAGCGGCGCAATATTGGGCTTAACATTCGGCAATCAGCCCCGATTACTGAAAACGACGACGCGCATTGGCTTCGCGTGCGGCGCGGGCCGTTTCGACAGAGACCACGCGGCGGCCTACCGGCCACAGGGCAATTGCGGCGATTTTGAAGTTCGCTATCCCCACCGGAATGCCGATAATGGTGAGACACTGCGCAATGCCTGCGACGATGTGCGTCAGACACAACCACCAGCCGAACAGCACGAACCACAGGATGTTCAGCACCGTACCACCGGTGTTCATCAGACCACTTTTGTCGTCCGGATTCAGCTCATCCACGTGTACGGCTTCGTTGCCAAACGGCAGGAACGAAAGTTTGGTAATTTCCCAGCAGGAACGGGTCATCGGTAAGGTAACAATCAGCACCATACTGACCACCGTAGCCAGTAACCAGCCCAGCGTTGTAAAAAAACCACCTAACACAAAATTCAAAATATTCAGAACGGTACGCATATGACCTCTGTTCAGTCCTGTGAATCGAAAGACCTGATGATTGTAACGTTTTTTAGCGCTGGAGCACCTGGAATCTGGCGGTTACACTGTCATGCATAAGTCTACCTCCGGGATTTGGCAAGACATGGAACTAAAAGCAACCGCCCTCGGCAAACGAATGGCTCAGCATCCTTATGACCGGGTTGAACTCCTGAATGCCGGGGTCAAAGTGTCCGGCGATCGCCATGAATATCTGATTCCTTTTAATCAGCTAACCGCTATCCACTGTAAGCGTGGGCTAGTGTGGGGCGAACTGGAGTTCGTCCTGCCGGATGACAAAGTGGTGCGCCTGCACGGCACTGAATGGGCTGATACCCAACGTTTTTATCATCACCTGCAAACCCGCTGGCAGCAGTGGAGCGAGGAGATGAGCAGCATCGCCGCCGAGGTACTGCGTCAGCAGCTGGCGGTGATTTCGCGTCACAGTGCGGAAGGCAAATGGCTGACCCGCGATGCGGTCGCACAGCTGCGACAAAAAATTCTTAATGCGCTTGAAGCACTGCCTGTCCCTGTCAGTCGGCTGGAGAGTTTTGACAATTGTCGCGAACTTTGGCGGCAGTGTCAGGCGTGGTTGAAGGATAGGGATGCCAGCCGGTTGAAGCACAATCAGGCTTTTACTGAAACAATGCTGACCCAGTATGCTGCCTTCTTCGAAGGGATCGAATCCTCGCCGTTGAACAGCGCTCAGGCGCGGGCGGTAGTGAATGGCGAGCGTTCATTACTGGTACTTGCCGGGGCTGGCAGTGGCAAAACCTCGGTGCTGGTGGCCCGGGCGGGCTGGCTGCTGACGCGCGGTGAAGCCGACGCCTCACAAATATTACTGCTGGCGTTTGGCCGAAAGGCCGCGCAGGAGATGGACGAACGTATCCGTGAACGTCTGCATACTGACGCCATCAGCGCCAAAACGTTTCACGCGCTGGCGTTGCATATTATTCAGCAGGGCAGTAAAAAAGTGCCGGTCATCAGCAAGCTGGAAAATGACACGGCGGCTCGACAGAAATTACTGACCGACTGCTGGCAGCAGCAGTGTCAGGAGAAAAAAGCGCAGGCCAAAGGCTGGCGACAATGGCTAACAGAAGAAATGGAATGGGAGGTGCCGGAGGAAGACTACTGGCACGACCCTAAAATCCTGCGCCGTATGGGCAGCCGACTTGACCGTTGGGTCAGTCTGATGCGCAGCCACGGTGGTTCACAGGCCGAAATGATTGACGGCGCGCCGGAAGAAGTGCGCGAACTCTTTGGCAAACGCGTCAAGCTGATGGCGCCATTGCTTAAAGCGTGGAAAACGGCACTGAAGGACGAAGGCGCGCTGGATTTTTCCGGACTGATTCATCAGGCGATTAACGTGCTGGAGAAAGGGCGTTTCGTCAGCCCATGGAAACATATTCTGGTGGATGAGTTTCAGGACATTTCACCGCAGCGTGCCGCGCTGCTGGCGGCCTTGCGTAAACAAAATTCTCAGACCACGCTGTTTGCCGTCGGCGATGACTGGCAGGCTATCTACCGTTTCAGCGGGGCGCAACTGTCGCTGACCACCGCGTTTAATCACTATTTTGGCGAAGGTGACTGCTGTGCGCTCGACACCACCTACCGCTTCAACAGCCGAATCGGCGAGATCGCCAATCGATTTATTCAGCAAAATCCGCATCAGCTTAGCAAGCCGCTGAACAGTCTGTCGGCTGGAGATAAAAAGGCCGTCACGCTGCTGGCAGACGATCAGCTGGATGCGTTACTCGATAAGCTCAGCGGGTATGCAAAGCCGGAGCAGCGCATTCTGATCATGGCGCGTTATCACCATCTGAAGCCTGCGGCGCTGGACAAAGCGGCGACGCGCTGGCCGAAGCTGCAAATTGATTTTATGACCATCCATGCCAGCAAAGGTCAACAGGCCGATTACGCGATTGTGTTGGGCTTGCAGGACGGGCAGGATGCGTTCCCGGCTCCCGCGCGTGAATCAGTGATGGAGCAGGCGCTATTGCCACAGCCAGAGGATTTTCCGGATGCGGAAGAACGGCGTTTGCTGTACGTGGCGATGACGCGGGCTCGGCAGCGGGTATGGTTGATGTACAACAAAGCGCAGCCGTCGGTGTTTGTTGAAGTGCTGAAATACCTGGATGTGCCGGTCGCGCGTAAACCGTGATTAAGGCGCTAAATTGCCCGGGGTGCTACGCTGACGGAGCCGATAAAAACGGTAGGCCCGTGCAAACGCAGTGCCGCCGGGCACTCCGTAATTACTTCAACCGTTCAGCCAGATAACGCTGATAATCGGGGATCTGAATCTCAACCGGGGTATTGAAGTTCGCCGACTGGATAATGAAATCGGCGGTAGCCACGTTGGTCGCGACCGGAATATTCCACACCGTTGCCAGACGCAGCAGGGCTTTCACATCCGGATCGTGCGGGACCGCATTCAGCGGATCCCAAAAGAAGATCAGCACGTCAATTTTGCCTTCGGCGATCATCGCGCCAACCTGCTGATCGCCGCCCATCGGGCCGCTCAGCATGGCTGCCACCTCCAGGCCGGTCGCACGCTGAACCAGGTTCCCGGTAGTGCCGGTGCCGTACAGGTTATGCTGAGCCAACAGCGGCTGATGACGCTCCACCCAGGTTTTCAGCATCTGCTTACAGTGATCGTGCGCGACCAGGGCGATATGCTTGCGGCCCGGCAGAGTACGGGTTGTCTGTTCCATAATTATTTTCCACTATTCAACATGCGGACAGATTACTGGAAGTGACTGTTGCTGCAAGCGGCAACGGCAAATTTTCCTGTGCCAGGTCATGATCTCAGGAGGACGGCTGCGATTTTGCCCATTCGAGAAAGCGATGGCGGGTTTGCGGATCGGCCAGCTGAAACCAGTACTTGAGCCGCTGTTCGGTCAAGGTTTGCGACTGATACGCCGGATTATCAAGCTCAGTTGTTTTCGATAATAACGTGCTGTCGTCAGGCAGGGGAGTGCTGAACGGGGTGCTGGAGGCCTGCTTATTCGCCTGGTTGTAGGCTTCGGTGGCCGTTTCGTAGTCGATATCCTCGCTGGCCTGGGTAATGGCCAGGATATCGAGTTTGACCGGAATAGGCATCGCATTGCCATCAAGCAGGCTGACGTGCGGCGTACTGGTGAAGACCTGGGTCTCTTCCAGCGTTTCGAGCCGCGGCAAGCTGAAATTTATCTGGCCTACTAACTGCGAATTGAAGCTGGCAATCAGCGGAGGGGAAACGTACAGCTGACGATTCTGATCGGGCAAGACAATGATTTTCTCGACCCGAAATACGACCTGATGCGGACCATTATCCACTTCAAGGCTTTCCGCTCCACGTAACAGCAGGCTGGAGACTTTTTTGCCGTCCAGGACCAGTAAATCAATATCACCCGAGAGCCGAAGCGTTGTGGCAGAGACGCTGACAGGCATCAGAAGCAACAGACATAACATGACCATCCCCGTTTTCATCGCGATCTCCTGAAAAAAGCCTGTTCATAGAGTGTATCAAATCTTTACGAAATGGGTTTTTATTAACATATAGACATAATCCACGTTTCCGCCCTCATACTCTGGTATGACTGAATGGCTGGCTTCACGGGATTGTCGTACACTTTGCAAAATTGCCCGGAGGACAAAATGAAAGAGAACGAGATTGCAGGCATTTTGAAAGAAACCCGCACCATCGCCCTGGTCGGGGCGAGCGACAAGCCGGATCGCCCAAGTTATCGGGTGATGAAATATTTACTGGATCAGGGTTATCACGTTATTCCGGTGTCGCCGAAAGTGGCGGGTAAAACGCTGCTGGGCCAACAGGGCTATGGAACGTTGGCAGAGGTGCCCGAAAAAGTGGACATGGTCGACGTGTTCCGTAATTCCGAAGCGGCGTGGGGTGTGGCGCAAGAGGCTATTGCTATTGGCGCGAAAACCCTGTGGATGCAGTTGGGTGTGATCAACGAGCAGGCAGCGGTCCTGGCACGCGATGCGGGAATGAACGTGGTCATGGATAAATGTCCGGCGATTGAAATCCCGCGACTGGGACTCGCCAAATAAAACAAACCCCGCATCAGCGTAATGCCGATCAGTTAAGGATCGGTTGACCGATCCAGTGGCTGTGTAAGAATCCGTAATCTCACAGGGATTACGGATTTTTTTATGTTAC